>CAYXWW010000186.1:0-7211 GCA_964468905.1 uncultured Rhodoferax sp. | reverse complement strand
TTAGACATAAATTTATTTTGTTTGTTGGTTGAAATTTCTTGATTTAACTCGGCTAGCGGGCAAATTCAGCAAAGCCTCGAATTTTACCGTTTTTTCTGCACGAAATGGACCAGCTGCGTTGTCAGATCGTCCATTTGCAGCAGCTGTTCACGTGCCGCCAGCAGGGTGCGAGACCAGGCTTGCAGGTCGATGGCGGGCAGCGTGCTTGATTCGCCCAACGGGTGCAGACCGTTCCATGCATAGTGAAAGTTGCGCAAGCTTGCAAGTGCGTCAATGGCGTCCAGAAACGCATCAAGCTTGGGGCCATGGGCACCGTCGTCCTGCGGGTAGATATGCCACACCATGGGCTTGCCCGCCCATAGCGCCCGCACCAGCGAGTCTTCGCCGCGCACGAAGTTCAGGTCACAGGCCCACAGAAGATGGTCAAAGTCAGGCTGCGTGAGAGTTGGGAGGTATGAAATTGATAGCTGCTCACGCCCATTCCACGAGGGCTGGAGGCCATTTTTGTTAATGGGTTGGTGCTCAGCTTGATCTGAAAGCGCCGCCCGCACGGCGGCGGTGGCACGCCCGGCTGTGACCAACAAGCGCGTGGGGCCGGGGAGTTGCGCCAATTGCGCCAGCATTGGCACCAGGGCAGGCGGCTCGTAGCAGAACAGCGATACCCACCGTTCCCCCGGCTGTGTAGTAATGCCATGTTGCTGCAGCCAGGCGACGCGATTGCTGCTAGCAAACGCATGTTGGCGCGCCAGCAGATTGGGCTCGCGCAGCAGCCCGCCGGTGCGCGCGGTAAAGCCTGGGTAGAAAAAATGTTTGCTCCAGCCCTTGGCGGGTCCATGCATCACGGGAGACGCCAAGCCGTGCGAACGCTCTACATAACTCTCTGCGGATAAGTATTCCAGGTTGATCCACACTGGTGGCTTGCAGTGTTTATGGCCTGCAGCCCTCGTGGAATGTGCGTAAGCAGCTATAAATTCAGTAGCAATTTCGCAGCCAAACCCTTCAATCCACACGTCGGCGGGCGATAGGCTGGCCAGTGTGGCTGTGTCTGCGGACTCCTCCCAGCCCAACACCTGTACTCCGGGCCATGTGTCATCTAGCGCGCCGGGTGCCATCCACTGCAATGCGCTTGCGTCATCCACCCACAGGCGCACCGTGTGCCCGCGCGCAGCCAAATCGGCACACAGCCGCCAGCACACGCCCAGGTCGCCAAAGTTGTCGATCACGCGGCAGAACATGTCCCATAGCAAGTGATGGGTTGGCGTGGGTGTGGGGTGCTGTTTGGCGAGCAGAGACATGGGCTTGATTGTCTACCTTGTAAACGATGGATTTTGGAACTGGGGTGCTACAGGGACTGGGGCTGTGAAGTGGCGAGGTTCTGTGGGGCAGCGTGTGCCACCACGTTCTTTGTGTTTGTGGCGCACGAAAGAACTGCGCGCGGCGGGCGACGTGGCAGGCGTTCTGCGGCTCGCGTCGCGGGCGGCTATTGTGGGTTTGCCTCGGTTGCTGCGTCAACGCGGTGGTTGGTGTGCCGGGTCTGTTGCAACCGCAAGTGCGGCCTGCGCCCGCCTACCACGCCACCCGCCTTTTGGGGAGGTTTGTAAGTCAAATAGACCTATAGCCCTCGTATTCATTGTGTTAACGGCTATGAAGTTTGTAGCGCTTTTGGCCCGTGCCACCGGCCCCGCCAACCCATCCCGCATACAAAAAGAAGCACAACGGTCGATCAGGCTACAAGCCAATACTGGACCATCACCCTATCCGTAGAGCCAAGATTAACGACACAATACGTCCCATGCCTGAACCCCATCCCGAAGAATTGTTGCGTGACGTGGCCTCGCTCCCCGCCTTGCCGGGGGTGTACCGCTATTTCGACGTGCAGGGCCAACTGCTCTACGTGGGCAAAGCGATCAACTTGAAGAAGCGGGTCTCCAGCTATTTCCAGAAAAACCATGGCGG
Source organism: uncultured Rhodoferax sp. (assembly GCA_964468905.1). Taxonomy (GTDB): domain Bacteria; phylum Pseudomonadota; class Gammaproteobacteria; order Burkholderiales; family Burkholderiaceae_C; genus Allorhodoferax. The sequence goes on along the minus strand of CAYXWW010000186.1, from coordinate 5,255 downwards.
CACGCGCACCGGCCATATGGTGAGCAAGATTGTGCGGATGGAAACCACCGTGGTGCGCTCCGAGGCCGAGGCACTGCTGCTGGAAAACAACCTCATCAAAACGTTGAACCCCAAGTACAACATCTTGTTTCGGGACGACAAGAGCTACCCCTACCTCAAGATGACAGGTGTGGTGTCCTCATCGCGGCGCAATCCAACTGCGCGTTCAGACCAGGGCCCGGCCAATACACCAGCCACGGCGCCTGACGCTGCGGATTTTTCCCGCGTGTCGTACTACCGCGGTGGTGTAGAAAAAAAGCACCGCTACTTTGGCCCGTACCCCAGCGCTTGGGCAGTGAAAGAAGCCATCTTGCTGATGCAAAAAGTGTTTCGCCTTCGCACTTGCGAAGATCCGGTGTTTAACAATCGCTCCCGCCCCTGTCTGTTGTACCAAATCAAGCGTTGCTCAGCACCTTGCGTCGGGCACATTTCGGCACAAGACTACGCCGCCGATGTGGCAAATGCCGAAAAGTTTTTGCGTGGCGACGCGCAAGAGGTGATGAAGCATCTCGAATCCCGCATGATGGCGCACTCCGACAAGCTGGAGTTTGAGCAGGCTGCGGAATTACGCAACCAGGTGGCCGCCTTGTCAAACGTGCTGCACCAGCAAGCTATGGACAACGTGGAAGACCGGGATGTCGATATTCTGGCGGTCAAAGTGCAGGGTGGACGGGCCTGCGTGAATCTGGCCATGGTGCGCGGTGGACGGCACCTTGGGGACAGGCCTTATTTTCCTGTTCATGTCGAAGAGGCCGCAGGCTTGACTGCATCAGACGAAGATGGTGGAGATGGTGGAGATGGTGGAGATGGTGGAGATGGTGGAGATGGTGACGCAGGCAACCCGTACCGCGTTGACTCGGTCGAGGTGCAGGTGTTGGAGGCCTTTTTGTCGCAACACTATGTTGACGTCCCCATGCCTGCAACGCTGATCGTTAGTGAGCCGGTTAGCAGGCAGTTGCTGAAGGTCCTTTCCGAACAGGTGGGCTTCAAAGTGACCGCCATTCACCAACCCCGTGAACAGCGCCGCGCATGGCTTGACATGGCGCAAACCAACGCGGCCTTGCAACTATCCCGCCTGTTGGCAGAAGAAGGATCACAGCAAGCGCGCACCCGCGCGCTGGCAGAGGCGCTGGATGTGGTCATGGACGATCTGGATGCGTTGCGCGTGGAGTGTTTCGATATTTCCCACACAGCGGGTGAGGCAACGCAAGCTTCTTGCGTTGTCTTCCACCACCACAAGATGCAAAACGCAGAGTACCGGCGATTCAACATCGAAGGCGTTACGGCGGGTGACGACTACGCGGCCATGCGACAGGTTTTGACCCGGCGCTACAGCAAGTTGGCCGAAGCGCTGCAAGAAGCAAAACATGCGGGCCAGACGCCGTCGGGAACAGGTCGCCTGCCCGACTTGGTGCTGGTGGACGGCGGCAAAGGGCAAGTGGCCATGGCGCGCGAAGTGTTTACCGAGTTGGGTTTAGATCTGTCGCTGATCGTGGGGGTGGAAAAAGGGGAGGGCCGAAAAGTTGGCCTTGAAGAGCTGGTGTTTGCCGACGGGCGCGACAAAGTCTATCTGGGTGCCGATTCCGCCGCCCTGATGCTGGTTGCCCAGATTCGCGACGAAGCGCACCGCTTTGCCATCACCGGCATGCGAGCGCAACGCGCCAAGGTACGCGTTGGTGGTAGCAAGCTTGAAGAGATAGCCGGCATTGGTCCCAAGCGCAGGGCAAAATTGTTACAACGCTTTGGCGGGGTGCGCGGCGTGGCACTGGCAAGTGCTGACGACATCGCAACAGTTGACGGCATTTCACGCGAGCTTGCTGAGGAAATTTATCGGGCTTTGCACTAGCCATGCCACAATCGCCCCATGTTTATGACCATACCAACCATCATGACGTGGACGCGAATTTTCGCGATCCCGCTCATTGTGGGTGTCTTCTATTTGCCCGACTCGCTGGCACCGCCGGTTGACAAAAATCTTATCTCCACTGTCATGTTTGTCGTGTTTGCTGCGACAGATTGGCTCGATGGCTACCTGGCGCGCAAGCTCAATCAAACCTCTTCGTTTGGTGCATTTCTGGACCCTGTGGCAGATAAATTTTTGGTGTGCGCGTGTGTGCTGGTACTGGTGCACCTGCAGCGTGCCGATGCTTTTGTTGCCCTCATCATCATTGGGCGCGAGATCGCAATTTCTGCTCTGCGTGAATGGATGGCGCAGATTGGTGCATCCAAGAGTGTGGCTGTGCACATGATCGGCAAATTGAAGACAGTGGCACAAATGGTTGCAATTCCCTTCTTGCTATTCCACGGCACACTGTTTGGCATCATCGACACCAAGGTCTGGGGTGTATGGCTGATATGGGCTGCCGCTGTGTTGACCATATGGTCTATGGTGTATTACCTGCAGAAAGCAATCCCCGAAATACGTGCGCGTGCCCGGTAGATGCGCCATCAAACGGGAATTCAGAATTTTTTGTGAGTTTTTTGCTTCGTGCAATACCACAGTTTTTCGTGAATATTGCGGCAAATTTTTTCCATAAATGGCACTAGAATCTGCCTCCGCACCGTTGTAATGCTGCATGGCGTATTGACATGCAATGGACCGGTGGTTTTAATGGGATGCAGCAGCATAGGCTGCGATCAAAGTAGTCCAGACCAGCTTCAGGCCTGTTTGCGCAATGTGCAGAAAACCGAAAACTGAGTCAGGTAAAAAAAGATATTTGAAGAGACAATTCGTTTAACTCTGCTTCCATACTCAATACGTTGAAGGGGTCTTTGTGAATAAAACCGAACTGATAGAGCACATTGCTAAGCATGCTGACATTTCCAAGGCAGCTGCAACACGCGCGTTAGAGTCCACCATTGGTGCGGTCAAGACGACGCTGAAAAAAGGCGGCACAGTATCATTGGTAGGATTTGGTACATTTGCGGTTGGCAAACGTGCTGCACGCACCGGGCGTAATCCACGTACCGGCGATGCGATTAAAATCAAAGCCGCCAAGGTTCCAAAGTTCCGGCCTGGCAAAGCATTGAAAGATGCACTGAATTGATTTTGTAGTTTTATGTGGGGTGATTAGCTCAGTTGGTAGAGCGGCGCCTTTACACGGCGTAGGTCGGCGGTTCGAGCCCGTCATCACTCACCACCCCCACAGCAAAGGCGAACATGATGTTCGCCTTTTTGTTTTTTTGATGGAGAGATAGCGCATGTTTGAATTTGTTCGCAAGCACACAAAAATCATCATGATTCTCATGTTTTTGATGATCATTCCTGCGTTTGTGCTTGTTGGCGTTGATGGCTACAAGGGCATCCAGGCTGGTGGTGAAGCTGTTGCAACGGTGGCGAATCAAAAAATCACACAAGGCGAGTGGGATGCTGAGCACAAGTCTGAAGTGGATCGTCTACGCGCGCAGATGCCCAATCTGGATGCCAAGTTGCTGGACTCTGATGAGGCGCGCTACGTGACTTTGGAGCGTTTGGTACGTGAGCGCGTACTGTTGCAGGCAGTGCAGGATGGGCATTTGAATACGTCCGATAGCCGACTGGCTCGCGAACTGCAACAAAACCCGACCATTGCTTCGCTGCGGCGGACAGATGGGTCTCTTGATATCGAACGCTACAGGCAACTCGCTGCAAGCCAAGGCTTGACGACCGATGGATTTGAAGCGCGTGTGCGCAGCCAATTGTCCGCTCGACAGGTTGAGGCTGGTGTTCAGGCCACGGGCTTTGTGCCTGCAACATTGGCAGACATCGCGCTCAATGCGTATTACGAGCGCCGCGAAGTGCAAATGACCCGATTCAATGCCGCTGACTATGCAGGCAAGATCAACCCCACTGATGCAGAGATTGAGGCCTATTACCAGGCGAACCCTGCGCAGTTTCAGGCGCGGGAGAATGCAAAGATTGAATACGTTGTTCTCGACTTGGATACCGTAAAAAAGGCCATCACGCTGAATGAAGCGGACGTGAAGTCGTATTACGAACAAAACGTGGCGCGACTCAGTGGCAAGGAAGAGCGTCGTGCCAGCCATATCCTGATCAACGCGCCAAAGGATATGCCCGCCGCAGATCGTAAAGGTGCGCGCGAACGCGCCGATGCATTGTTGGCGCAAGTGCGCAAGGCACCGGATACTTTTGCAGAAGTGGCGCGGAAGAATTCACAAGACCCCGGCTCCGCACCCAACGGAGGCGACTTGGATTTCTTTGCGCGGGGTGCCATGGTCAAGCCTTTGGAGGACGCAGCTTTTTCGTTGAACAAGGGTGACATCAGCGACGTGGTGGAATCGGATTTTGGATTTCACATCATCAAGCTGGTGGATGTGAAAACACCGAAACAGCGCAGTTTTGACGAATTGCGCCCCAGTATCGAAGCCGATTTAAAAACTCAGCAAGCGCAACGCAAATATGCAGAAACGGCTGAGTCATTTACCAATGGCGTGTACGAACAGTCCGACAGCCTCAAGCCAGTTGCAGAAAAGCTGAAGCTTGAAGTCAAGACGGCCGCCAATCTGCAGCGTGAAGCGACACCTGGTATGGCAGATGCGGTCTTGGCAAATCCGAAGTTCCTGGCCGCTGTGTTTAGCGCAGATTCTTTGGAAAAGAAGCGAAACACCGAGGCGGTTGAGGTTGGTCCCAATCAAATGGCAGCAGCCAGAGTGCTGGAATACACGCCTGCAACGACCAAGCCATTGGCAGACGTCCGTGGCGCAGTCAAAGAGCGCCTCATCGCAATCCAATCGGCCGAATTGGCGAAAAAGGAAGGTGCTGAGAAGCTGGCCGTATGGAAATCAACTGATCCCGCTAGCCTGCCAGCGACGGTGACAGTATCGCGCGAGGGCACCGCAACGGTTCCAGGACCTGTACTTGACGCAGTGTTGCATGCTGATACCAGTACCTTGCCAGCTTGGGTCGGCGTGGACTTGGGCGGCCAAGGGTATGCAGTGGTTCGCGTGAGCAAGGTTTTGCCGCGCAATGCGCCAGTGGCAGCAACGGCGGAACAGGAACGCAAACAATATGCGCAGTGGGTAGCGAGCGCAGAAAACAAGGCTTACTACAAGCTACTGTCACAGCGATTTAATGTGGCCATCAAAGTACCGCGCCCTGTCGCAAAAATTGCGGGACAGCAGAGTTTGGCTGAATAGGTGTAAACACCAGTTATAATAATCAGCTCTACGGTGGCTGTAGCTCAGTTGGTAGAGTCCAGGATTGTGATTCCTGTTGT
>CAYXWW010000185.1:2665-7297 GCA_964468905.1 uncultured Rhodoferax sp. | reverse complement strand
CTGAGCTGCTGGAAGCCGAGCGCGTGCTGCGCCGCGTGGGCGGTATTGCCATCACCCACTTGACCAGTGCCGACATCGTGCGCCACCCGCTGGTAGCCCGTGTGGTGGATGCCTATGATGCGGCCCGGCTCGCGGAGCTGCCAGCCATCGACATACCAGAGCCCGAGCCCGAGTTACCCCGCATTGGCCTGCCCAAAACCCGCACGCCTGGCCGCCGCTCCGTTGCAAAACCATAACGCCCTTACCCATTTCTATCACCATGTTGCCCGAACTCACGCTCTCCCTGCAATTCAGCGCCGTCGCCAAAGCCGACCTGCACCGTGCCGCCCTGCCCCGCCATTTGGTCAAAAAATGGATACGCCATGCGCTGCAGACCGACGCCGAAATCACGGTGCGCATTGTGGATGCCGAAGAAGGGCAAAGCCTGAACCGGGAATACCGCAAAAAAGACTACGCCACCAACGTGCTCACCTTTGACTACGCGCAGGAGCCGGTCGTCAGCGCCGACCTGGTGCTGTGCGCCCCGGTCGTAGCCCAAGAAGCCAAGGAACAGAAAAAGACGCTCCAGGCCCACTATGCCCACCTGATCGTGCATGGCACCCTGCACGCCCAGGGCTGGGACCACGAGCTGGACGAAGATGCCCAGGTCATGGAGCTGCGCGAGACCGAGATCATGGCGCGGCTGGGTTTCAAGAATCCTTATTAGCCAAATACGCATCCAGCCCTCGTGGAATAAGCGTAGGCAGCTACTATTTTGATAGTGTCACGCGTGGCCCACCTACCTTGCCAAACTGCCTTTTCGTGACAAAGTTCACACCCCCGCAGCTCTATTAGTCCATTCGGACTATTTACCCGGTGCGGCCGGTCACTTACAGTCTGTTAACAATTTATTACAGTTGACCTGTGGAAACCATGATGCGCCAATTGAAAGCCGGGAATCGTTTGAAGTCTGTCGTCGCAGCCGCATTGCTGGTCGGCATGCAATGGGCGGGTGCATCGGTAGTGACCGGTTCCATCGTCAAATTCACTGACGGTACCGGCAATGGCAATGGTGGCGCGTTCAATGGCTCGGTGGTCTCTGGCGCTTCTGGCAACTGGAACAACTCGTTTGAGAGCTTCTGCCTGGAGTACAACGAGGGCATCAGTTTTGGTAGCAGCACCTATCTGGTGGGCGGTGTAACCAACCATACCGTCAACAAAGCGGGAGCTTATGGCACCTACAGTGGTTCTGAACCCGGCCACACGTCTACCCAAGACCCTATCAGCGCCAGCACTGCGTGGTTGTTCACCCAGTTTTTCACGAGCCATTTGTCCAACACGGCTATTTGGGGTAGCGGCTCACAAGCCACAAAGAACACGGCATTGCAGCAAGCCATCTGGTCCCTTGAAGGCGAGTCCTTTGGCACCATGAGCACGCTGGCTTCGTCTTATAAGTCACTGGCCAATGCCGCTGTCACATCGGGTGCCTGGCAAGGCATTGGCAACGTGCGGGTGCTGAACCTCTACAGCAAAGACAGCCGTGGCAACTACACCGTCAATGCGCAAGACCAGTTGTATATGGTTAGCGCCGTTCCAGAGCCAGAATCATTGGCCTTGATGTTGGCGGGTCTGGGACTGGTGGGTGCTGTTGCGCGCCGCCGTCGCACACAAGCTAAAGCCAGCGCGTAAGCGACTCCACTTCCCCCGCAGGCAGGCCTGCAAAAAATCTGCACCACCCTTCTGCATTACGGTAGCATGGTCTACCCGTGTCCGGCTGGTGTGGCATCCATGCGATTGAACCACCGCGCCGGGCGCCCTATGGTTGCAATGGAAACGGATGCGGCAGATGCACAGGGAAAATCGGTTTTTGCATGCGTGGCTTTTGCCCACAGCAGTTTTCCTTTTGGGGTTTGCCCTCGCCGCCACATTCGCCTGGCGGGAGCTGCATAAGAACCAAGCCGATGCGCAAACAAATTTTCAGCGCAACGCGGATCGGACCGCAGACGATATCGTCATCCGCTTTCGCCGCTCAGTCTACGGGCTCAATGGGTTGCGCAGTGTGTACGCGGCCAGTGGCGAGCTGCCCCGTTCGGCATTTGCGGCAGCCGTTGCAGCCAGAGACTTGCCCAAAGAATTTCCCGGTGTGCGCGGCTTTGGCTTCATTCAGCGGGTCCCCAAGACCGATCTCGACCGATTAGTGGCCAAAGAACAGGCAGACGGTGCACCCCAGTTTGCCATTCGGCAACTGGCCGACAAGAGCCACGATGACCTGCTGGTCATCAAACGGATAGAGCCCCCAGCCCACAACCGTGGTGCGCTTGGGCTGGATGTAGGGTCTGAGCCACTGCGCAGGGCCGGGGCACAACATGCCATCGACACGGGCGAAGCGTCGCTAACCGGTGCCATCACCCTGGTTCAAGACAATAAGAAGACGCCGGGCGCACTCCTTTTTGTACCCGTCTACACACAGGGCACGCGCCCCGCTACCCCAGAAGATCGGCGCAATGCGCTGGTGGGGCTTGTCTACTGCCCCATTGTGTTTGGCGAATTGCTGGACAACATGGCGGATGTGAAATCCGGCCTGCTGGACTTTGAAATCTACGATGGACAAGGCGATGCATCTGGCAAGACCTTGATCTTCGATGCGGACCAGCACACCACCAAACTGGCAGCGGGCCGCAAAGCTTCCGAAGGACGGGCCTTTTCCACCACGCGCACGCTCGATCTACCCGGGCGCACCATGACGCTGGAGATGCACAGCACGGCGGTGTTTGAAGCCACGCATGAGCAAATCAGTCATTGGTTCGTCCTGGTCGGCGGCACCTTGATCAGTGCCATGCTGGCCAGTTTGCTATACCAGCAGGTGAACAACCGACGCCGTGCAGAAGCCTTGGCACAACGCATGACCGCAGACCTGGACCGCATGGCCCAAGTTGCCAAATACACGTCCAATTGCGTGTCGATGGCGGACGATACGGGGCGCATTACCTGGGTGAATGAAGGCTTTACACGCATTACAGGTTTTACTTTGGCCGAAGCACAGGGCAAGACGCACGGCGAACTACTCAGCAGCGGCAAGGCAGACCCGGCAGTGGTAGCGAAGTTAGCGGATGCCGTGGCATCTTCAAGTTTCTGCCGGGTAGAGATTTTGAACCGCGCCAAGAATGGGCGTGAGTATTGGGTCGACACCGAAATACAGCCCCAGCGCGATGCCATAGGCAACTATAGTGGGTTCATGGAAATCGGCACCGACGTGACCGAACGCCACGAAGCCATCGCACGAGTGGAAGCCGCCTTGCGTGAAAGCCATGCCTTGCTCAGCGCACTGGACATGCATGCCACCACATCCACCGCCGACGCGGCAGGTCGCATCACCGCGATCAACGACGCCTTTTGCGACATCAGCGGCTACACACGCGAGGAGCTGTTGGGGGCAAACCACCGCATCGTCAACTCGGGTGTGCATCCGCCCGAATTCTGGGTCGATTTCTGGCTAACGATTTCATCTGGCATGCCCTGGCGCGGACAGGTGTGCAACCGTGCCAAAGATGGCCATCTGTACTGGGTTGACACCTTTGTCGCTCCCTTCATTGGCGATGATGGCCACATAGAAAAGTACGTATCCATTCGCGTGGACATTACCGCGCAGCATGCCATGCAAGCCGAATCACAGCGCAACGCCCAGCTGTTGCGCGGCTCTCTGGAAGCCATTGACGAAGCATTTGTGCTCTATGACCCGAATGGTTGCCTTGTGTTTTGCAACGACAAGTACCGCGAAACCCACCGTGAAGTAGCCCACCTGATGGTGCCCGGCGCGCGGTTTGAAGACATTATTCGGGCGGGCGCCGAGCAAGGGCAGTACACCGCAGCCATTGGGCGCGTGGATGAATGGGTGGCCGAGCGCCTGGCAGCCCACAATGCCAGCAACTCGGTTCAGATTCAACGGCTGGCCAATGGCCGCACGCTGCGCATCATCGAACGCAGATTGGCGGACGGTCATATTGTCGGTTTCCGCATTGACATTACTGAACTCGTGCAGGCGACAGAGGCCGCGCAGGCAGCGTCCGTATCCAAGAGCCAGTTCCTGGCCAACATGAGCCACGAAATCCGCACGCCCATGAACGCCATTTTGGGCATGCTCACCTTGCTGCAAAAGACCGACCTTACGACCCGCCAGGCCGACTATGCCGCCAAGAGCGAAGGCGCAGCACGCACCTTGCTGGGCTTGATCAACGACATCCTGGACTTCTCAAAAATCGAGAGCGGAAAGATGGTGCTGGATGTCATCCCGTTTGATACCGGGCAACTGGCGCGGGACCTGTCTGTCATTCTTGCTTCTAACGTGGGGGACAAACCCATTGAGCTCGTCTTTGACATTGACCCTGTCATGCCGCGCATGGTGATGGGTGATGCCTTGCGCATCCAGCAGGTGTTGATCAACCTGTGCAGCAACGCCATCAAGTTCACCGAGCAGGGCGATGTGGTGCTGGAGATGAAGGGTCAGCACCACAGTGCAGATGCATTGACGCTGTATTGCTGTGTGCGCGATTCCGGTATTGGCATTGCGCCAGAGAACCAAGCCCGTATTTTTAGCGGGTTTACGCAGGCCGAGGCATCGACCACACGCCGCTTCGGCGGCACCGGGCTGGGCCT
>CAYXWW010000185.1:0-2655 GCA_964468905.1 uncultured Rhodoferax sp. | reverse complement strand
GGGCCTTGCCATCAGCCAGCGATTTGTGGCGATGATGGGTGGTGAGCTGGCGTTGCACAGTGCTTTGGGTGAAGGCAGCCAATTCTTTTTCACCATCACCTTGGCACTGCCGGCTGCACCCGCACTGCCAGCAGCCTTGGCACCATCACCGCCCAAGCACGCCCTGGTGGTGGAGGACAATGCCGCGGCGCTGGCGGTGTTCCAGCGGCTCTGCGGCGCACTGGGGTGGACGGTAGACACCGCATCCAGCGGCGAGCAGGCCCTGGAGAAACTCCACGCGGCGGCCCATCAAACGCCTGCCTATGACGCAGTGTTTGTAGATTGGCAGATGGAGGGGATGGACGGCTGGCAAACCATTGCTGCCATGCGTGAGCGCAATCTGCCAGGCGACCCTCCGATCGTGCTCATGGCCAACAACCATACGCGGGAGTTGCTGTCACAACGCGACGATGCAGAGCGCGTTTTGCGTGACGGCGTGCTGCTCAAGCCCGTGACCGCATCCACCTTGGCCGCAGCCGGTGCAGTTCGGACCAGCCCTCACGCCGATGCGCCTGCTACAACCCATGGTGGGCGTGTGACAGACAAGCGGCTGCAAGGCATGCGGCTCTTGGTGGTGGAAGACAACCCCAACAACCAGCAAGTAGCACGCGAGCTACTGGAAGACGAAGGTGCAGTGGTGCAGCTTGCGTCCGATGGAAGTGAGGGCGTGGCGGCAGTCGCCCACGCAGCCCCCGCATTTGACGTAGTGCTGATGGACATGCAAATGCCGGTGATGGATGGCCTGACGGCTGCGCGCCATATTCGCGGTGTGCTCGGTCTGCAAACCTTACCCATTGTGGCCATGACGGCCAACGCGATGGAATCGGACCGCGAAGCCTGCCTGGCAGCCGGCATGAACGATCACGTGGGCAAACCATTTGATCTGAACCACCTGGTGCAAGTCCTGCGCAAACAGGCGGGCTGGAGCCTGGAAGGACTGCATAAGGATGTAGCCCCCGCCGATGTGGACGACCGCATCAACGCCGTTGCAACTGCATCCGGCATCGACATGCCTTCGGCGCTTGCGCGCATGGGCAACAACGCAGAGCTCTATGCCCGCGTGCTGAAAAGCTTTATTGAAGAATTGTCAGCCACGCCGCATCAATTGGCCGAGTCGACAACCAACCAGACACCCCAGCACAGCGCACGCATTCTGCACACCATCAAGGGTTTGTCGGCCACCGTAGGTGCCATGCAGCTTTCCGCAATTGCCGCGCAATGCGAGAAGACCATGCTGACCAGCCCCGACCCGCAGCATGCCGCAGAAACGTCGCAACACATGTGCACGGCCATTGAACAGGCAACCCCAGGATTTCACCTTTTGCTCTCCGCACTTCAAGCGGCCGAACAGGCGGCATCTGCCACTGTGCCAGGCGTATCTGCCACCGTGGAAGCCCCAGTAGATGCCACAGCATTGGTGTCCATCTTGCAAAATTTGGCAGGCCAATTGGCCGGGTCGGACTTGCAGGCACTGAACACCATGGCCCAATTGCGCCAACTGTGTGGGCCTGCCATGCACGCGCAATTGGAACCGCTGGATGCATGTGTATCCAGCATGGATTTTGAACAGGCATTGGCACAAACCCACGCGCTCATCACACAGCTAAAGGCCTAACTTCACGGCCTGACCGCAAGCCCTGCACTGCTGTGCGCGACCCCGTCAACCGCCAGTGGCAATGCGCAATGGAATGGTGACCGGCCCGTCGTTGACCAAGCTGACCTGCATATCCGCGGCGAACACGCCGGTCTGCACCACACCGTGCTGCAGACGCGCCTGGGCTACCAGCGCATCATACAAACGCCGACCATCCGCAGGGGCCGCTGCTGTCTTGAAACTGGGTCGGTTGCCACCGGTGGCATCGGCCGCCAGCGTGAACTGGCTCACGATCAGCAAGCCGCCCTGCGTGCCCTGGCCATCCATGTCTTGCACGCTGTGGTTCATCTTGCCCTGTGCGTCGCTGAAGATGCGCAGCTTCAAAATCTTGGCCAGCAGCTTGTCGCCGTGTGTTTCGGTATCGCCCTGTTCGGCGCAGACCAGCACGAGCAGTCCAGGGCCAATAGATCCCACGGTTTGCCCGTCAATGTCGACCCGGGCCGCGCTGACCCGCTGCAGGATGGATATCATGGAAAACGCCCCATAGCCCTCGTGAAATAAGCGTAAGCAGCTACCATTTTTATAGCATTCATACCCGCATCACACCGGCATCACGCAAGCGTAACCCGTGCAAACTTGCGCTTGCCGACCTGCAGCACATAGGTGCCCGCCGCCAGCTTCAAGCCCTTGTCGCTCACCACGCTGGAATCCACCCGCACGCCACCGCCATCAATCAAACGATTGCCCTCGCCACTGCTGGCTGCCAAGCCCGCTGACTTGAGCAGCGCGGCAATGCCTACCGCGGCACCGCCCTCGCCCAGCGGCAGGCTGATCTCGGCAATTTCGTCTGGCACGCCACCCTTGCTGCGGTTGATGAAGTCTTGCTCGGCCGCGTCGGCAGCTGCGGCATTGTGAAAGCGCGCGGTGATTTCTTTTGCAAGCGCGACCTTGGCGTCTTTGGGGTTGCGGCCACCGTCCACTTCGGCTTTCAAGGCGGCAATGTCGGCTTCGCTGCGGAAACT
>CAYXWW010000184.1:0-7303 GCA_964468905.1 uncultured Rhodoferax sp. | reverse complement strand
CTACATCATGATCTTGCCGGCTTTCGGCATCATCAGCCAAGTGGTGCCTGCGTTTGCGCGCAAGAAGCTGTTTGGCTATGCCTCTATGGTGTATGCGACATCATCCATTGCGATTCTGTCGTTCATTGTGTGGGCGCACCACATGTTCACCACGGGTATGCCAGTAACGGGCCAATTGTTTTTCATGTATGCCACGATGTTGATTGCCGTGCCGACTGCGGTAAAGATATTCAACTGGATTGCCACCATGTGGCAGGGTTCCATGACGTTTGAAACGCCCATGATGTTTGCTGTTGGCTTCATCTTCGTGTTTACGATCGGTGGATTCACCGGTTTGATGCCAGCAGTGGCTCCGATTGATATCCAGTTGCAAGACACTTATTACATCGTTGCGCATTTCCACTATGTGCTGGTGGCTGGCTCCCTGTTCGCCATGTTCTCGGGCTACTACTATTGGGCCCCCAAGTGGACCGGCGTTATGTACAGCGAAACTCGTGGAAAGATCCACTTCTGGTGGTCCATCATTGCCTTCAATATCACATTCTTCCCCATGCACTTCTTGGGCCTGGCTGGTATGCCGCGCCGCTATGCCGACTACCCCATGCAGTTTGCAGATTTCAACGCGATTGCTTCGGTTGGCGGTTTCCTGTTCGGTTTTGCCCAGGTTTATTTCTTCTTCTTTATCGTGTTGCCAGCCATGCGCGGCAAGGGTGAGAAAGCGTCACAAAAGCCATGGGAAGCAGCTGAAGGTCTTGAGTGGGAGGTTCCCTCTCCTGCGCCATTCCATACATTTGAGACACCGCCCAAGCTGGACGTCACTGCTACCAAGGTAATTGGATAATTGCCATGGCCACGCCCGAACAAAAGAAGGCCAATGCCCGCATGGGTTTGATTTTGGCGTCCATCGCCGCCTTGTTTTTTGTCGGGTTTATGGCGCGCATGGTGCTGCTGGGCGGATAAGCAATGGACTTGCGGCGCGAAAATTTCCTAATGGTGCGCAAGCTGGCGGTGGTTGCCGTCTGCATGTTCGCTTTTGGGTACGCGCTGGTTCCAATCTACAAGTCAATTTGCGAATTGACCGGCATTAATATTTTGGCGTTGGGTGATAGAAATATTCCAGGCGCCACCGCCAGTGTTCCAGCCAATACCCAAGTAGATTTAAGTCGTTCCATTACCGTTGAATTTGATGCCAATGCACGTGGACCGTGGGAGTTCAAGCCAGCCATGCGGTCTGTTGAAGTGCACCCGGGCGAATTGACGACTGTCATGTATGAGTTTCAGAATACACAGAATCGCCGTATGTCAGCCCAGGCGATTCCCAGTTATGCGCCCCAGCAGGCATCTGCGCACTTCAATAAGCTGGAATGTTTTTGTTTTAACCAGTACACATTGGAGCCCGGAGAGAAGAAGTCTTGGCCAGTCGCTTTTGTGATTGATCCCAAGCTGTCCAAGGACGTAAAGACCATTACCTTGTCTTATACGTTTTTTGAAGTGGGTGGTAAAACGCCTCCAGCTCCAGTCGCAGGTGCGCCATCTGCAGGAGTAGCAGGGAGTCATTCGTGACTGAAAAGTCGGCTGCAACTGTACCGCCGGCCTCGGTGTGGCGCAGTATCAAGTTGGTTGCATGGTCGTTCCTGGGTGTTCGCAGCAATGTCGAGTACCAAAAGGATCTGGCGAAAGTCAGCCCCTTGCATGTCGTTGCAGTTGGTTTGATAGGTGTGCTGGCGATGGTCGTGGGGCTAATTACCCTGGTTAATTGGGTCGTTGCAAAATAAGTTTTCGAAGGAATGGAGCTGATATGAGTTCAACAACACACGGCGCAACACCGTACTACTTTATCCCTGGTCCTTCGCGCCATCCTGCGATGGCCGCGTTGGGATTGTTCTTTGTTATTTTGGGTGCGGGCCAATGGGTCAACGGCGCAGACTGGGGCAAGTATTCCTTATTGGCTGGTTTGATCGGCTGGTTGTTTGTGCTGTTTCAGTGGTTTAGCGAAGCCGTAGCGGAGAGCGAAGGCGGCCAATACGGCCACAAGATCGACATTTCTTTCCGCTGGAGCATGACCTGGTTCATCTTCTCTGAAGTCATGTTCTTCGGCGCGTTCTTCACTGCTTTGTGGTGGGCTCGGGCGCATTCGGTGCCAGCATTGGGTAGTTTGGATAACGCCATTTTGTGGCCCGGATTCAAAGCAGTGTGGCCCAGCGTGGTTGCTGGCGCGACTGCTTCGCCCGCCGCCATTGTGGAACCCTTTACCACGATGGGCCCTTTCTGGTTGCCCACCATCAATACCGCGTTGCTGCTCACATCAGGCGTGACCTTAACCATTGCCCACCATGCACTGGTGGCTGGCAATCGCAGCAAGACAATCGGCTTCATGTGGATCACCGTGCTGCTGGGAGTGACCTTTTTGTTTGTGCAGGGATATGAGTACTACCATGCCTACACGGCCTACAACCTCAAACTCAGCTCCGGTATTTTTGGCTCTACTTTCTTTATGCTGACAGGCTTCCACGGCTTCCACGTGTTTGTGGGTATGTTGATGCTGTTGTTCATTACGTTGCGTTTGCAAAAGGGGCACTTCACTGCAGAGCGTCACTTTGGATTTGAAGGCGCTGCGTGGTATTGGCACTTTGTTGACGTGGTTTGGCTTGGTTTGTACATCTTGGTGTACTGGCTCTGATCAACCGTTGTAGGCATCTGTAAAAAGGCACCGCTTGCGGTGCCTTTTTGATTGCGTGCCATGCTGTCGATTTGGAAGGCGTTATTGACCTTGTGGGATACCCGTTGGGTGGATGTAGCCAAGACTCCAAGCGATCAAGATACAAGCAAAGAGCAAAATGGAAAGGCCCACCCGTAAGCCTAATGCACGCGCCATTTTTCGAGATGAATCATTTCCTTTTTGGCCTCCACGCATCATGAAGAACAATGCTGTGGCGAGGCTTGCGAGGATGGCGACAAAGGCTAGGACTACGAGATACGTCATGGATGGGATTATCCGGTGAAATTCCGAGTGAAGTTTGTGCTGATCACGCTCGCAACCCTGGTTGCGGTGGGCGTCACTGCACGGTTGGGTTTTTGGCAGTTGTCGCGCGCCGCTGAAAAGCAATCACGGCAAGCCTTGCTAGAAGCGCAATTGTCCAAAACCCCGATTGATGCGGCAGCTCTTCTTGCGGCAGCACAGCCCAAGTCTTTGCTCTACCAACGTGCGCGAGTGCGGGGCGCTTGGGTGCCGCAATCACTCACATTTTTGGAAAACCGCCCTATGGACGGGCGCGTGGGCTTTGTCGTGGTTACAGTCCTTCGATTGGAGAGCGGTGGTGCACTGGTGGTGCAAAGGGGGTGGGTTCCACGCGGGTTTACGGATCGGACAGCGTTGCCGAACGTTGATACACCGGCGGGTGTGGTTGAAATTGAGGGAAAAATGGCCATGCCACCTTCTGATCTATATGCCCTCGGCATGGCAACAACTGGGCGCATACGGCAAAATCTCGACTTGGCACAGTTCAGCACAGAAACCGGTTTTCCGTTGCTACCGCTGACCTTGCAGCAAACGGGCCCCAACGGTGACTCCATGCTTCGCGATTGGCCTGCCGTCAATCTCGGGATCGAGAAGAACTACGGTTATGCCGTTCAATGGTTTGGCCTGGCGCTCTTGCTCACTTTGCTGTACGGTTGGTTTCAGATTGTTCGACGTTTCATTTACCGCCCGAAGAAAGCACCCACTGATGTCTAGCGCCAATTCTTCTCATGACCAGCCACTGGGGCTAACGGTCCACACATTGCCCGTGGCGCAGGATACTGAGCAAGGCCGTACGCGTGCCGGCCGCTTGAAGATGCTGGCGGTTTTGTTGGTCTGTGCAGCACCCGTCCTTGCGTCGTACCTGACCTTCTACGTCATTCGCCCGGAAGGTCGACGCAATTTTGGAACTCTGATTGAGCCCCAGCGCGCTTTGCCAGACTTGGTTGCTACCAGTCTCGACGGCAAACAGGTCAGCATGCGTTCGCTCAAAGGCCAATGGTTGCTCGTCAGTGTATCGACTGCTGCGTGTGATGCCCAGTGTGCCAACCACCTGTACCTGCAACGACAGTTGCGCGAAGGCCTGGGTAAGGACAAAGATAGACTGGACCGGGTGTGGTTGGTTACCGACTCGGCTCCGGTAGCTGACGCTCTCTTGCCTGCGCTCAAAGAGGCCACCGTCTTGCGTGTTTCGGCAACCCAACTGCCTGACTGGCTGGCAGCTCAATCTGGTCAGGCACTGGGTGACCATTTGTACCTCGTCGATCCCTTGGGGAACTGGATGATGCGGTTTCCCGCCCACGTTGACGCACAAGGTGCAGTCAAAGTGCGGCGCGATCTGGACCGCTTGATGCGTGCCTCTTCACACTGGGACAAAGCGGGCCGCTAAAGCCCAACACGGCACGATACTATGCAGGCCTCACTCCTTGATTTTTCGCCGCTGCTGCGCATGCTCGTCCTCGGGGCAGTTTTGGCGTGCGGGCCGCTGGTCATCGTTTATGTCCAGAGCCGCAATAAAGTGCCATCGTGGCGTTTGCGCGCGCTGGCTTCGGTGACACTATTTTTGACTTTTGACTTGGTGCTGTTTGGCGCGTTCACCCGCTTGACCGACAGTGGGCTGGGATGCCCGGATTGGCCGGGATGCTACGGCCATGCCAGCCCATTGGGTGCCTTCGATCATATTGAAGCAGCCCAGCAAGCCTTGCCCACTGGGCCCGTTACATGGGGAAAAGCTTGGGTTGAGATGGTGCACCGTTACCTTGCCATGGGGGTTGGTGCCCTGATTACGGTGCAAGCTGTTGCCGCTTGGTGGGCACGCAGAGCACAGCCAGCCAATGCCCGTGCCATTAGCCTGTGGTGGGCAGTGGCGACTTGGGTTTGGGTGTGTGTGCAGGGTGCATTTGGTGCGCTCACGGTGACGATGAAATTGTTTCCAGCCATTGTTACGCTGCACCTGCTGGGTGGCTATATTTTGTTGGCATTGCTCACCGTGCAAGTGGTTTTGCCCACGCGCGTACAAACTCAGACTCAGCTCGATCGCGTGTCCGCTTGGCAACGCTTGGCAATCTATGGTGCACTGGGGTTGTTGTTTGTCCAGGCAGCGTCCGGCGCATGGGTGAGTACCAACTACGCAGTTCTGGCTTGCGCAGACTTTCCAGCGTGCCAAGGAAGCTGGTGGCCTTCCATGGACTTTGCGCAGGGCTTCGAAATGTGGCGTCCGCTGGGCTACAGCCAAAGTGGCGCATCACTGAGCTTCCAAGCGCTCACTGCCATTCACTTCTTGCACCGCATGCTCGCCGCATTGACGGTAGCCGCGTTGGTTGCGCTGGCGTGGCATTTGTGGCGGCAGACCACTCTGCGAAACCACGCGCAGGCACTGGCTGCCTTGCTCTTGTTGCAGATGGCAACCGGCGTGGGCAATGTTGTGCTTAACTGGCCGTTGGTGGGTGCCGTTTTGCACACCGGCGGCGCTGGCGCGTTGGTAGTCGTCCTGGTTCGGCTGCTGGTGGTTGTCCACCCCCACGCTGTTTTGCCTTCTTCCTCTTCCGCTGCGAGCAGTGGTGATATCCCCTCTGGACTACGCGCATGACCGTTTCGCACTCTGAACCCACGCCATCTGTTTTTCGACAGTTCTATGCACTGACCAAGCCCCGGGTCATATTGCTCATTGTTTTCTGCGCCTTGATCGGCATGGTGTTGGCAGTCCCCGGCCTTCCCACGCTGTCGCAATTCGCGTTGGCTGCCGTGGCCAGTGTGGGGATCTGGCTGGTTGCGGCTGCGGCTGCGGCCTTCAACTGCATTGTGGAGCAGGGCATTGATGCCAAAATGAAGCGCACGTCGTGGCGGCCCACGGCGCGCGGCGAGTTGAGCAACACCCAAACCTTGTTGTTTTCTGCAGTGTTGGGCCTGACCGGCTCCGTGCTGCTGTACGTGTGGGTTAATCCCCTGACCATGTGGCTCACGTTTGCCACCTTTGTGGGATATGCCGTCATTTACACGGTGATTCTCAAACCGCTGACACCGCAAAACATTGTGATTGGCGGTGCATCAGGTGCCATGCCGCCAGTATTGGGCTGGGCTGCCATGACTGGCGATGTGGGGCCCGAGGCCTTCATCCTGTTTCTCATCATCTTCTTATGGACGCCGCCGCACTTCTGGGCGCTGGCCCTCTACCGCGTGGAAGACTACCGCAAGTCCGGTTTGCCCATGCTGCCCGTTACCCATGGCAGCGAATTCACCCGCCTGCAGATATTGCTCTATACCTTTGTCTTGTTTGCGGCTTGTCTGCTGCCTTTTGTCTATGGCATGAGCAGTTGGTTGTATTTGGCGACGGCGGTCGTTCTGGGGATTGGATTCTGCTGGTACGCGTGGCGGCTGTGGCGCGCCTACTCCGATGAATTGGCACGGCGTACGTTCCGGTTTTCGCTGATTCACCTGAGCGCGCTGTTTGCAGCACTTTTGCTTGACCACTATCTTTTGTGAGCCCATCATGATCCGACGAAACGCTATACAAACGATAGCTTCCTGTGCAGTGTTTGCGGGGGCTATCACCTCAATTGTTGCTTGCTCTCCGCAGCAGGCTTCGTTTGCTTCCGTGGATGTGACCGGGGCTGACTATGCCAAGAATTTTGAACTCACGGACCACAACGGGCAGGTCCGCCATTTGCCGGATTTTGCTGGCAAAGTGGTCGTCATGTTCTTTGGCTATACCCAGTGTCCTGACGTATGCCCCACTACCATGGCCGAGCTGGCCGAGGTGAAAAAGTTGTTGGGCCAAGATGGTGAGAAGCTGCAAGCCCTCTTTGTCAGCATAGACCCGCAACGGGACACACCCGAACTGCTCAAGGCCTACATGGTCAACTTCGATCCGAGCTTTTTGGCGCTATCCACCACGCCGGAGAAACTGGCCGTGTTGGCAAAGGACTTCAAGATCTACTACAAACGGGTCGACGGCAAAACGCCCACCAGCTACACCATGGACCATTCAGCAGGCAGCTATGTCTATGACACCAAAGGCAAGCTGCGCCTGTTTACCCGCTACGGCAGTGGCCCCAAAGTGTTGGCCGAAGACATCCGGACACTGATCAAACAAGGCGCTTGAGTCAATTGGGGCTCAAGCCCTCGTGGAACTTGCGTCAGTAGCTACTAAAAACGTAGCAACCAGCAAGTTGCAAGAAGATCAGGCGTATTCAGCCAGCGCTGTTTTCATCTTCTTCATGGCGGCCACTTCGATTTGGCGAATGCGTTCGGCACTCACACCGTACTCGGCAGCGAGTTCATGCAGCG
>CAYXWW010000183.1:0-7351 GCA_964468905.1 uncultured Rhodoferax sp. | reverse complement strand
GTGAAAAAGGCGGGAATGCCAGCACCACCCGCACGCGGCTTCTCGGCAAGCGTGCCCTGGTGGGTGAACTCCAGTTGCAATTCGCCAGCCAGATACTGGCGCTCAAACTCTTTGTTCTCACCCACATAGCTCGAAATCATTTTCTTGATCTGGCGCGTCTCCAGCAGTTTGCCCAGGCCAAAGCCATCGACACCGGCGTTGTTGGAAATAACCGTGAGGTCTTTCACGCCAGTGTCCTTCAGTGCGTCGATCAGCGCCTCGGGAATGCCGCACAGACCAAAACCGCCAACGGCCAGCAACTGCCCGTCTTTGACAATGCCGTCAAGCGCGGCTGCCGCGCTGGGAAAAATCTTGTTCATTGCATCTGGCTCCTATGAAGATTCAATTGCCCTACGATACTACGTATCCGTGTACGTAGTATTTCGTAAAGCCCAACCCGAACGTCCTATGTCGATTGACTACCGCCTCGCCTTTGACCTGGCCCCCGTGGGCCTGGCGCTCTCGCGCAACCGCACCATCACCGACTGCAACCAGCGCCTGTGCGACATGTTTGGCACCGCGCGCGCGCAGCTCATCGACCAGTCGTTTCAGGTGTTATACCCCAGTGTTGACGAGTTTGAACGCACCGGCGCGCGCATTGCCCCTATTTTGAACCGCAACGGCACCTATGCCGATGACCGCATCATGCGCAGGCTGGATGGCCGGTTCAAAGGCGAAGCCTTTTGGTGCCACGTAACCGGGCGGGCGCTAAACCGCGATGCCCCGCATGAAGCGGGTATCTGGTGCTTTGAAGACCTCAGCGCCCGCCGCCCGGTGAAAGCCGAGCTAACCGCACGCGAACGCGAAGTGGCCGCCCACCTGATGCAGGGGCTCACGTCCAAACAGATCGGCAAGACCCTCGCCATCAGCCACCGGACCGTAGAAATTTACCGGGCACGGCTCATGCGCAAATACAAGGCTGCGAATGCGGGGGATTTGGTGCAGAAGCTGATGGCTGGCTGATCACGCTTTTGCAATAGAAAGTGCGTAAACTCAATTCGTTGCGCTGCAACGGGTTATCAACCAGATAAAAGGGGGACAGACATGATGGATCGGCTACTGTCACTATCTCCCATAGGCATTGCAATCATTGACTTTGCGGGGAATTATGTTGAGTTCAATGCAGCCTACAGCAACCTGTATGCCTACGATGCCGCGGCCCTGAAGAGTGAGCAGTTCACTGTCGTCTTTAGTCCCGACAAACGTGCCGGTGTGCTCGAAAGGCACCAAAAGTTCTTGACCGATGGAGACCCCTTGGGCGGCGAATGGGATGTCGTACGGCATGACGGCGTGCGATTGGTTATCAAGTCCGAATCAGTGCGCGTGACATCTGAAGCAGGTGAGCCACTGCGATTGGTCTACGTCATCGATATTACCCAGCGGCGACGCGCTGAGCTGGCGCTAGCGCATAGCGAGAAGCGGCTTTCAACAGTCATTTCAACCGCAATGGATGCCGTGGTCTGCCTGGACCAAACCCGTCGCATTAGTGTCTTCAATCCAGCGGCAGAGAGGATGTTTGGATACCCCGCCGAACAAATGCTGGGGCAACCTTTGGACCTATTGCTGCCCGACGAAGCTAGGCACGCGCATCCCCAGCATATTGACGCATTTGCGTTGTCTGGCGCCACCACACGGCGCATGGGGCGGCTGGGGCAACTCCAGGCGCGGCGGTCCACAGGAGACCTGTTTCCCATTGAGGCGTCCATTGCGCACGGAGGAAGCCAAGATGACACCATCTTCACCGTCATCATTCGCGATATTACGGAGCAGCAAAAAGCGGCCGCCGCCTTGCAACAGTCTTTGCACGAGAAGGAAGCGCTAATCAAAGAGGTCCACCATCGCGTCAAAAACAATTTGCAGCTGGTTACTAGCCTGCTGCGGCTGGAGAGCAGCCGCACAGAAGTAGACGAAGTCCACTCGGTACTTCTTAACATGCGCAACCGCATCCGATCGATGTCTATGCTGCACGAGTTGCTCTACCAAACGGGCACGCTCGCTTTTGTTGATTTGCAAAACTACATCCGACAACTTGCCACCCAAACATTTCAGTCTCTCTTGCCGCCCGACCGACACATTGCACTCAAAGTGGACCTTGCCTCCCTGCAAGTCGGCATGGACCAAGCGGTACCGTGTGGGCTGCTGGTGAGCGAGCTTCTGATCAACTGCCTAAAACACGGGTTCCCGGAAAATCGCCATGGAGAGGTGCTGATCGGACTGCAGCCAGCCACACCCAGTGACCAATGGTTGCTTTCTGTGCGGGACACCGGCATTGGCTTGCCACCCGACTTTGAGACCAAGCGAAACGATTCACTCGGCATGCAGCTGGTACAAGACTTGGCGCAGCAAATGGGCGGCACATTGGCCATCCAGTCACAACCCGGTGCGGGTGCGGAATTTTCTGTGACGTTTAAGGTTGAAGACGCAAGCACGGTAACGATTCATCCAGTTGCAGTCCCACACAAATGATTGCTATGGAGTACGCAATTGTTAGACTGCAGCGGGGCGAAAGCCGACATTTGATGTCACAGCCTGATCGACTACAGTTAACCATTGATTATTTCATGCCCTCCCACTCTCACGCCTTCCCAGATTGGCCATTCGATAGCCCAGTCAATGCGATCAGCTATTGCACTGCGAAGGTTGTCAAGGGGCAATCTCCTATTCGCCAGGTCTCACATGACAAGGATGGTGATTGGCAGTTCCTGGACGCGACAACCGATGAGCCGGAGGAATGCATGATCCTTTGTATGGGCTGCGTCTTCGAGAGAGACCCATCGCTGCAAGAGATTGCCGATCTGCCAGTTGGATGGGCAGCCTTTCGTCAAGATAAAGGTGAACCTTGGGAGCGTTGGGAGAATCCAGAAGACGAAGAGGATGCGATTGACGGCTAATTCAAAAGTTAAAACAGAAAATCTGTACGTCAGCTTTGCGTCTGAAGCGGCTGCGATTTTCCCGAAATGACAACTGATCGCCATCCTGGCAATTTGAAAATATTTTTGCCACTCTAGTCATCCGCAATAGCCTGCCGCGCCACAATCGACACCCCAAAAACCCCCACACCCCATGGGGTTAGTTAAATCAAACGTTTGATTTAACTGGTTAGAATCCGGGCCGATGTCCGACGATTCCCTCCCCTTTTCGCCCACCAAGCCCTTGCGCAGCGATGGCGTTGAAGCGCGCAACCGCCTGCTCGACGCTGCCATGGCGCTGTTTGCGGAGAAGGGCTTTTCTAAAACCTCCACCCGCGAGATTGCCCAAGCGGCGCAGATCAATATTGCGTCCATCAGCTACTACTTTGGGGACAAGGCTGGCCTGTACCGGGCCGTGTTCTCAGACCCACGGTGCAACCCCAATGTGCCGCCCGGGCAGATTGACGACGCAAGCCAACCGCTGGAATGGTCCCTGCGCAACCTGATGCGCAGTTTTGTGGAGCCACTCAAGCAAGGGCAATTGGTGCAACAGTGCATGAAGCTGCATTTCCGCGAGATGCTGGAGCCCACGGGCATTTGGCAACAGGAGGTCGATTGCAGCATCAAGCCCGCCCACCTGGCCCTGGCCGCCGCGCTGTGCCGCCACCTTGGTCTCGCCAAGCCCGATGCAGAAATTCACCGCCTGGCTTTGTCCATTGCCGGGCTGGGCGTGATGCTACAAATCTGCACCGATGTCACGGCTGCCACCTGCCCCCAGTTGATCGCTTCCCATGCCGCGCTGGACACCTACCGTGAGCGACTAGTGGATTACGCCATGGCCCTGGCCGCTGCCGAAGCCCAGCGCCGCGCCCTGCCCGGCAAGACGCCGGCCGCCAAACGCAAGCCCAGGCCCGCTGTAAAGAAAACTATTAAATCCCCGTCACTGCCAAGACGCTCCTCCCGCACCACAACCCCCGCACGATGATGACCCCCCACGCTCTTCATAAACTCCGCACCCTCATGCCCCTGGCTGCCGCACTGGCGCTCTCGGCCTGCTCCAGCCTCATGCCGCCTACCCAGGTGGACGCCACCACGCCCCCGCAGTGGCTGGCACCGCTGCCCCACCAGGGTAATGTGGGCACCTTGACCCAATGGTGGGAGCAACAGGGCGACCCTCTGCTGGTAGAGCTGATTGCAGCAGCGCAGGCGGTGAGCCCGTCCATCGCCCAGTCGGTAGCCCGGCTGGAGGCTGCCCGCGCGCAGCAGGCCGCTGCCCATGGTGCCTTGTTCCCCAACCTCAACGTGCAGTACGCGGGTACCCGTGGCGTGAGCCAGCCCAACTTTCCCGTCACTACTACCCAGCAGGTCGGCCTGCAATCGGCGTGGGAGATGGACGTGATCGGGGCCAACCGCGCCATCAGCCGCGCAGCGCTGGCCGGTGTGGAAGGCAGCCACGCCCAGTGGCATGACGCACGGGTTTCAGTGGCGGCAGAGGTAGCCAACCTGTACTACAGCCTGTCCACCTGCCGCCAACTGCTGGCACTGGCCCAACGCGATGCGGCGTCGCGCCAAGAGACTGCACGACTGACACAGATCAACGCCACGGCGGGTTTTTTGGCACCATCCGTGGCTGCCATGGCACGCGCCAGTGCTGCCGATGGCAACAGCCGCCTGACCCAGCAAAGCGCACAGTGCGATATGGACACCAAGGCACTGGTAGCCCTAACCGCCATTGCAGAGCCTGATATCAAACAAAAACTGGCCTCAGCCCTCGTAGATACTGCGAAGCAAGCTACTGTTTCTATAGCAAGCGTGCCAGCCCAAACCATTGCCCAGCGGCCCGATGTGTTCAGCGCCGAGCGCGATGTCATCCTGGCAAGCGCCCAAGTGGGCCAGGCCAAAGCGCAGCGCCTGCCACGGCTCGGCCTTACCGGCTCGATTGGCGCCATGCGCGTGACCACAGGTGGCGTTGACACCGAAGGCAACACATGGTCCTTTGGCCCACTGGTGGTAAGCCTTCCGCTGTTTGACGGCGGCCAGCGCGTGGCAGCTGTCACCTCAGCCCAGGCCAATTACGAGGCCGTGGTGATGACCTACCGCGGCAAGGTGCGTAATGCCGTGCGCGAGGTAGAGCAGGCACTGGTCAACCTCAACAGCACCACTGCCCGCACGCAAGATGCCATCGTCTCCACACAGGGCTATGCCGATTCACTGGCGGCCACACAGTCCCGCTTTGGCCAGGGCTTGGCCAGCTTGGTGGAGCTGGAAGATGCGCGGCGCAATGCGCTGGCCGCAGAGTCCGCCCAGCTGACATTGGCGCTGGAGCGCAAGCGTGCATGGGTCGCCCTGTACCGCGCGGTGGGCGGCGGCTTTGAGCCCGACGCCGCCCTGCAGGCAGCCGCCCAATAAGCCCAGTATCCCAAATCGGCAACCTTCAACCCATTCCCCTTATTACCCCTTTATGGATGCGACAAACACCACCATGAACCTGCCATCAACACCCTCATTCATCGCCAAACTGCCCGTCACGCCGCTGACACTGGGCCTCATCGTCGCGGGCACCATCACCCTTGCGGCACTAGGCTTGTTCGCGGGCCAAAGCCATGCGGCCGACGCTGCAAAACCCGGCGCTGCCAAGCCTGCGCTCACGGTGACGCTGACCCAGCCGAAAAACGGCATGCTGGCCATCAAGCTGGCCGCCAACGGCAGTGTGGCCGCGTGGCAAGAAGCCACCATCGGCGCAGAAACCCCTGGCCTGCGCGTAGCCGAGCTGCACGCCAACGTGGGTGACTACGTAAAGCGCGGCCAGTTGCTGGCCAGCTTTGCCGCTGAGAGTGTGGAGGCAGATGTAGCCCTGGCCCGCGCCGCTGTGGCAGAGGCCCAAGCCAACGCCGCCGAATCCGCCGCCAATGCCGACCGCGCGCGCGCCGTGCAGGGCAGCGGTGCCATCAGCGCCCAGCAGGTCAACCAGTACCTTACGCAAGAACAAACCGGCAAGGCCCGCGTCGCGTCTGCCAAGGCCCAACTCGACTCCCAACTGCTGCGATTGAAAAACACCCAACTGCTGGCACCTGACAGCGGCACCATCTCGGCACGCAGCGCGTCCGTAGGGTCTGTGGTTGGCGCGGGGACCGAGATGTTCCGCCTCATTCGCCAAGGGCGTCTGGAGTGGCGTGGAGAGGTCACCTCTGCCGAGATTGGCCGCATCACCACCGGCACCGCCGTCACGCTGACCGCACCCAGCGGTGCGCAGATGAAGGGCAAAGTGCGCGCGCTGGCTCCCACGGTGGACGCAGCGTCGCGCAATGGACTTGTGTATGTGGATATGCCCGCTGCACCCGCTAGCTTCAAGCCTGGCATGTTTGCACGGGGTGAGTTTGAGCTGGGTAGCTCTGGCGCGCTGACCGTGCCGCAAGCTACCGTGGTGGTGCGTGACGGGTTTAGCTACGTGGTGCGCGTGGGTGCAGACAACCGTGTCGCACAAGTCAAGGTGCAAACCGGCCGCGTAGTGGGTGACCAGATCGAAATCCAAAGCGGCGTGAAGCCCGAAGACAAGCTGGTAGCCAGCGGCGGCGGCTTCTTGAGTGATGGGGATTTGGTCAAGGTGGTAGAGGCCGCCAAGCCAGCCGCTTCCACGCCAAATAGTGCTCCAGCCCTCGCAAAGCCTGCGTCAGCTGCTAGCAAATAAGGAGCAAATCTGATGAATGTCTCCGCTTGGTCCATCAAAAACCCCATTCCGGCGGTCATGCTGTTTGTGCTGCTGACGCTGGCGGGCCTCATGTCGTTCAGCGCCATGAAGATCCAGCAGTTCCCCGATCTGGAGCTGCCCACGGTCAGTGTTACCGCCAATCTGCCCGGCGCAGCACCCGGCCAGCTAGAGACCGAAGTTGCCCGCAAAATTGAAAACGCCATTGCGCCGCTGCAGGGTCTGAAAAACATCTACACCAATGTGAAAGACGGCAGCGTCACCGTCACCGCCGAATTCCGCTTGGAAAAGCCCACGCAAGAAGCGGTGGACGATGTACGCAGTGCCGTGCAACAGGTGCGCAGCGACATGCCCGGTGACTTGCGCGACCCCATCGTCAGCAAGATGAACCTCTCGGGCGCGCCCATCATGGCCTTCACCATCCGCTCCAGCAATATGGACGATGAAGCGCTGAGCTGGTTTGTGGACAACACCGTCTCGCGGGCCCTGTTGGGCGTGCGGGGTGTGGGCTCGGTGGCCCGCGTGGGCGGCGTGACGCGCGAAGTGCAGGTGGCGCTGGACCCGCTCAAGCTGCAGGCGCTGGGCGCCACGGCGGCCGACATCTCGCGCCAGCTCAAGCAGGTGCAGACCGAAAGCGCAGGCGGCCGTGCCGACCTGGGCGGATCGGAACAGCCCATGCGCACCCTGGCCACGGTGG
>CAYXWW010000182.1:0-7417 GCA_964468905.1 uncultured Rhodoferax sp. | reverse complement strand
CCGAACCCGCCACGCCGTGGATGACGCGGTGCCCATCGCCCAGGCTGCGGGCCAGCTGCTCTTGCTGCAGGTCCATCACGCGCATGATGTCGGGCAGTGCGGCGTCTGCATCGTTGTCGTCAAACAGCGCGCCCTGTTGCACGCGCACTTCGGGGAACATGATCCAGCGCACGCGGTCTATCTGCGGCAGGCTAAGGGCGCCGCGCATGCCAAAAGGGAACATGTCCCACAGGCGGCTTTGCAGGTCTTCCGCCTCCACGTTCTCTTGCATTTCGTCCTGGCAGATCACGCGGTGGGGTTCGATGGCGCAGGACAGCTCGGCGGCTTCAAACTGCTTGCGGGTGATAAACGGGAACACCACGCCGTAGCTCCAGGGGAAGGCCAGCTTGCCCGCGTGTGCGCCGTCGGGCTGCACCAGCTGCGCGTCGCGCTCCAGCGCTTTCACCACCTGGTGTGCGTACTGGCGGGCTTGCTCCAGCGGGTTGATCACCGTCTTGGGGCCGTTGTCGCCCATGATTTCCCAGTTTTGCTTGTCCGCCTGCAGGATGGTGGTGCTCAGCTTCCAGTCCTTCACCTCCAGCACCAAGATGCCGCGGCGCGGGTGCAGCACGCAAAAGTCGGGGTGGGTATTGCGCGGCCCCATGGGCACGTCGTACCAAAGCAGGTAGTCGTCATCCAGCTTGGCCTCCAGCCGCTCGGCCAAGCGCCGCTCACCGCTGGTCATGCGGCCTACACACGTGCTGATAGAAGGAATGAGAGTCGCCACGCCGGAATCACCCCCCTTGAGTGAATGTATCTGTTATGTAAGCATCATGCCAACAAAGTCGGCACAGGGCTAGGGGGCAAATACCGGGCTGTGGGGTTTCCACAATGCAAATAGGCCGCTAGCCCGCGCAGAATTTGCTTAAGCAGCTATCAAAATAATAGTGCTGGCATCGGCGCTTTTGTCACCTGCTACAACGCCCGCCCGTCGTAGTGGTGCACCGGTATCGCATACACATCCACACCCTCCAAGCAGCGAATGTTCACCGCCGCCATCTCAGCGCCATCAGGCGCCTTGCCTTCGCCAAACGGGTGCATGCCGCAGGTGGGGCAAAACTGGTGTTGGATGACGTGTTTGTTGAAGGTGTAGCTGCGCATGGATTCGCGCGGGGTGAGCAGGCGCAGTTGGGTGCGGGGCACAAACCACATCAGTGTGCCTTTGCGCTGGCAGATGGAGCAGTTGCAGTCGGTGGCGCCGGTCAGTTCGCCGTCCACTTCAAATTGAATTTGGCCGCAGTGGCAGCTGCCTTTGTAGGTTGTTTGGGTCATGGTGCTATCACCATCCATCCCACGCCAAACTGGTCTTTGAGCATGCCAAATGCAGGTGACCAGAATGTTTTGCCCAGCGGCATGACGACTTTGCCACCGCCTTGCAGCAGCGCGGTATAGGTGCGCTCGGCCTCGGCGGCATCTGCCACTCCCACGGACAGGCTAAAGCCATCAAACACCGGCTGGTTGTTGCTGTTGCCGTCTGACACCATGAGCATGGTGCTGCCAATGCGCAGGTTGGCGTGCATGATTTTGTTTTCAAACCCCTCGGGGATGGCTCCGGGTGGGGGTGGATCTGGGGCTTCGTTCATGCGCATCTGAAGGGTTACTTCTGCGCCAAGGGCTTGCTTGTAGAGGGCAATGGCCTCTTCGCAGCGGCCGTTGAAAAACAGATACGGTTCAACTTTCATGGTGCGCTCCTTGGTTAGCCTGGAATGTTGGGTTCGACGAGGTTGGCCAGTTGGGCCAGAGATTCTTGCCAGCCCAGGTAGCACATTTCTACTGGTATGACAGCGGGAATGCCTTCTTGCACGACCTGCAGGTTGGTTCCGCACAGCACGGGGCTCAGTGTGATGGTGGTCTTCATGGTGCCGGGTAGGTTGGCATCGTCAAACTGGCTGGTGTAGCAAATCTTGGAGCCTGCAACCAACTCCAGATACTCGCCACCAAAGCTGTTGCCGGTGCCCGTGCCAAAGTTGGTGAATGCCATTTTGTAGCTGCCGCCGATGCGTGCATCCATGTGCAGCACCTTGCACAAGAATCCGTAGGGCGGCAGCCAGCGGGCCATGGCATCGGCGTCTAAAAAAGCCCGATAGACCTTGTCTGGCGGTGTGCGCAGTACGCGGTGGAGTGTGATGGTGTTGGTGGTCATGGTGTGGAATCCGTTTCTGCAAAAGAAATATTGTGGACGGTGTACACAAAAGGTTACCATAGATAATGTACGGTGTCCACATTACAACTTATGCCGCGATCTAAAGCGCCCCCTGCACGCGAAACCTACCGCCATGGCGACCTGCGCCGCGCCTTGCTAGAGGCTGGGCTTGCACTGGCGTGCGAGGGTGGGCCGGGCGCTGTCGCGCTGCGCGAGGCCACGCGCCGGGCAGGCGTAGCACCCAATGCGGCCTACCGCCACTTTGCCAGCCAGCAGGCGCTGTTGCAGGCGGTGCGCGCCACGGCCATGCAGGGCGTGGCCAAGTCCATGGAAGCCGAACTCGCAGCCATTAAGCCGGGCCTTTCACCGGCAGACCGCGCCCATGCCAGTTTGCGCGCAGTGGGCACGGGCTATCTGCGCTTTGCCAAGGCCGAGCCCGGTTTGTTTCGTACAGCCTTTGCACCGTCTGACAAGCTGATTCAGGGCACACCCGAATGGCCCACCGCGGGTGACAGTGGGCGCAATCCGTATGAGCTGTTGTGCGATGCGGTAGACCAGCTGGTTGCTGCGGGCCTCATGCCCGCCGCCAAACGCCAGGGTGCCGAGATGCTGGCGTGGTCTGCAGTGCACGGTTTGGCCATGCTGGTGGTGGATGGCCCGCTGGCGACGCCGGTTGGGCCTCACTTTGAATTGTTTGGCCAGCGGCTGCTCGATATGGTCGAAAAGGGCCTCTAGCCCTCGAACAATGTGCGTAGCACGCTATTAACTTGATAGCGATTCCGGGTCTTAACTCCACCTTGACACGCCTGTGCTAACGTCTGGCCCTTGTCTCTTTGCCCCTTGGAAACCATGAAACGCATTCTTCTCACGGCTGGCCTGTTGTTCTTATCGGCGGTGTCGCACGCGGCACCGGTAGCCGTTAACGGCTACACCCATGTCAAGACCGTGGGCGCAATTGACGAATACACGCTCAAGTCCAACGGCCTGCAGGTGCTGCTGATGCCCGAGCACTCCAGCCCCACGCTGACCTTTATGGTGACTTACCGCGTAGGCTCGCGCAATGAGGTGACTGGCACTACCGGTGCCACGCATTTGCTAGAGCATTTGATGTTCAAGGGTTCCAAGAACCACACCCGCGAAAAGGGCACCAACGTAGACCAGTTGCTGGAGCGCACCGGTGCCATGTACAACGCCACCACCTG
This sequence comes from uncultured Rhodoferax sp., assembly GCA_964468905.1. GTDB lineage: Bacteria > Pseudomonadota > Gammaproteobacteria > Burkholderiales > Burkholderiaceae_C > Allorhodoferax. The sequence goes on along the minus strand of CAYXWW010000182.1, from coordinate 4,033 downwards.
GCTGGACCGTACCAACTACTACGCCAATATGGGCAGCGAGCACTTGGCCACCGTGATGGCCATGGAGGCCGACCGCATGCGCAACCTGTTGCTGCGCGAAGAAGACCGCAAGCCTGAGATGACCGTGGTGCGCAATGAGTTTGAGCGCGGCGAGAACTCACCTGTGCAGGCGCTGTACAAAGAGATCTACCAAACCGCATTTGTGGCCCACCCCTACCACCACAACACCATTGGCCACCGCAGCGATATTGAAAAGGTGTCGATTGAAAAGCTGCGTGCCTTTTACGACACCTACTACTGGCCCAACAACGCCACCATCACCATCATTGGGGATTTTGATCCGGCCCAGGCCTTGGCAATGGTGAAGAAGTCGTTTGGCATCTACCCGCGTTCGCCCAAGCCCATTCCAGCGGTCTACACCGAAGAGCCCGAGCAGAGTGGTCCGCGCCGCACGGTGGTCAAACGCCCTGGCGAATTGGGCGTGGTGGCCATCGCGCACAAAGTGCCAGCGGCTACGCATGCTGATTTTGCTGCTGTCACGTTGATGAGCGCCATCTTGGCTGACGGCAAAAACAGCCGTATGTACAAGGCACTGACGAACAAGAATTTGTCTACGGGAGTAGAAGGCGAGTGGGGTATCTTCCGCGATCCAGCCCTGCACATGGTGTTTGCGCCACTGGCACCCGGTGCCAAACACGCTGAGGTAGAGGCCATCATGCTGCACGAGATCGAGCGGCTCAAGCAAGACGGAGTGACCGATGTGGAGCTCAAAGCCGCTGTGGCCAAGAATGCGGCCGATGCAGCGTTCAAGTTGGATGGCTCGTTTGGCATAGCTGGCAACATCAATGAATTCATCAGCGCGGGCGACTGGACGCTGTTTTACGGTCTGGACGAAGCCATTAAAAAGGTCAGCGTGGCCGACATCCAGCGCGTAGCCAAAAAGTATCTGGTTGAAGATTCCAGCACCACCGGTTGGTTTGTGCCCACACAGGCCGCCGCTGAACCCGCCGCGCCAGCCGCACCCGCTGCAGCAAGTGGCCCCGCCTATTACCGTGCGCCGGGCACAACGCCTCGCCCTGAGCCAACGCTGGCCCGCGCCAGCGCGCGCGCAGGCCAAAGCGGCGCTGTGCCACTGAGCAAAATAGCGCCCAATGTGCAGCGCAGCACGGTGGCGGGCATTGATGTGATTGCCTACCCGACTGGCGTCAAAAACGTGGTGACGCTGCGCGCATCATTGCCAGCAGGGCGGGCGCTGGCAGCCAAGGGCAATCCGGCTGTGCCTACGCTGACTGCCATGTTGTTGGACCAGGGCACCACCGCGCAAGACAAGTTTGCAATAGCAGAGAAGCTGGAGTCTGTGGGTGCGGCCATTCACTTTGGGGCGGACGCCAATGTGCTGCACATCAGCGCCAAATCTCTGAAGAAAGATGCACCGATAGTGCTGGGCCTCATTGCCGAACAGCTGCGTACTCCGGCATTTAGCGCTGAAGAATTCGACAAGGCCAAAAGGCAAATGGCCGGAGCCATCCATCGCAACATGGAGAACACCGACCTGCGTGCCGCCAGTGCCTTTAGCCGTGCGGCCTATCCGCTGGGGCACCCCAACCGCAGCGACGCGCCAGAAGACTTGTTGGCCGCCATAGCGGCGGCCACGCTGGACGAAGTGCGCGCGTTTCACAAGGCTCATTACGGCCCCGCAGGCATGACGCTGGTGGCGGTGGGTGATCTGGATGTGCCTGCTTTGCAGGGCGAGGTTGCGCGTGCGTTTGCGGGGTGGACAGGCGGTGGGTCTGTGGTGCGCGTGGCCCCTGCCACAGTTGCTGTTTCAGGTGGCACGCAACATGTGGCGATGGAGGGCAAGACCAGCGTGTCCGTGGTTTTGGGCCAGGTCAGTGGTTTGCACTTCAAATCGCCGGACTATCAAGCCCTGCGCCTGGGCACCGCCATCTTGGGCGATGGATTTACGGGCCGCCTGATGGCCACGGTGCGCGATCAGGAAGGGCTGACCTATGACGTGGGGGCCAGCATGCAAAACGACATGTACAACGATGGCGATTGGCGCTTGCGTGGCAGCTTTGCACCAGAGCTGCTGGAGCAGGGTCTTGCATCCACCCAGCGCCAGCTGAAAGCGTGGTTTGAGAAGGGCGTAACACCTGCCGAAGTGGCCGCGCGCAAGAGCAATGTCATTGGCGCTTTCAAAGTGGCTTTAACCACTACCGATGGCATGGCCGGTGCATTGCTGGCTGCAGTGAACAGCGGCTATGGCGTGGAATGGCTGGACGAGCAGGCCGCCACCGTCAATGCTTTGACCACCGAGCAGGTGAACGCGGCCATTCGCAAGTACCTCAAGCCCGCGAATATGGTGCTGGTTACGGCGGGCTCGTCTCCTGCGGCGGCTGCAGGTAAGTAGGGTTTGCGGAGCGTGTGTGCATTGCAAAGGCGTTCGATGGTCTGGCGACCACATGCCAGTTTGCACTTGCCATAGCCGTTGATTTGTAGCAGAGTCTGCTTTCAAGATGCCCAGTAATCTCACGACCAAGCCAACCTTGCTGCTTGTGGACGACCAAGTCCTCAATCTTGAATTGCTGCGCCATATCTTCAAAAACGACTACACCGTCTACACAGCCACCAGCGGCGAGCAGGCTTTGGCGCAGTGCGCCACGCTTTTGCCAGACCTGGTATTGCTGGATGTGGTGATGCCGGAGATGGATGGGCACGCGGTATGTACACGGCTCAAGGCCGATCCGGCCACGCGCGATATTCCCATTATTTTTGTCACCGCCAACAATGAACCTGCGGATGAAACGGCAGCACTGCGGCTCGGTGCGGTGGACTTTATTACCAAGCCAGTCAATGCCTCCGTAGTGCGCGCCCGTGTGGGGGCACAGCTCATGCTGCGCCAAACGCTCAAACAAGTCCAAGAGCTCAACCTGCATTTGGAAGACCGGGTGGCACAGCGCACGGCGGAGCTGCAAGAGGCGATGGAGAACTTGCAACAGTCCCGCCAGGAGTTGGCCCAGAGTGAAGCCAATGCCACCTTGAGCACACTCATTGCTGGTGTTACCCATGAAATGGGCACGCCGCTGGGCAACAGCAAAATGGTGACTAGCACGCTGGTCGAGCAGTCACAAGAAATGGCGCGTTTGGTACAGGGCGGCAATCTCAAGCGCTCGGGGTTGGATCAATATTTGACGCAAGTCACTGAGGGCTTGGCGCTGCTGCAGCGTAACTTGCAACGTGCGGTGGAGATGTTAGGGGACTTTAGCCAAGTGGCGGCAGACCAGGCCAGCGAGCGACGCCGGGCATTTGACCTGGCGAAAGCGGTCAACGAAATTTTGCATACGCTCAGCCCCAGCCTCAAGCGCCACCCGCACCGGGTGGTGGTTGATATCCCCACCGGTATCGCCATGGACAGTTTGCCGGGGCCACTGGGGCAGATTGTGATTAACCTGGTCAACAACGCCTACCTGCACGCGTTTGAAGGGCGCACAGACGGTGTATTGACAATTCACGGACACCAAGATGAAGAGAATGTCGTGCTGCGTGTGTCAGACAACGGCGTGGGCATGTCGCAGCAGCATGTGGAAAAGCTGTTTGAAGCTTTTTTCAGCACCAAGATTGGCAAGGGCGGCACCGGCTTGGGCATGGCTATCGTGCAAAACTTGGTGACCAAAACCTTGGGCGGAAACATCAGCGTTGCATCCACACCCGGGGTGGGTACACAGTTCGATTTGGTCTTGCCACGCACCTTGCCCGGCTAGCACTGTACGCATTGCGCAACAGATTGGGCAATACGTGCCGCGTCAGCAGCGGGTCTGCGCGCTTTTCTGGCATTCACCACAAGACAATTGTTGTAGAGTGGTTCGACTGCTAGCGCAGTGTTTCAAAAATATATTGGAGGAATTTCATGCGATCAATCGCCGTACTCATTGCTTTGGCCTGCTGCATGGGGCAAGCCTATGCCGCCAAATCGTGCGACGAACTCAAGGCCGAAGTGGCCGCCAAGCTCGATGGCAAAAGCGTCAAGGGTTAC
>CAYXWW010000181.1:0-7457 GCA_964468905.1 uncultured Rhodoferax sp. | reverse complement strand
GGTCTTGCCCATGCCGTTCTGGTAGCGGCCCAGAATGCGCTGGTTGATCGCGTCGACGCTGGTGTTGACATAGCTCTTGTCGGCAATCGTTTCGGCCATCTTGTTTTTGTTGGACAGGCTGGCGTCAATCCATTGGCTGGCCTCCAGAATGGCAGCGGTCACGGCACGCGCTGTATTGGGGTTCTTTTTCACAAATTCAGCGGTCGTGCCCAGCACCTTTTCTGGGTGGTCTTTCCAGATATCTTGCGTGGTCATGGCTGTGACACCAATGCCGTCAATGATGGCGCGGTGGCCCCATGGTTCACCCACGCAGTAGCCGTCCATATTGCCAACGCGCATGTTGGCCACCATTTGCGGTGGTGGCACGGTGATGACCTTGGCGCCTGTCATGGGGTTGATGCCATTGGCAGCCAACCAGTAGTACAGCCACATGGCGTGCGTGCCAGTGGGGAAGGTTTGTGCGAAGGTGTATTCACGCTTCTCAGCGGCCATCAGTTTGGCAAGCCCGGGACCATCTACCGCGCCCTTGTCGGCAAGCTTTTTGGACAGGGTGATGGCTTGTCCGTTGTTGTTGAGAGTCATCAGAATGGCCATGTCTTTTTTGGGGCCGCTGATGCCCAAATGCACGCCGTAGATGAGGCCGTACAGTGAGTGCGCAAAGTCCAGTTCGCCATTGACCAGCTTGTCACGCACGCCTGCCCAAGACGCTTCCTTGGAGGGGACGATCTTCACGCCGTATTTCTTGTCAAAGCCCAGCACCGAGGCCATGACCACGCTTGCGCAGTCGGTGAGTGGGATGAAGCCAATCTTGACTTCGGTTTTTTCGGGTGCATCTGAGCCGGCGGCGTATACGGCAGAACGCAGTGCAGGGGTAATGCCGATGGCGCCTACGGCTGCAGACTGCAGCACCGCACGACGACTGAGTTTGTTGTCAAAGAGATTAGTCATGGCTGTCTTCCTTTAAAAATTAGACGGTGGCAAAACAAAAAAAGGCGTCCTCACGTTGCGCATGACTTGGAAAGCAAGTCATTTGCAGGTGGGGACGCCTTTGTCCGGGTTGACTGGCTCAACCCGCCGTTGGGTTATGCCTATCGGTGACCATCGTTGGTCTCGGTTGGTAATACGCAATCTGCGTGCCAACTTAATGGGCCGGTAGTTACAGGGAAAGTGATTGCAGTATTGCTATATGTTTGATAGCTACAAGCGTATATATGTAGAGGGCTACAGGCGTATTTTGTTCTATTGTGTTGTGCGCAGCCTGATTTTGGCACCATGTTTGTGCAGTGCACCAAAAAAATCGTGCACTTAAAGAAATCCCGCGTGTGAGCCGATACATGTTTCATGCACACACACACTGAACACTCCAAAGCGCATAGCAATCGCAACGTGCCAGTTGAGCAATGGCCAGAGTCGTTAGAAATCTTGCGACATCTGGCATCGCAGAAAAAGGCCTTGTCGATTAAAGAGTTGGCGCATGACGTCTGCGCTCCCGAAATTTCAACGCGCAATCGACTTGCGCGATTAGAGGCTCTGGGTGCAGTTGAAGGCAATAGGGCCACCGCCACTCTTGCGCCCGGCAAGCAAGTGACCTGCGCGCACTACGCCATTACGCAGTATGGGAGAGACTGCGTGGTGTCAGGTGGGCAACGCGCAGCCAATGTCTCTGGCTTGTGCGTCAACAGCGTATTTGCCTTGGCACGGGCGATGAATCTGAGCATCTAGTTCAGCCTTGCACGTAGCGTGCTAGGGCTGCTGACTAGCCCAGCAGGTCCATCACATCGATCATGCGCTGTGAAACTTCAGCAACCTTGAGGCCTTTGTCCATCGCGGTCTTGCGCAACTTGTCGTAGGCCGCCTGTTCGCTCAAGCCTTGGCGCTGCATGAGCAGGCCCTTGGCCCGGTCAATGATGCGGCGGTTTTTCAACTCTGTGTTGAGGTCTTGCACCTCTGATTTTGCGTCTGCGAGTTCAGCGCGCAACGCCTGGTCTTGCTGAAAGCGCGCCATTGCAACGTCCAGAATCGGGCGAATCCGGTCTGCATGCAAGCCAGCAACGATGTAGGCCGATACGCCAGCAGCCACTGCAGCGCGTGCATTGGAGCTATCGTTGTCGTTGGTGAACATCACAATCGGGCGACGGGCATCACGGGTGGCAACCACAACATGTTCGAGTGCGTCGCGTGCATCACTCTCGGCATCGAGAATGATCATGTCGGCCTGCAGTTGCGTCAGGCGCTCTTCCAGAAAGGCATCTGCTGGCAATACAGCAACTAGGTTGAATCCACTTTCCAGCAAGCCAATGCGCAGACTGCGCGAACGCTCTGCCTGGTCCAAGGCCAGCGAGTCGTTCTGGTCAATCATGTCCTGGTCGGGTGTAACAACTACGATGCGTAAGGTTTCATGCATGCGAAGGCATATGCAAATTTCGCGCCAGAATTGGGCGCGTCAATGCTGGATGGCGTGGTTGCATCCTCTAAACTCGCACCCTCACAGGGGAAAACATGCTGGTCTTGGGGATTGAGTCGTCGTGCGATGAAACGGGTGTGGCCCTGGTGCAGTGGCATGAGCATGCCATGCCCACACTTCTGGCGCATGCGCTGTACAGCCAGATTGACATGCACCAGGCCTTTGGTGGCGTGGTGCCAGAACTAGCCAGCCGTGACCATATTCGCCGCGTGTTGCCCTTAACGCAAGAGGTCTTAAAGTCTTCGGTGCGTACGCTGGCAGATGTGGATGTTGTGGCCTATACGCGGGGGCCGGGCCTTGCCGGTGCACTGCTGGTGGGCTCCGGCGTGGCTTGCGCGTTGGGTGCTGCATTGGACAGGCCCGTTTTGGGTGTACACCACTTGGAAGGGCACTTGCTGTCGCCCTTTTTGAGTGCGGACCCACCGCAATTTCCGTTTGTTGCATTGCTGGTCTCGGGTGGACACACGCAGCTCATGCGGGTGGATGGGGTAGGGCGCTACGAACTATTGGGCGAAACGATTGACGATGCGGCTGGCGAGGCGTTTGACAAGTCCGCCAAGCTCATGGGCTTGGGTTACCCGGGAGGGCCGGCATTGGCCAAAATGGCCGAGCAAGGCGATCCTGCGGCGTACAAATTGCCGCGCCCTTTGTTGCACAGTGGGAATCTGGACTTTTCGTTTGCTGGCTTGAAAACAGCCGTGTTGGTGCAGGCGCAACGCATGGTGGCTGCCGAGTCGGCCCGCGCGTTGGGCCAGCCGCATTCGCAGGTGCAGCCGACTGGCAGTAGCACTGCCGGGTTTGATGCGCTTCCGCTGCAGCAGCAGCGGGATCTGGCGGCATCCACGCAAGCAGCAATCGTGGAGGTGTTGGTGAAGAAATCCCTCATGGCGCTCAAGCAGACAGGTCTGCAGCGCCTTGTCGTTGCGGGCGGTGTAGGGGCCAACCGCGGCTTGCGTCAACAGCTCAATATGGCTTGTGCAAAGCGCGGCGTGCGGGTGCATTACCCTGAGCTGCATTTGTGCACGGACAACGGGGCAATGATCGCCATGGCTGCGGCCATGCGGTTGCAAAGCGGACTCCAAGTGGCCAGCAAAACTTACGCCTTTGACGTAAAGCCGCGCTGGCCATTGGATTCACTTTCCGCAGAACACTAGCCTTACTGAATGGTGAGTTCTGTCGCCCTGCTTACGGGCACCTTTTTGGCAAGCTTCAGGGTGAGTACACCGTTTTCCAGCTTGGCTTCTGACAGCGCAGCGTCGACCTCTTGCGGCAACTCATAGGCCGCGCGATAGCGCCGCGGTGCATCGTCTTTGCTCTGAATGCGAACAACTGCGCCTTCGATGGCGATGTTGAGCTGGTCCTTTGCGATGCCGGGTACGTCGAGCGTCAATGTGAAGCTGGTTTCGTCTTGCGTGTAGGCTACCGCTGAATTGGTATTGGCACGCAATGTGTCGTCCAGAAAGCGCTCCAGTGTTCTGCCAGCATTGGCATAAGCTTGGCGGCGCAATTGGGGCTGGTTGGTCGTGGCGAAAAACATGGTCAATCTCCTAGTACACTGCGCGGCTCTCACAGCGAGCGCCGCATGTCTCCAAGCTGCGCCTCATTTCACTTATTTCAAGAAGTTTTTTGCATGTTTATTCTTATCGGTCGGGTCTTGAAAACTGCTTGCGTGGCGCTATGTGTGCTGCCCTTGTTGGGTGTCGCAGCGCACGCGCAAAGCCCGTCAAATTCTCAGTCTGTGGCGACCACGGCATCTGTCAAGTTGGCCATGATTGAAGCTCTGAGTGGCCCTACTGCGAATGCTGGTGAAGCGGTGTTTCGCAACCTGGCCTGGGCCGTTGAACGGGTCAACGCGCGAGGTGGCGTGAAGCTATCCTTGGAGCGATACGACAGCAAAGGGCAAAACGACGAGGCTTTGTCTGCATTGCGTGCGGCTATTGACAGTGGTGCGCGCATTGTTTTGCAAGGCAATTCTTCGTCCACTGCTGCAGCGCTGATCGATGCGATCAACAAACACAATGAGCGCGATCCGGCACGGCGGGTATTGTTTCTGAATTACTCTGCCGTCGATCCTGCACTAACGAATGAAAAGTGCAGCTTTTGGCACTTTCGCTTTGATGCGCATGCAGACATGCGGATGGCCGCGTTGATGTCGCTCATCAAGGACGACAAATTGCTCAAGGATGTCTATTTGATTGGACAGGACTATAGTTTTGGGCAGTCGGTTTTACGGGAAGCCAGGCGTCAACTGGTTGCGCAGCGGCCCGATGTCCACATCGTGGGTGAAGAGCTTCATCCCATGGCTCGTGTCAAGGATTTCTTGCCGTATGTCGCCAAAATCAAGGCCAGCGGCGCGCAAGCCGTCATTACAGGCAATTGGGGCAACGACCTGACCTTGCTCATCAAGGCTGCCAAAGAGGTTGGCTATGACGGCAAGTTCTACACCTTTTATGGCAATGCGCTTGGCGCGCCCGCCGCCATAGGCGAGGCCGGCATTGGCAAGGTGGTTGCGGTGGCAGATTGGCTGCCCAATGTACAGAGTGCGGCTACAGAGGCTTTTTACAAATCGTTTAGGGCACGTTACCCGGCAGCTGCAGATGACTATGTGCATATGCGTATGCAACTCTTGATGGAAGCACTGGCCCAAGCGCTGGATGCAGTTGGCAAGCAAAGTACCGTGGCCCCCGTCGTTGGGGTGGATGTAGTGGCACTTGCGCTGCAGCTCGAAAAAGCGAGTGTGTCTTTGAGCGGGCAGGCTGGCACGATGCGTGCCGTCGATCACCAATTCCAGCAGCAGCTGGTCGTTGGGGTCATGGAGCGCCAGGGCACGCCAGGCGTGAAGTTTGACGTTGAAGGCTCGGGCTACGGATTTCGGGTTGCCAAGACGCTCAGCGCAGCGGCTGCGGAGTTGCCTTCCAGCTGCAAGATGCAGCGTCCCTAAGTCGGGTTATAATTGACAGGCTTTGCATTCGGCAAGGCGCACGCCAGGAGCAGTTCCAGCACCTGGCGCAAGTTGAATACCATTCTTAGGAAATAAACATGATCGCATCCAGCATCAAAGCCGCTGTTGTCAAAGACAACGCCCGTAGCCCATCCGACACCGGTAGTCCAGAAGTGCAAGTTGCATTGCTGACTGCCCGCATCAACGAGCTGATGCCCCACTTCAAGACCCATGCAAAAGACCACCACGGTCGTCGCGGTTTGGTTCGCATGGTCAATACCCGCAAAAGCCTGTTGACGTATTTGAATCGTGTTGACCACGACCGCTACGTCGCCTTGATTGCCAAATTGGGTCTGCGTAAGTAAGCTGCGAATTTCAAAACGTTGCACCACATGACAGACGCCTGAGTTAGTTCACTAGCTCAGGCGTTTTTTACTTCGGAGTCAGCAAAAACAGAGCGAAGCTGTGTCATTCCACAGAAATTGGCGGCCCTTTGGGTCGGCTTTTGAGTTTCTCTGGAATGGCATCGTGTTCTGAGTTGTTGCTTCTGGGCTTGGCAGGTGGCCTTTACCTGCCAGCGGATTCCCGCATTATCAGGAGATAAAACAATGAGCATTTTCAATAAAGTTACCAAGACCTTTCAATGGGGTCAGCATACGGTCACCATGGAAACCGGCGAGATTGCGCGCCAGTCAACCGGCGCTGTGCTGTTGGATATGGATGGCACCGTTGTGTTGGCCACCGTAGTTGCCAAGACCGAAGGCAAGCCTGGTCAAGACTTCTTCCCTTTGACCGTGGACTATTTGGAAAAATCGTACGCAGCTGGCAAGATTCCTGGGAGCTTTTTCAAGCGTGAAGGTCGCCCTAGCGAATTCGAAACACTGACCAGCCGCCTGATTGACCGCCCCATACGTCCGCTGTTCCCAGAAGGTTTTTTCAACGAAGTGCATGTTGTGGTTCACACCGTTTCGTTGAATCCAGAAGTTGATGCGGATATTGCTTCCTTGATCGCTGTAAGCGCTGCGTTGTCCATCAGTGGCGTGCCGTTCAATGGCCCTATCGGTGCAGCCCGCGTGGGTTACGTCAATGGTGAATACGTGCTGAACCCAGGCCAGACCGCGCGCAAAGACTCAATCATGGATCTGGTCGTTGCAGGTACTGAAGCTGCTGTGCTGATGGTGGAGTCTGAAGCGCAACAGTTGTCTGAAGAAATCATGTTGGGTGCTGTTGTGTTCGGTCACGAGCAAGGCAACATTGCTATCAATGCCATTCACGAATTGGTGCGCGATGCCGGCAAGCCAGTATGGGACTGGAAAGCGCCTGCCAAGGATGAAGCCTTGATCGCCAAAATCGACGGTTTGGCCAAGGCCAAGTTGGTAGCGGCTTACCAAATCCGCAACAAGCAAGCGCGTACACAAGCGTGTCGTACTGCGTACTCGGAAGTCATGGCCGCTCTGAAGGCAGACGGTGCAGCGTTTGACAGCGTCGCCATCGAAGGCCTGTTGTTTGAAATTGAAGCCAAAATCGTGCGCGGTCAAATTCTGGCGGGCGAGCCCCGCATCGACGGCCGTGACACACGTACCGTGCGCGCCATTGAAATCCGCAACGGCGTGTTGCCACGCACCCATGGCTCGGCTTTGTTCACCCGCGGTGAAACACAAGCCTTGGTCGTGACGACGCTGGGCACGGAGCGCGATGCACAGCGCATCGATGCATTGAGCGGTGACTACGAAGACCGCTTCATGTTGCACTACAACATGCCTCCGTTCGCCACGGGCGAAACCGGTCGCGTGGGCACACCCAAGCGCCGCGAAATTGGCCATGGACGTTTGGCCAAGCGTGCCTTGGTTGCCTGCTTGCCGAGCAAGGAAGAGTTTCCCTACACCATGCGTGTCGTATCAGAAATTACCGAGTCCAACGGCTCGTCTTCGATGGCTTCGGTTTGCGGCGGCTGCTTGTCGTTGATGGATGCTGGCGTGCCTATGAAAGCCCACGTGGCCGGTATCGCCATGGGCCTGATCAAGGAAGACAACCGTTTTGCAGTGTTGACCG
>CAYXWW010000180.1:0-7488 GCA_964468905.1 uncultured Rhodoferax sp. | reverse complement strand
CAAACACCAAGTCCATTTCAGCCGTGGTCAGGGGAATGGGTGGTGGGTTGATCCACACATCGCGCGCGGTAACTCCTTCGCCGTGGGCCTGAACCAAAGCACGGGCGTTGCCGGGGTTGGTCTCGAGATGCAGCACACGGCTGGCATGGGCATAAAGGATGGGGTCACTCTTGACCTGCTCATAGCTGGGCAGGCGAATGACGGACCGGTCGCGCGGCGGCACCTTGAGCTTGCCTTTTGCGGATGGCAGTGACGGGTTGGGTACAAAGCGAATCGGCTGGATAGGCGCATTGACTAAAGCTTTAGTGCCAATCTGGCCTCTAGCCCTCGTAGAATCTACTTGAGCAGCTACTGAATTAATAGCAACCTGCACACCACTCCGTTCTGCCGCCTGGGCCACCGCTTGGGCCTCGTCTTCCTTGGCACAGGTCGCGCCCTGCCCCGCTGCCTGTTCACTGGTGGTCATGTAGGGGTTGACGTGGGCTTCCACCCTGCCCGGCTCGTCTACGCTGGTGGAGTCGATCTCGAACCAGCCCTGGCCAGTCTCATCGTCTGCACGCCGCACAAAGGCCGTGCCGCGTACATCCGTAATGTGCTCCACCGGTACTTTGGCTGCCAGGCGATGGGCAATTTCCACAATCGCCCGCTCAGCATTGCCGTACAACAGCAAGTCGCATTTGGCATCCACCACCACCGAGCGGCGCACCTTGTCGCTCCAGTAATCGTAATGGGCAATGCGACGCAAGCTGCCTTCAATTCCACCGAGGATGATCGGCACGTCTTTGAAGGCTTCGCGGCAGCGCTGGCTGTACACAATGGCGGCCCGGTCCGGGCGTTTGCCACCCACGTCCCCAGGTGTATAGGCATCATCACTACGGATTTTGCGATCAGCCGTGTAGCGATTGATCATCGAATCCATATTGCCGCTGGTCACGCCCCACATCAAATTGGGCTTGCCCAGCACTTTGAAAGCATCGGCACTTTGCCAGTCTGGTTGGGCGATGATGCCAACGCGAAAGCCTTGCGCCTCCAGCATGCGACCAATCACCGCCATGCCAAAACTGGGGTGATCCACATAGGCGTCGCCAGTGACTAGAACGATGTCGCAACTGTCCCACCCAAGCTGCTCCATTTCAGCGCGGCTCATCGGCAAAAAGCGCGATGTACCAAAGCGCGCAGCCCAGTATTTACGGTAACTGTTCAACGGTTTGGCAGCGCGGGGGAAGAAGGAGACGTCAACAAGGGCGTTCATGGTGCTTTCAGGTTAGCCCCCATTTTAAAGTTTTGTCCTTAACAATGGGCTTTAAATGGGTACCGTATGTCACTTGAGGGGCCAATTGAGGGCCACATCGAGGCATCCATACGCCTGTATAACCCGTAGAATGATTTTTGACGTCCCCACAATCGAGACAATGGAACGCAAAGACCACCCCTTGAAGTCGCCCAGCCTAGGCAGCCAGAAAACCCTGACAAGTTTTCATTTTGGCTCGGCTGGACAAGGCCCGAAAGTCTATGTGCAGGCCAGCTTACATGCTGAAGAGTTGCCCGGCATGCTGGTTGCCCACCATCTGCGGGCACTTTTGGAAGCGGCCGATGCCGCAGGGTGCATAGCGGGTGAGGTTGTTCTGGTTCCCGTGGCCAACCCATTGGGCCTCGCCCAACGCGTTGACCACAAGGCAATGGGGCGTTTTGACTTGGCGAGTTCCGAAAATTTCAACCGCCACTATCCTGACTTTGCCAAAGCTGTGTGGCCATCCGTGGAACATCTTTTGGGACCCGATAGCGCTGCAAATGCAGTGAAGGTGCGGCAAGCGATGCACACTTATTTGGATCAATGGGAACCCGTTACGGAGCTAGACAGCCTGCGCCGCACGCTGCTCACACTGTCATACGACGCAGATTTTGTGTTGGATTTGCACTGTGATGGCGAGTCCGTCATGCACCTGTATACCGAAACTGCTTGTTGGCCGCAGCTTGAATCACTGGCGCAATTTCTCCATTGCGAGACCGTCTTATTGGCACACAACTCGGGAAGCAACCCCTTTGACGAATGCCTCTCTGGCGTGTGGTGGCGCCTTGCAGAAAGCATCACCGCATCGGGGAAAGCGCTGCCGTTGCCGCAGGCTTGCTGCAGCGCGACCATCGAGTTGCGTGGTGAGGCGGATGTCTCCCACGCGCTGGCCTTGTCAGATGCCAAGGCCTTGATCGCATATCTTCAGCACATTAAGGTTCTGTCTACACACCACATGCCCGAACTGCCATCAGGCCCATGTCACGCAACGCCACTGGCAGGCTCGCTCACCCTGCGCGCGCCAGCAGCGGGTGTAGTGGTTTTTGCCGTGCCGGCAGGAAGCCATTTGGAAGTGGGTGACCTGGTTGCTGAAATCGTTGACCCCATTGCCAACCAGATCTATCCGGTTGTCGCAAGTGTGGCTGGGAGGCTCTACGCCCGCATACGCGAACGCTACGCCATGGCCGGCGCAGAATTGGGGAAAATTGCTGGGGCCAAAGCATTTAGAACCGGCGAATTGCTGGGCGCATGAAACCGATGAAAACTGACCCGATTCCTACCCCATCGTCCGGCAGTCAAGAAGAGGCGAACTTGCTGGAGTTGCTTCACAACGTCGTGGAGACAATTCCCGACCGCGTATGGTTGAAAGACCTCAACGGCGTCCATTTGCTGTGCAACTCCAAGTTTGCCGAACATTTTGGCGCGACCGTCGCGCAAGTCATTGGCACAGATGATGTGCAGTGGGTCGGCATAGAGCGCGCTGCAGAGTTCCGCGCAGCCGATCGTCTAGTGATTGACAGTGGCAAGACTCTTACGCTTGAGGGCCCTATGCCTTCGCCGATCTACAACGACCCGCGCGTATTTGAGGTCGTAAAAACACCTCTGCGAGACGGCCAGGGCCGCATCATGGGGGTGCTTGGCATGGCGCGAGATATCCACGATCGCAAGCATGCCGAAACGCTTCTTCGCTATACCACGGAGCAATTGGAGTTGGCAATAATTGGTGCTGAGCTCGGCTGCTGGGACCATGACCTGACGGTCGAAAAAGGCTACTTTCTCGATGAACGCTCCTGCGCCATGCTGGGGCGCGATCCGTCCGAGCGTAACTATGGGCGCGTCTGGGGGCACCTGATCCATCCGGATGACTTGCCTGACACCCTTGAGGCGATGCGCGCCCACTTGAACGGCCTGGCCCCGGCCTACGAGGCGCAATACCGTGCGCGCCATACCGATGGACACTGGGTGTGGCTGAGCAACCGTGGCAAAGTGGTGCAGCGCGACCAGACGGGCAAACCGCTGCGCATGGTTGGCACACTGATGGACATATCCAAACGCAAGCTGGCTGAGGATGAACTGATGGCCACACAGGCACAGCTTCAAGCGTCTCTACGGGAGATTGAACACCTGGCGTTTCACGATGTATTGACCGGGCTGCCCAATCGCCGCATGCTCAACGACCGGCTGGATACAGCGCTTGCATCGAGTCAACGCAACAAGACCCACGGTGCACTTTTGTTTCTGGACTTGGACAAGTTCAAATACCTCAACGACAACTACGGTCATGAGGTCGGGGACCTGCTGCTGCAGGAAGTTGCAAGGCGCTTGCAGCAATGCGTTCGCGCAGTGGACACCGTGGCACGTTTGGGCGGTGACGAATTCGTCGTCCTCATTCAGGGATTGAGCACAGACCCCAACGACGCCAAACAGCATGCAACAACCGTTGCGCACAAAATCTTGTCCACCTTGAACGAAGGTTACCCGTTGCAAGGCGTGGTACACACCAGTACACCCAGCATCGGCGCCACGCTCTTTTTGGGCCGTGGCATTGCAGGGGCTGATTTGATTAAGCAAGCCGACCGTGCCATGTATGACGCGAAAGCCGAGGGACGCAACACCGTGTGTTTTTATAAAGAAATGCGAGCTTAGCCTCATGCTTAAAGCGCGAACAGCTTCACTATTGATAGCAAACCCATGTTGAATTTTTTACCTGGCCCGCTGGTGTTTCTGGTTGCCGCGCTGCTACTGGCATTGAATGTGTGTTTTTGGGTGCCAATTTTGTTGGCATTTTCGGTTTTGAAACTTGTGCTGCCCTTTAAGGGCGTGCGTCGGGCAATTGACCCAATTTTGCTGGCCATCGCGGAAGCCTGGATCTGGGGCAACAGCGCGTGGATGCACCTGACACAGCGTACGAAATGGGACGTTCAAGGCCTTGAAGGCTTGAGCCCGCGTAGCTGGTACATGGTCAATTGCAACCACCAGTCCTGGGTTGACATACTGGTACTGCAACATTTGCTAAACCGACGTATTCCGCTTCTCAAATTCTTCCTCAAGCAGCAATTGATCTGGGTGCCGTTGATGGGCCTGGCATGGTGGGCTCTTGAGTTTCCGTTCATGCGACGCCATAGTGAGGAATTTCTGAAGAAACACCCCGAGATGCGCGGTAAAGACCAGGAAACAACGCGCAAGGCATGTGCCAAATATGCGCTCATTCCCACCAGTGTGATGAACTTTTTGGAAGGTACCCGCTTTACGCTTGCCAAGCATGCTAAACAGCAATCGCCCTACCAAAACTTGCTAAAACCAAAGGCTGGCGGCATGGCTCTGGCGCTGCATGCGATGGGCGATAAGTTTCAGGCGATTCTGGACATCACCATTGTCTACCCCGATAGCGCGCCTACATTCACGGATTTTCTGATGGGTAGAGTCCATCGCATCGTGGTACGCATACGTAGCCTGCCGATTCCCTCGCATTTGACGGATGGTAATTATGCGCAGGACCCTGCGTTTCGTGAGGCCTTTTCACAATGGGTTCAGCAGCTCTGGCGAGACAAGGATGCCCAGATTACTGCTTTGCGTCTGGCGAGTCACCCGTCCGGTCCAAGTCAGCCATGATCAACAGCAACCTGCGGCAAAGAGTCATGCGCATCTATGTTGCAGTGATGTTGCGCGCAGTTGGCCGTGCACTGGTGGCCACAAGTCGGGTGGATGATTCGATTCGAGCGGAATTGTGCCAATTACCCGCCGGGTATCAAATACAGATTGCGATCCTGTATGGCAGTGCAGCATCACTTGTGGTGCAAAAGCAGCAGGATGGAACACTGGCAGTGGCCCAGTCCCTCAAAGCAGTTCCGGATTTACGCGTAAGCTTTAAACATCTTGCACACGCGTACTTGCTGCTGAGCCTGCAGGAGTCTGCAACCACCGCATGGGCACGTGGACG
The DNA here is from genome assembly GCA_964468905.1 of uncultured Rhodoferax sp. Lineage (GTDB taxonomy): Bacteria > Pseudomonadota > Gammaproteobacteria > Burkholderiales > Burkholderiaceae_C > Allorhodoferax. The sequence continues at coordinate 2,257 of CAYXWW010000180.1, read as the reverse complement.
CGTAGTGATAGAGGGTGACGCCACGCACGCCATGCGGTTCGTGCGTTGCTTCGACACCATGTCCATACTACTGCTACCACACTGCTTGGTGAAGAGGTGCATCAAACACTACGCCCGTGTCAACTTATGGGACAAGGCGGTGAAATCGATGCGTATTTACGGCTTGATCCTCAAAAACCTGTTGCTTCTAAGGTAGCCCATGACCCAGCCTTTTTACCAGTTTTATAGCCCGGTCAAAATCATCGCTGGCCAAACAGCCTTGGAGCACATACCCTTCGAGATCAATGCACTTGGGTGCACACGACCCATGGTTATCTCTGACCAGGGCGCGCGCACCGCTGGACAACTGGCGTTGGTCGAAACACTACTCGCGTTGTCGCCCACTCCGGTGGCGGCTGTATTTGACGAAGTACCAAACGACTGTAATCTGCCTACGGCACAAAAGGCAGCAGACATTTTCCGTGACAAAAATTGCGACCAAATCATTGCCGTGGGCGCAGGCAATGTTCTGGACACCGCCAAGATAGTCAACATGCTGGTTTCGGACACTGGACGGACATTGTTAGAGTTGGCCGGTGCGCACAACATCCGGCGGGCCCTCAAGCCTTTGTTCGTGATTCCTACGACATCGGGAAGCGGATCAGAGGTCCAGATGGCGACCACACTCAATGACCTGGAAACAGGCAGCAGCATGTCTTTTCAGTCGCATTACCTGCTGCCCCACGTCGCCGTGATTGATCCCCGCATGACAGCACACGAGACTCCAACACAGCTCGCCCTAGCTGCCATGAACACCCTGGCCCAAGCTGTCGAAGCCTATACCTGCCTGGGCTGCAACCCTATGAGCGATGCGTATGCCACGACGGCTATTCACAAAATAAGCGGCAATTTACTCGCGGCTATCGATAGCCCCAACCGAACGGAGATCCGTGTGGCGCTTGCCGAGGCGTCCGTTATGGCGGCAATCGCCAGTTCAAACTCCCATGTCGGCATGGTCCATGCACTGGCCTGCTCCATTGGAGCCGAGTGCAACCTGCCCCACAGCATGTGCGTGAGTATCCTGCTGCCTTATGTATTGGAGTACAACAGGAGTGTAAAAGGCAACCGTATTGGCGATTTGCTTTTGCCACTGGCCGGACCCGAGGTCTATGCGGCCACACCCCAGTCGCGGCGTGCCAGTCGCGCCATACAGGTCATCATCCTTTTGCGTGACAATTTATTCCAACGCTGCCAGATTCCACGAACTTTGCAGGAGACGGGTCAGGTGGAGTTGACACAATTGGACGCCATTGCTGACCGCGCCTTCAACGATCAAAGCATCATCTTTAACCCCAAGGAAAGTGACACCAGCGAATTGCGCAAAATCCTTCTGCAGGCTTGGGGGGCAGTGATGCCTGCCAAAACCATTTCGAGCCCGGTTCAACCAACCGCAGGTCCAGGTTTGGTAGCCCCTGATGCGCTTTAAGTTGCATCCGTAGGCTGATCAACCGATCTGCGCAACAGGTTGAACATGGCCCGCTGCGAGGCGGGCTTTGTCAAACACTCGTCAAAGCCTTGTGAAATATACGTGGCGCGACTTTCGGCATCATCATTTCCGGAGAAGGCGACGATCAAACTACGGGGCTGCCCGGCTCGGGTCTGAAAGGCTCGTATGCCAACCAGTGCTTCGTGCCCGTCACATACTGGCATCTCAATATCCATAAAAATCAGATCAGGTCGCCACGACCGAACAACTTCCAAAGCATCGAGTCCGTTCACAGCCGACCGCACCTGAGCCTTGGTGTGCGAAAGACGTTCCATGGCAATCATGCGATTGAACTCATCATCGTCCACAACCAAAACACGCCGGTTGGCGGCATCCGGTGTTTCGTCACTATCCTGCAGCCTGGTAACGGCAGCTGGTGCAACCGGCCCTGCCCAGACATTCAAGCGCAGGTGGAGACTGGTGCCCGCCGCGTCAGAGGTTTCCATGGAAAGAGTGCCAGCCATGGCCTTGGCCAACAGTGCTGCTGAGTAGGTTCCAAGCCCTGTTCCGCCTTGCTTGCCCACGGTGGAATATTTGCTAAAAAACGATTCACGCAAAGGCTCAGGAACCGCTCCCAAATTGTGAATACACAGATGCACCATGGGTCCATCTTCCAATGTCAAATGCACGACGGAATGCAATGGAGCGGCCTCCAGTGCGTTCTTGGTCAGGTTTGCGTGTTGATTGCAGTTGAAAACTGAGCCACTTTAAGGCGGATTCCAATCCAAAACT
>CAYXWW010000179.1:0-7505 GCA_964468905.1 uncultured Rhodoferax sp. | reverse complement strand
GCCCTGCATCAGTGCCTGCGCGTTGGTGTGCACTTTGGCCTAGTCATCTCCTATCCCTTAAATCGCACCAAGCGCAAACCATTGCCCACTACCAGGAGGCTGGCGCCTACGTCTGCAAAGACGGCCATCCACATCGTTCCCTGTCCGGTCAGCGTTAAGGTGAGGAAGACTGCCTTGATGCCAAGTGCCAGCGCAATGTTCTGGAGTAGCAAATTATGTGTTTTTCGCGCTAGGCGTACAAACCGTGGGAGTTTTCGCAGGTCGTCATCCATCAATGCCACGTCAGCGGTTTCGATAGCAGTCCCTGTACCTGCAGCGCCCATGGCGAAACCGATGTCGGCGCGCGCGAGTGCGGGTGCATCGTTGATGCCGTCACCGACCATACCCACTGCTTCACCCTCGTTGATCTTGTTTTCGATGACCTTCAACTTGTCCTCGGGGAGCAAATCACCGCGCGCCTCATCAATACCCACCTGTGCTGCAATGGCTTTGGCGGTGTGCGCGTTGTCCCCGGTCAGCATGACTGTCTTGATGCCCAGCGCATGCAGTTCGGCAATGGCCTCGCGGCTGCTGTCTTTGACCGTGTCGGCGACAGCAAACATTCCATGGACGCCTTGATCATCTGCCAGCAGAATGACCGTCTTGCCTTGCTCTTCCAGAGCTGACAGACGGGCTTCCAAAGCATCGGAGCAGCGGCCTTGTTCATGGATCAGGCGGTGGTTTCCCAGGTAGTAGAGCTTGGCGTCCAAGATGCCTTTGGTACCGCGTCCGGGCAGCGCTTCAAATGCATCCACCTCGCGCAACACAACGCCATCGCGCTTTGCGGCGTCGGTCAACGCCTTTGATACAGGGTGATCCGAGCGGCCGGCTAGGCTGGCCGCCAAGCTGCGCAGTTCGCCCTCGTTCATCCCGCTGAGCAGCACGAAGTCTGTTTGCGCGGGCTTGCCATGCGTAATGGTCCCGGTCTTGTCGAGCGCAATCCATTTCAACTTGCGGCCCTCTTCCAGATAAACGCCGCCTTTCACCAAGATGCCCTGGTGCGCGGCGGCTGCAAGACCGCTGACGATAGTGACAGGGGTAGAGATCACCAGTGCGCAGGGGCATGCAATTACCAGCAGCACCAGTGCCTTGTAAATCCACGTGAACCAGTCACCGCCCATCAGCAGCGGCGGCAATACAGCGACGGCTAACGCAATGGCAAATACGGCCGGGGTGTAGATACGTGCGAACTGGTCTACGAAACGTTGGGTCGGCGCCCGTGCACCTTGGGCTTCTTCCACCGCATGGATGATGCGCGACAGCGTGCTGTCATTGGCGGCGGCAGTTACGTTGTATTCAAACGAACCTGTCTCATTGATCGTTCCAGCAAAGACCTGATCACCCTCGGCCTTTTCCACTGGCAGGCTTTCACCCGTAATGGGTGCCTGGTTAATGGCTGACCGTCCACTGACGATTCTTCCATCCAGCGCTATGCGCTCGCCGGGTTTGATGCGCACCCGTGCATCTACCGCGACGGCCTTTGCCTCTACTTCTTGCCAGGTTCCATCCGCTTGCAACACGGTGGCGCGCTCGGGGGCGAGCTGCATGAGCCCACGAATCGCATTGCGCGCCCGGTCTAGTGATTTGGCTTCGATCAGCTCGGCAATCGTGAATAACACCATCACCATGGCAGCTTCGGGCCACTGGCCCAGCAACAGTGCACCGGTCACAGCAATGCTCATCAACGCATTGATATTGAGATTGCTATTGCGAATGGCAATCCAGCCCTTCTTGTAGGTTGTGATGCCACAAGTCAAGACGGCAACCAAGGCCAAACCCGCTGCCAACCAGGTCGGCAAGCCCGACCAATCCACGGCTTCAGACGCAAGAGCCGCAACCCCGGCCAAGGCCAGCGGCCACCACGGCTTTGCGGGCTCGGCCGCATGTTCATTCAACGCAGATTCGTTGTTGGCGATTTCAGGGGTAAAGCCCAATGAACGTACAGCATCCAGAATCGGTTCGATTGCTTGTGGCGCATGGGTTACCGTCAGCACACGCTGCATCAAATTGAACTCCAGTCCTGTGACACCTGACATGCCACCGAGTTTCTTGCGCAGGAGTCCTTCTTCGGTGGGGCAGTCCATTTGCATGATGCGGATGGGGGTTTGAACGCCACCATCAGAACGCGCAGCGGGTTTGCTCAACTGCACGAGTGGCTCGGCTTCGCTTGGATCACAGCACTCCGTAGCGCAGGAACTAGCCTGAGGCGTTGGGGCCTGAGCCGGCGTGCAGCGGGCATCGCCCTGATGGTCATGGCTGTGCGAATGGTCGTGATCGTGTAAATCGTGATCGTGGCCGTGTGAATCTTGTTTATGGTTGGCTGACATGGGGTCTTTGCAAAGAATTTCAGCCCATTACACAACCTGAAGCTACTATAGAGTCAAGTCATTTCTTGGAGCCCCTGATGAAAATCGGTGAACTGGCACAGGTCGCGCAAACCACGGTGGAGACGGTGCGCTATTACGAGAAGGAAGGCCTGCTGTCTGAGCCTGCGCGTACGGCAGGCAACTTTCGCGTGTATGGGGCGGAACACGTCGAGCGACTGCGCTTCATACGGAACTGCCGTGCGCTGGATATGAGTCATGCGGAAATTCGCTCACTGCTGGATTTGGCAGACCAACCGTCAGATGGCTGTGGAGCGATCAATGCCGTATTTGACCAACACATCGCGCATGTGGATGAACGTATCCGAGAACTGATACAGCTCAAACAGCAACTCGGCGCTTTACGCGAACGCTGTGTATCGGAGCGGGCCGTGAATGCATGCGGCATCCTGCAGGGTCTGGCCGCGATGGAGACTGAGGCCAAGCCTCAGCGGCACACCCATTTGAGCTAATGAAATAAGGAGCGTGAGATGCAGACCAAAGACCATTGGGAAAAGGTTTACTCCACCAAGGCGCCAGATGGCGTGAGCTGGTTTCAAGAGCATGCAGACATGTCAATGCGCCTAATTCATGCGACTGGCCTCCCGCACGATGCTGCCATCATTGATGTGGGAGGCGGCGCCTCCACGCTGGTCGATGATCTGCTGGACGACGGCTACAGCAACCTCAAAGTCCTGGACCTGTCCCATGCCGCATTGGCGGAGAGCCGCCGCCGACTAGGGCTACGCGGCGCATCAGTGCGCTGGATGGAGGCGGACATCACCCGCGCTGAATTTGAGCGGCACAGTCTGGATATGTGGCACGACCGCGCGGTCTTCCACTTTCTGACGAAAGAGGAAGACCGCGCCACTTATGTGCGACAGGTTCTACATGCTCTCAAGCCGGGCGGGCACGTTGTCATGGCGACCTTTGCTGTGAACGGGCCGACACAGTGCAGTGGCTTGCCCGTGATGCGCTATGCGCCAGAGTCCCTGCATGCGGAATTTGGCGAAGCATTCACGATGTTGAGCCATGAAGAGCAATTGCACCACACGCCCTTTGGCACGGACCAGCAGTTCATCTACTGCATGTGCCGAAAGATGGCTGCATGATTGCGCTGCACCCGTGCAGCCCTGCCTGCACTGGGCGCGGCCATTCTGTTTGGGGCCAGTACTCCGTTCGCGAAGCAATTGATGGGAGAAGGGTTTAACGCTACGTCCCCGTTTCCGCTGGCTGGTCTGCTTTATCTGGGCAGCGGACTGGGCCTTACCTTGGTTCGATTGCTGCGCGACCGCGGCTGGACATCTTCTGGTCTTCCAAAGCAAGAGTGGCCCTGGTTATTGGGTGCCATGGCATTCGGCGGCGTAGTAGGCCCGCTTTTGCTATTGGTGGGGCTATCGCACACTACTGCATCTACCGCGTCACTTTTTCTGAATCTGGAGTCGGTGCTGACTGCTGGATCCGCATTCCTGTGAATCTGGCCACTAATTCCGGATGAAAGTAGGCCAATCATTCCGGTATAAATTGGGCCACTTATTCCGACTCAATCTGAGCCAGCCATTCCGGTCAAAACAACCAACCAGATCACATCGTTTTGGTTGTCGTCGAACACCCGCAACTTGCGGTTGGACTCACAGTGCAACTCAAGATTTGTCCGTTCGCGCAGCTTGAACTGGCCCGACGTGATCTCCAGATCATGATTCCCATCACGAGCAATACGCCCAGCGCAGCAACGGCAAGCTGGGCAGTCTGATTGCCCAGAATCCATGTTGCGAAGCCAGTGGCCGATAGCCCACCAACCAGCGTCAGCGTGATGGGAAGGGAGCAACACGCGGCACAAGCCCCGGCCAAACCCAAGACAGCGAGAAGTGGTTTCTTCATATTCTTCCTTACAAGCAATGCCGGGAACATTCCCGTACACTGAATCTAAAACCTCAAGTAACTTGAGATGTAAGAAAGGCAACATGATCCCCCCGCAGTCTGAAAGGCAATTGAGCAACGGCGCACTGGCTGAGCGCACGGACTTCAATGTGTCGGCACTGCGCTATTACGAAGAAGTTGGCTTGATCCCACCGGCGATGCGCCGTCCGGGCGGGCACCGTGTTTACGAATCAAAGGTGCAAGAAGTGCTCATTCTGATTTGGCACTGCAGGGACCTTGACTTTTCCATCGATGAGACGCGGGCGATGGTCACGCTGTCTACCAGCGATGCAAGCGACTGCGTCAAGGTGCGCGATATTGGGCAGAGGCATCTGGACACGGTTCGTGCCAAGCTCACGGAATTGCGAAATCTGGAGCACAGTCTCTCCAAGTTTGTGCGCGCGTGCTCAGACGAATGCCTGGGTGGCCCAGCGCCAAAGTGCACCATCCTCAGAGACTTGAGCCTGCGAGATTCCCGGGCTCCCAAATCAGCAGGATGCAGCGGCTAGCCGCCACGTGGTTGAAAGGCAATCAACGCCATTCCGGCCAGACTGACGGCGACGCCAGCGAAATCCCAGGCGCTGGGACGAACACCGTCAACGCCCCACAACCAAGCCAACGCAACCGCGATGTACACGCCGCCATAGGCAGCGTAAACGCGCCCGGCAGCTGCTGGGTGTAGTGTCAGCAACCAAGCGAACACGCCAAGAGAGATAGCTGCAGGTAGAAGCAGCCAAGCGGTTGCCCCCTTGGCCAGCCACAGGTATGGCAAGTAGCACCCCACGATCTCTGCGATGGCGGTGATAAAAAACAAAAGCACTGTCTTCAAGGAGGCTCCCTTGGTGTGATTGGTAATTCACCATTACAGCATTCAGGACGCCATGGCGCTTTGGGGCGTAGGCCCATGAAAGAGGGGATTGCCATACTTTGAAGATTTAGCTGACAAAATACCTACAGCATCCACAAACAGACATCTCTACATGGACCATTTCCTTGCCCTCATCCTCCTGGCAGTCGGGCTGTTTGCCGCAACGAATGTGGATGACGTTTTTGTACTGCTGGGCTTTTATGCCAATCCTAAGTTCAGGCCCCGCCAGATCGCCATGGGGCAATATCTCGGTATCGCAGCCCTTTATAGCGTGAGTGTCGTGGCCGGTTTGATCGCTATTGCCTTGGCTCCCGCCTACGTTGGGCTACTTGGCCTGATACCGATTGCCATGGGCTTGAAACAACTCTGGGAGCTGTTCCAGGGTGGCGACGATGACGGAGATGGTGATTCGGAAAGCAACGATTCGTCCATTGGCGGAGGCAAAGTTCTGGCCGTCTCGGCGGTTACGTTTGCAAATGGCGGGGACAACATCAGCATCTACATCCCGGTGTTTTCAACCCGATCATTTCTCGATGTGGCGATCATCGGGGTTGTTTTTCTGGTCATGACTGCAGTATGGCTTTTGTTTGCGCGTTGGCTTGTAAACCACCGCACCGTTGGTGAACCGATACGTCAGTACGGCTCTAAAGTAGTACCTTTTGCATTCATCGCCGTTGGCGCAATGCTTGTGTATGAGGGGGGAACGATCGCCCTACTTTTGCGTTGAGGGAATCGGTTCAAGATGGCTTTGCCGCGCGTTCCCTGATCACAGAGGTTTAGCTTTTTATCTCCGTTAGTGCGCCGTAGGCACCCATTGGCCATGGCTTCAGATCACAATTTGCACGGTGTCACTGACACAGTCTCGGGTGGCATGTACATACGGCGGGTTCACTTCACTGCGCTTCTGAATCTCCCAGACACGTTGCTAGCTTCTCGTAGTCTGGACTGCCGAATTCTTGTCCTGTGGGTGTCAATGCCATTGCCTCGCCACCGTGGCGCTTTGGATCGAACCCGTCCAAAAGGGCAACGAGATTCGAGGGCGGTCTACTTGCCAACAACTCACGCTTCGGCAAGTGCTTGGCAACATCGCTGCGAATCGCCTCTATGTCCTTGTCCGTCAGAGGACCAAGATCTGGCGGATACCAAGTCAAAAACTGCCCATAAAAGCGTTGCATGATGCGCCGCTTGTTTGCTCTCGCGTGCATGATTTACCACCTTTGCGTCAATTGAAGTGCGGCCATTTCAAGCAGCACAAATGAGCCCGCGAGAAAGATATTGGGTCCCGTGTCGGCTGATGGTGTTGGCTCAAAGGCCACCAGCACTGCTGATAACTCTGATTTTGCGTCAAAACACGGATCAGAAGCGCCAAATCGACTCCGTGTCGATGAAGGGTTGACGATTGCAGTAGGGTCTGCCCTGCTCGCGGATTTGGCTGCCGCGACACTTGACGCGGTGTTCTCCTTCGGCATTGCGGCTCTTTTGTATGTGGTTACCGAAGAACTTTTGGTGGAGGCCCATGAAGCTCCAGCCCCCCCTACTTTCAGCAATGTTTTTCTTGGTTTGCTCGTTTTACTGACTATCGAGATTTTTGTTTGAGGCCCAAGTGTGCATCACGCGAGGAGCAGAAAGACCGGCATGCCGCCGGATCGCCGCAGGGCTATATATTGGAATGTAAGTAGTTGCGAGCGGGCCGGTGAGTTACCCTACGCCATTGCCAGCGGCACTGTCGGAGAGGTCACTCGAATTGGAAATTGACCCGATTCCCGGTGGCTGTCAAGCAGTATCCCGCCGGAAGCCCACCAACGCGCCACACTGCAGCGCACTGTAGAACGGCCCCATTCTTTGATCGCAACATTGGTTCGGCTGAATACACATAGTGGTCGCTATCGAGGCCAGAGAGTATTCGATCGTAATGTCGGCTTGGGCCATACTGCTTCCTCAGGCCCACCAGGTCCTGCTTGCGACTGATAACGAAATCGTGTGCCTCAAACGATTCACCTTGGAACTCCAGTACCATTGCCGGCCCTTCGGTTCCGTGCAGAAATTTGCCCGCAGTAATGGCTGCATTGCCCTCATGGGCAACAAGATTGTGGGCATGACTACCGCAACCCCATAGTGTAAAAGTAGACAGACAGACTAACACTGTTGTGAATGTTTTCATAAGTTCCTCTAGTTGTTGATTCCATAGGCAAACTGAGCCACTCGATTTAAAGGTATTTTTTGGCTAGTCGATTGTGGATAAGTCTACATCCTGTGCGTCTCCCTTCGGTGTTTTTGGTTTGTTGGTCTTGCGTGGTGTTCTTGCCTGCGCACTG
>CAYXWW010000178.1:6961-7518 GCA_964468905.1 uncultured Rhodoferax sp. | reverse complement strand
CAAGACCGTGGAAGACGACGAGCTGCGCGAGGCTATGCAAGAAAAAGGGCTAGGCACGCCCGCCACACGCTCCAGCATCATTGAAGGCTTGATCGCCGAAAAATACATGCTGCGCGAGGGGCGCGAACTGATCCCCACAGCCAAGGCGTTCCAGCTGATGACACTGCTGCGCGGCCTGTACGTGCAGGAGCTGACCAAAGCCGAACTAACCGGTGAGTGGGAATACAAACTGGCCCAGATGGAACAGGGCAAGATGAGCCGCACCGCCTTCATGGCCGAAATTGCCGCCATGACCGAGCACATGGTCAAAAAGGCCAAGGAATACGACCGCGACACCATACCGGGTGACTACGCCACGTTGGCCGCACCCTGCCCCAATTGCGGGGGCATCGTCAAGGAAAACTACCGCCGCTATACCTGCACCGGCGCGGACGGCAAGAGCGATGGTTGCGGCTTCTCCTTCGGCAAAACACCCGCTGGGCGCACCTTTGAAGTGGCCGAAGTCGAGCAATTCTTGCGCGACCGCAAGATCGGACCACTGGACGTCTTCCGCTCCA
>CAYXWW010000178.1:1280-6934 GCA_964468905.1 uncultured Rhodoferax sp. | reverse complement strand
GCCCTTTACGGCGGAGATGTGCATAAAGTACGACGACGAGGCAAAGTGCTATAAACTCGAATACGACTTTGGCGATGACAAGGCCGGCGAGGAAAGTGGCGAGATCATCGACTTCTCGGGCCAGGAAACCTTAGGCCCCTGCCCAAAGTGTGGTGCGGCGACCGGCAATCCAGCTGGCGGCTCGGTGTTTGAACACGGCAAGAACTATGTGTGCGACCGCTCGGTGCCCACACTGGCACAACCCACGCCCAGTTGCGACTTCAAGTCTGGCCAGATCATCCTGCAGCAGCCCATTGAACGCGCCCAAATGCAAAAACTGCTGGCCACCGGCAAGACCGACCTGCTGGACAAATTTGTCAGCATGCGCACCCGCCGCGCCTTTAAGGCCATGTTGGCCTGGGATGCGGAAGCTGGCAAAGTGAATTTTGAATTTGCACCCAGCAAATTTCCACCGCGCAAAACTGCGGCAAAATCGACAGCTGCTACTAAAACAGTAGCTGGTAGTGCAAAAACGACGAGGGCTACAGCCAAGAAAGCACCTACAAAGAAGGTTGCGGCAGCCAAAACGGCCGCCAAAGTGGCCAAGCCCAAGGCGCCCCGCAAAACAACAGCAGCCAGTGGCAAGCTACCCAGTGCCGCGTTGGCAGCGGTGATTGGTGCCGAGCCTATTGCCCGACCCCAAGTGATGAAAAAGCTGTGGGACTACATCAAGGCCAACAACCTGCAAGACGCCAAAGACAAGCGCAGCATCAATGCCGATGAGAAGCTGTTGGCCGTATTTGGCAAGCCGCAGGTTACGATGTTTGAGCTGGCGGGGATTGCTGGCAAACATTTGTCCTGATAGCCTTTGCGCGCGCCCGAATTTGCAATGTGCGCCATCCATTTCACCCTCACTTTCTGGAGATAGCGATGAAACAATTCATTCTTTGCGCCACGCTTGCAGGCGCAGCCACGTTGAGCCAAGCCGGGGGATTTACGCTCAGCAGCCCTGACATCAAAGCGGGCGCTGCGATACCTGCGCGATTTGAGTTCAACAGCTTTGGCTGCACGGGAGAAAACAAGTCGCCTGCCCTCAAGTGGGCCAACGCACCACAGGGCACCAAGAGCTATGCCGTTACGGTATATGACCCAGATGCGCCCACCGGATCGGGCTGGTGGCACTGGATTGTCCTCAACATCCCCGCCTCCACCTCAGAACTCCCCGCCAACGCCGGTGCAGTCAACAGCACCACCTTGCCTACTGGAGCCACGCAAGGCCGCAGCGACTTCGGCACCAATTCCTGGGGTGGTATGTGCCCACCCCCTGGCGACAAGCCCCACCGGTACACGTTCACCGTGCATGCGCTCAAAACTGACAAGCTGGATCTGCCGCCCGATGCCACTGCCGGGCTCATGGGCTATATGATCAATGCCAACAGCTTGGGCAAGGCCAGCTTTACCGCAAAATACGGCCGCGCCAAGGCGAAATAAACGCTCTGCCACGTGCACTGATTGGCCGTGGCGCAGTCTAGCTGGCTGCGTCGACAAATTGACCGTCGATGTAGTACCAGCGCCCTTGTTCGCGCACAAAACGGCTGAGCTCGTGCATGCGCTCAGCCCGGCCATTGACCTTGTAACGGGCGACAAACTCCACCACGCCCGCATCGCCGGTGGAGTCGGCATCACGCACCTCCAGCCCCATCCACTTGATGGGCTGGAGCTCCAAATCACCTGGCGCGGTGGATGGATGCCAGGTTGCCACCAAATAGTCAATCAATCCCAGCACGTAGGCGCTGTAGCGCGAGCGCATCAAGGCCTCTGGGGTTGGGGCATGCGCGCCGGTTGCAAGGCCCTGGTGCCACGTGCCACAGCACGCGGACAAGTCCAGTCCGCTTCCACAGGGGCACTCGGTAGTCTTCACTTAGGAGTCTCTTTCATGGTGGAGCGAATGCTCGCCCACAAACGCCAAGGTCTAACGGCGTTCGCGCAAGAATTTGACATAGCCACCGATGCCAAGCGCAATACCACCCAGAAACCAGAGCGCAACACTCAACCAGAACCTGTCCGGGTCTAACGCGAGCGCGACAACTTTGTGACCTGGCTTTGAAAAAAGCATGACGTTGCCCGAGACGAGGCCCGAGACAGCAAGTGAAATGGAAACTGCACCGGCCACGATGAACAAATATCCCGCTATGGAACGGATCATGATACGAATAGTGGATTCGACTACAAGGGTTCCAGTATGGCACGGGTTGAGCCTTGCGCGCCAAAATTCCCACTGGACAATCTCGGTTCAAGGCTACCATTGGTCAGGCTATTTCTTTTTGTGCAGACATGAATATCCGCCACAACGGCATCAAGAAAATCGTTCGCAGCCGGCACTTCAAAGGCCTGCTGTATGGCGGCACGCTGTTGTTCCTGATCACCCTCTGCGGCACGCTGGGCTACCACTACATTGGCCGCCCCCACGCCACGTGGATTGACAGCTTCTACATGACATTTATCACCATCGCCACCATTGGCTATGGCGAGACCGTCGATTTGACCCACCACCCGATGGGGCGCTTGTTCACCGTGTTTATTGCAACCATGGGGATAGGCACGCTGAGTTACCTTTTCTCCACCATGGTGGCACTGCTGATAGACGCCGATCTCAATACCGAACTGAGGAAGAAACGCATGCAAAAACACATTGCCGAACTCAAAGGGCACTACATTGTTTGCGGCATTGGACGCGTGGGGTCCAACGTTGCGACCGAGCTCGTCAAGACGCGGCGCAAATTTGTGGTCATCGAGAGTGATCGCGCCGCATTGGACAACTGGCTTGAACACCACCCACATTCCCTGTATCTGCACGACGATGCTGCGAATGACGAGGCGCTGCACTTTGCGGGACTGGGTGCGGCTTCTGGCGTTTTTGCCGTGACCGGTGACGACAGCCATAACCTGATGATTGCTTTGTCAGTGAAACTGCTCAACCCCAAAGCCCGCGTGGTGGTGCGCGTGCACGACATCCGCAACGCCAAGAAGGCGCGCCGCGCCGGTGCAGACGAAATTGTGTCGCCCGACTTCACCGGTGGCATGCGTATCGCGTCCGCCATGGTACGCCCACACGTGGTCAACTTTATGGACCAGATGCTGCACACCGATGAAGGGCTTCGTGTGGAAGAGCTGGTCGTGCCAGAGGGCTTTGCCACCACCCCATTGGCCGCCATTGCACCCAAGTCAAAAGACTATCTGCTGATGGCTACCCACGAACATGGCAGATGGGTCTTTAACCCACCCGATGACCACCCGGTTCAGGCAGGGGCAACCCTGGTCTTTATGGCCAGCCCCGATGGGCGGGCACATCTGGAGCGGCTACTGTCATGAAACAAATCAATTGCACGTAGCGCACTTAGTTTGTGCTTTGGCATAAACGCAGCAGGTGCTGGCCCAATACATCCACGGTGTCCCGATCCTCGAAAAGCATTTTCCGATGCGCAACCATATGACCTTTGACCTGCGCCTGCGTGCTCGGCTCCAATGCCACACGCGCCACCAATTCCACATACTGTGTCGCGGATCTTGCAATCCATTCGTCCAGGCCCATCTGACGCAATATGGCGCTTGCAAAGCGGCCTCGCATGTACTCGCCTTCAAAAGCCACGATAGGCGTTGCGCGCTCAACCGCTTGCATCGTTGTATTGAACCCTGAAAAACCAAGGGTATCGAGGTAAACAGCACTGCGGTCCAGGAGCGCAAAAAATGTGGCTTGTGGTTGCCAGGGAAGAAAAACAACGCTCGTGTCAAAGTCGGCGCCTCCTGCCTGAAATGCAGTACGCAAACGCTGCTCCAGCAGATCAGAATGCGCTGTTGGATTGCTCCTAAAAAAGACCAGTTTGCAGGGCTGACAGCGTTGTGCAATCTGCACTAGCACCGCGTCATATTGCGGCGCATATTTGAACGGTGTGCCTGCGCACAGCAAGACCCGGTCTGTCGCCTGTATGCCCCATGCTGAAAAGTCCGCTCGGCTAGGCGCAGTTTGAAACGGCTGGTAGGCGCACCCAAGTCGTGGCAATGCAAGCAAGGTCTCACTGTAGTGTTGGGCTGCGTCCGGCGGTTCAAATGCCTGCGCGCTGATGTAGGCATCAATAGTTGGCAAGCCCGTCGTCATGGGATGCCCCCATGCGGCCAGTTGCACGCGCGCGAGCCGCAAGGCACTGAGCCGGATGGTGGTGGCGTCCATGCCAATCTCTGGGTAGATTACCGCGTCCAACTGCGCATCGGAAACTGCGCGCGCCCAGTTCGTCCAATGGCCTAGTCCGAAGTGAAGTGATTTCACCCGCTTTGCCGCCCATTCTGTTTGGGCATCGCGTCCTGCACCGGTGTGAAAAATATGTATATCAAAAACCGCTGGGTCCAGATGCTCAACCCAGCCGTGCACTACAGCATGCCACACCGAGTGACTGTGTATATGCGCGGAAACGATGCCAATTCGGCATTTTCCCAAATGCGGAGATACCGGCGCGGGCACACCTACTGACCGCGCCCAGACCGCCATCAGCTTGGAGCACAAGGCCCCATAGCGAGCCAGTGCAGCACGGTGGTTGGCTGCGATGTAGGCCAGAAAATACGGTTGTTGCGCCCCCACTGCCTGGTAGCCACTGGTGGCGTAGGGGCCAGCCAGTTTGGTGTGGAGCTTTTCCAATTCCCGCGCAAAAGCTTTGGGAGCTTGGGCTTGCTCGGCATCTGTCTGCGGTACTACCGGCAGATGCGCCATCGCGTGCCCCCAGCGGGCCTGTACATAGCCAGGTTTTAGCTTTACGGCTTCCAGGTATGCCTGACGGGCATGCGTCACATCCCCCAGACCAGTCAGCGCATTTCCCAGCCAGTAGTGGGCATCTGCATGGTTGGGCGCGTACTGCAATAAAGCCTTCAACGAACTGGCTGCATCGCCCCACTGCCGCTGGTCGATGCGCAACATAGCCAGGTTGAAATGGGCCGGGACAAGTTCAGGCTTGAGCGCAATAGCCTTTTGCAGCCATTGCTGTGCCTCGGCGACTTGGCCACGATCCTTTAACAAACTGCCAAGGTTGGCGCAGGCCTCTGCATGGTCCGGTTGGATGTCCAGCGCACGGCGATAGTGCTGCTCTGCCGCATCCAGGTTGTTACCCTCGATCTGACGGTTGCCCAGCGCGAACTGGGCCTGAGCCAAGCCCAGTTCATGTGCACCAAGAGGACCGACTGAAGCGCGGCCCACTTTGGATCGCAGCCATTCAAACACAGCTCACACCGGCTAGCATGGCCACCGTCCGCTTACTTGGCGACGACGCGCACCATCTCCAGGCACTTGTTGGAGTAGCCCCATTCGTTGTCGTACCAGCTCACCAGCTTGACGAAGGTGCCGTCCAGCGCGATGGACGCATCCGCGTCAAACACGCTGGTGCAGACTTCGCCACGAAAGTCAGTCGCAACAACCTTGTCTTCGGTGTATCCCAAAACGCCTTTCATTGCGCCTTTGCTTTGCGCTTTCATTTCGGCGCAGATCTCGGCCAGCGTTGCGGGGCTATTGAGTTCGCAAGTCAGGTCGACGACGGACACATCGCTGGTTGGCACGCGGAAAGACATACCTGTCAGTTTTTTGTTCAGCGAAGGAATCACTACGCCCACTGCCTTCGCAGCACCGGTGCTGG
>CAYXWW010000178.1:0-1270 GCA_964468905.1 uncultured Rhodoferax sp. | reverse complement strand
CCCGCGCCAGTCTTTGTTGGATGGGCCGTCTACAGTCTTTTGTGTGGCGGTCGTGGCGTGCACGGTGGTCATGAGGCCGCGCTTGATGCCCCATTTGTCATGCACTACCTTAGCCAATGGGGCCAAGCAGTTGGTTGTGCAAGAAGCGTTAGAGATGATGGGCTGACCAGCGTAGGTCTTGTCGTTCACGCCATAGACAAACATGGGGGTGTCGTCTTTTGATGGGGCAGAGAAGATCACTTTTTTGGCACCCGCAGCCAAATGCTTTTCACCGCCGGCTTTGTCCAGGAAGATGCCGGTGGATTCGATCACGATGTCTGCACCGACGTCGTTCCACTTCAGGTTGGACGGGTCTTTTTCTTGTGTCAGGCGAATGCGCTTGCCGTTGACGATAAGGGTGTTGCCATCGACGCTGACGGTACCTTGAAAACGGCCGTGGACGCTGTCGTATTGCAGCATGTAGGCGAGATAGTCTGGCTCCAACAAGTCGTTGATGGCGACGACTTCAATGTCGCTGAAGTTTTGAATGGCGGAACGCAACACATTGCGCCCGATGCGGCCGAAGCCGTTGATACCGATTTTGATGGTCATGTTGTAGTCCTAAAAAATAAAATTGGATGCGTTTGAAATGTGGGGTTGTGCAGGGTTGTATTACGCTTTTTGCGCTGTTGTATCGCGCTGTTATTTGCGCAAAACACTCTCAACGGTATCCGCCACGTTCTCAGCCGTAAAGCCAAACAGCTTGAACAGCACAGGTGCTGGAGCAGACTCGCCATAGGTGTCCAGGCCCACCACTGCGGCGGTGCCGTATTTCCACCAGCCACCGGTGGAGCCCATCTCCACCGCGATGCGGGGCACGCCGGCTGGCAACACGGACGATTTGTATTCTGTGCTTTGCAGGTCAAACGTGGTGGTGGATGGCATGGAGACCACGCGCACGGCAATCTTGCGCTCGGCCAGCACCTTTTGTGCAGCAATGGCCAATTGCACTTCGGAGCCCGTGGCGATGATGACGGCTTGCGCCTTCTTCTTCATGCCCACATCGGCTGGTTCGGCCAGCACGTAGGCGCCCTTGCTGATGGCATCCAGGCCACTGGCATCGGGCGATGCAACGGAATCAGTCTTGGGGATGTAGGCAATGCCCTGGCGGCTCAGGAGCAGCGCTGTAGGCTTGGTCTTGTTTTGCAGGGCAACCGTCCAGGCCACGGCGGTTTCGGCCGTGTCGGCCGGACGCCAAACGTCCAGATTGGGGATCAGGCGCAAGCTGGCT
>CAYXWW010000177.1:0-7576 GCA_964468905.1 uncultured Rhodoferax sp. | reverse complement strand
GCCAGGGCAAGTCCACGCTGGTCAAAACAGTAGCACGTGACCTGCAAGCCATTGGCGGTGAAATCACCGAAGGCAAGGGTCTGAACATTGGCTACTTTGCGCAACAAGAACTGGATGTGCTGCGCCCTGCGGACACCCCGTTAGAACACATGATCCGCTTGGTCAGGGAGCTGACTGCTGCAGGAAAGATTGCCGGCCAGGCGACCCGTGAGCAAGACTTACGTAGCTTCTTGGGCACCTTCAATTTTGGCGGTGACATGGTGAAGCAGGCCGTTGGGAGCATGAGTGGTGGCGAAAAAGCGCGGCTTGTGTTGTGCATGATTGTGTGGCAGCGCCCCAACCTCTTGTTGTTGGATGAACCAACCAATCACTTGGATTTGGCCACGCGCGAGGCGCTATCGATGGCGCTCAACGAGTTTGAAGGCACCGTCATGCTGGTCAGCCACGACCGTGCTCTGTTGCGCGCAGTGTGCGATGAGTTCTGGATGGTGTCGCGTGGCGGCGTTGAGCCATTTGACGGCGACTTGGACGACTACCAGCGCTATCTGTTGGACGAAGCGAAACGACAACGCGAAGAAGCCAAGGAAGCGGCCAAAGCACCGGTCAAGCCTGTGGCGGCAACGCCCATTCCAGCATCCAAACCAAAAGCCAAAGGTGACACCTCACCCAAGGCAAAGAAAGAATTGGCCGATGTGGAAGCCCGCATGCAGGCGCTCAATGATCAAGGCGCCGCACTTGAAAGCCGACTGTCGACCAACCCGCATCCATCAGAAATTGCGGAGATTGGGCGCAGCCTAAAACTCGTCAACGACGAAATTGCACAGCTTGAAGACCGTTGGCTTGAACTCTCCAGTCGCGTGGAGAATGCTGGCGTTTAACGCCATTGAAACAGTGTGGGGCGGGTGATCAAACCGTCGCACCACAGTTGGGCATTCAAGCCACGGCTCGTCAGCCAAGATGCCGCAAAAGCGGCGTTTTATCGCGACACTTCACACCAGCTTGTATTGCTAGATACGGGCGCGAATTTATTTCACAGCAAAGGCAACAATCTGCTTCGCCCGCATGTTACGCTTCGCCGTGACCTGAGTTTCCGCCCCTCTTCCTTGTTGCATAACCTTCGGAGATTGCCAGTGAAAGTAGACCAAATTCTGCGGTTGCCGTCCATGCCGGCCGCCAGTCCAAGCTACCCGATGGGGCCTTACCGCTTTATCAATCGCGAGTTCTTGATCGTCACGTACGAGACTGATAAAGACTTGTTGCGACAGGCCGTGCCTGAACCACTCGAACCCAATCCGGATGGCCACGTCCTCTACGAATGGATTCGCATGCCCGACAGCTCCGGGTTTGGTGACTACACCGAAAGTGGCGTAGTCATCCCTTGCTTTTACAAGGGTGAGCCCGTCAACTTTACCGCCCAGATGTACCTGGACGATGAGCCTCCGATCTCTGCAGGGCGCGAAATTTGGGGCTTTCCCAAAAAATACGCACTACCCAAGCTGGAAGTTTGCTCAGACACACTGACTGGAACCCTGCACTACGCCGGGCAGTTAGTCGCAATGGGAACCATGGCCTACAAGCACCAGGAAGCACCCGGTGGATGCGAGGCGCAAGCCAAGGGCATGACAAAAACGTCCTGCAACCTGAAAATCATCCCCGATGTTGATGGCTCACCCAAGATTTGCCAATTAGTTGCCTACAACCTGACCGACATCACCGTCAAAGGCGTCTGGCTGTCGCCAGCGCGGTTGCATTTGATTCCGCACGTCAATGCACCAGCAGCAGATTTGCCCATCAAACGCATCATCGGTGGCAAGCATTTCATCAGTGATCTCACCTTGCCGCATGGGCGGGTCCTGTTTGACTACCTCAAAGACGCCTAACCAGATCAGGAAACATTCACCATGAACAAACAAGAAGTTTTGGGCTTGGCTTCCATGCCGCTGCAGAGTCCGACCTACCCCCGCGGACCGTACAAATTTTTTGACCGCCAGTATTTGGTCATTCGGTATGAGACCGATCTCGATGCCATCCGCGAGCAATTGCCCGAGCCACTCGAATTGGCAGGCAACACGGTTTCGGTCCAATGGCTGGATTTGCCAGATGGCGAAGGCTTTGGTGCTTATTCGGCAGCAGCACAGATCATTCCTTGCACATTCAAGGGCGAGCCCTGCAATTTTGTGAGTCAAATGTATGTTGACAACTCACCACCACTGGCGGGTGGCCGTGAAATTTGGGGTTACCCCATGAAGTACGGCAAGGCTGTCTTGAAAGTCGAAGGCGACACTTTGAAGGGTTCGTTGGTCTACGCTGGCCAGCAGGTTGCCACAGGGACCATGGTCTACAAACATGATGCCTTCCGCAAAGACTACTCGGCCGAGCAAGCACTGCTGGAGCGCACGCAAGTCACATTGAAGGTCATTCCCGACATTGATGGAAAACCCGCTATTGCCCAACTGGTTGGCATCAACTTCACTAACGTGAAGATCAAAGGCGCATGGGCTGGCGGAGCACGTCTGGAACTGGTGCCCGCGGTCAATTGCCCATTGGCGGATCTGCCTGTCCAGAAGATCGTGGGCGGACTGCAAATGGTGACCGATATGACACTGCCTTATGGCCGTGTTCTGCACGACTACCTGGCCTAATTCAATCTACACACAATAAAAAAACGCTGCAGCGGCCAAGGCCGTTGCAGCGTTTTTTTATGAACAACGTGTTTAGAGAAATTCGCGCTTCAAATCGACAGTTGATCGAACGCCGAGGTCATCGAAATTGTGCGCTAGCCACTCGGTCGCAAGGGCGCGGCCCCGATCTCGCAACATCGACAAGAACAGCCAATCGCTGGACATCTTGCTAGCGGACGAAAGGTCGGACATCGCACTATCAGCGCGCACGGAATGGATCAAAACGTACTTCAGCTTATCGCGGAATTCATCCTTGATCCAGCCATCGTCGAGCAGCTTTTGCACAAAATAAACCGACCGCAATTCCTTGATCAACGACGAATTGAAGGTAATTTCATTGAGCCGATTGGCAATGTCTGCCGAGGTGGTTGGTGGACCAGGTCGCTCAATTGGATTGATGTGCAAGATCACCACGTCACGCGAGACCGTATGGTAGAAAAGCGGGTAGAGAACAGGGTTACCCATATAGCCCCCATCCCAATAGTGCTCCCCGTCTATTTCGACCGCCTGAAACACTTGGGGCAAACACGCAGATGCCAACACCACGTCTGCAGTAACCTCATGGGTGTTAAAAATCCGCACCTTGCCCGTACGGACATTGGTCGCGCAAATAAACAACTTGGTCGCTTGGCTTCGTTCCAACTCTTCAAAATTGACCTGTTGCTCGAGCACGTCGCGCAGTGGGTTGTGATTCATCGGGTTGAGTTGATACGGTGAAAACGAACTCATCATGGACTTCATCATGTCCTGAATTGGGTTTTCTTTGGGCATCGGATCCGTATCCCATGGCATGCGCTTCATGGCAAATTTTGATCCCGCATCCGAAATGGCTTTCCAGAAGTCATGCAGCGCCTGCCGCGCACCGTCGTTGCCTTTGAGCTTTCCATAGGCATACACGACAGCATTCATAGACCCAGCACTGGTACCAGACAGACCCTCGATTTCCACCCGGCCATCTTCCAAAAACTTGTCCATAACGCCCCAGCCGAAAGCACCATGTGCGCCGCCACCCTGGAGCGCAAAGTTAATCAACTTGGGGGTGGACTTTTTCATGATTTGAGGGCCCCCTTGTGGTGCTGGATTAGCAGCAGCGGGAGCGCGCCCTGCGGACTTGGCGGGCACTACAGCCTTGCGCGCTGTGGCACGGACCGGAGCTTTGCTAGCGAGACTGCTGCGGGCCGATTTGGCCGGGCCAGTCACCGGTTCAACTTTCGATTGCTTGTCAGTAGACTTGGGTTTCACATTCATGGCTAACTTTCCTTGCCCGTGGGCGACGATGACGTTTTACTGGTAATTCGCATCCAGTCCATCCGCTGCCACGTGGCATCGCGATTGGACTGCATGCGAGAGAACAAGAATGCTTATTGTGCGGTCCAACCGCCTTCGACCATGATATTGGTCCCTGTAATGGATGCGGCAGCATCACTGCACAAAAAGATTGCAGTGCCGGCGACTTGTTCGGTTGTCACAAATTGTTTGGTAGGCTGAGCTGCCAACAAGACTTCCTTTTTCACCTGCTCAATGGTCATGTTTCGCGCCTTGGCGGTATCCGGAATTTGCTTTTCAACCAATGGCGTCAACACGTAGCCAGGGCAAATAGCATTGCAGGTAACACCTGCTTGGGCGACTTCGAGCGCAACAGTCTTGGTGAAGCCCATGATTCCGTGCTTTGATGCAACGTAGGCTGATTTGAATGGCGAAGCAACCATAGCGTGAGCAGACGCCACGTTAATGATACGGCCCCAACCCTTTGACTTCATGTAGGGCACCGCCATGCGGGTGGTGTGAAATGCTGACGTGAGATTGATGGCAATGATGGCATCCCACTTCGCCGTTGGAAACTCTTCCACTGGGCAAACGTGTTGGATACCTGCGTTATTGACCAGAATATCGACACCGCCAAAGTCTGCTGTAGCCTTTGTCATCATCGCTTCAATTTGGTCAGCTTTGCTCATGTCCGCACCATCGTAAGCAACCCGCACACCGAATTTGGAAGCGAGGTCTGCACGCAGCTTTTCAATTTCTGCGGCATCACCAAATCCATTGAGAATCAGGTTCACACCCTCTTTGGCAAAGCCTTCTGCAATCCCCAAACCAATACCGCTTGTTGACCCTGTGACGATAGCTGTTTTGCCTTTAAGCATGGTCCGAACTCCTAACATGAATATGTGAAAATTTGAAAATGGGTGCTGCTCGTGTGCAAGCACTTAAGCGAGCGAGTTCAGCATACCTCAATGGCAACAGCTTGCAAGCATTTCCCAAAAATATCATGTCTGCATGCCATTTGGCATGACAAAGCCTCTACGCTTTCAATACCGCGCACAAGCCTGCAGCCGCTTCCTCAAAGGCCTGGATTTTGTAATCCGATGACGATGAGGCAAGCAAACGGGCCCGCATCGCCTCCATTTCAATTCCAAGCACAGTGGCCGCTTCGTTGTTTCCACGGTGGCTCATCAACAAGAGTTTGATTGCCACAGAAAACGCTAGCTGAGCACCGGCAACAGCGTCCAATTGGTATTTTTCAGAGTCGGTCATCTTGAGGTGGAGTGGTAGCAAAGGGAATCGATGCAAATCTTACAGAAAGTATTGCGAAATCGATATTGCGCCACTTCGCGCCTTTTTGGCCGCAAACAAAAAAGCCTGCTATCTGTTGAATAGCAGGCTTTTTATGTGCCTCGGGGGCTAACTGGTGGGATCTGAGAGATTCGAACTCTCGACCTACGGATTAAGAGTCCGCTGCTCTACCAGCTGAGCTAAGATCCCTGAAATATTGGTGGGACCTGCGGGGGTCGAACCCACGACAAACGGATTAAAAGTCCGCTGCTCTACCAACTGAGCTAAGGTCCCGACAGAATGAAACAAGTTACCTTGCGACTTCCTGCGAAGCTTTCAATTATAGCGTTTTTTCAATCGCCACTAGGCAGATTTTCAGAAATTTTGTCCAGCACCCATCCAGCCGCGCACATACCAAATGTTGCCGTCACCGCCACAACGGAACCATAGCCATGGCAATTGAGCGAGTTGTCACCCTGCGCAATTAGACAGGACGCGTCTGCGGCCTTGACCGCTTCGCGGCTAAAGACACACGTCACCCCCATACGCTTTCCTTCACGTGGTGCGCCATGTTCTTTCCGCAATCGATACCGCATTTGTGCGAGCAACGGGTCGTGAGTTGTTTCGCTGAGATCAGCCACATCGACCTTGTGCGCAAACCGCTTACCGCCAGCGGCCCCAATGGAAATAAAAATTGAATTGGAGTGCCTCGCCCATTCGGCCATGGCTGTCTTGGCCTTGATTTGGTCGCAGGCGTCGACCGTGGCGTCCACGTCTGCCGGTAGCAATTGGAGCCAATTGTCGGGTTCGACAAAGGCATCGACACAGACCACATTGCAATGCGGATTGATGAGCGCAATGCGCTCTTGCATGGCAACAACCTTTGACTGACCGACGCTGGAGCTCAGTGCATGGACTTGACGATTGATATTGGATTCGGCCACATGATCCATGTCAATGAGCGTTAACCGGCCAACGCCGCTTCGCGCGAGCGCCTCGGCCACCCACGACCCAACGCCCCCAATGCCCACCACCACAACATGCGCACTGCGAATCACGTGGGCGGGCTCTACGCCGTAGAGCCGCTCCAACCCAGAGAACCGCCGATCCAGGTCCGCATCAACCATCAGCGCAGGCGGGCCAGCCTATCCTTGGCCGCTTGAGCCGCTTCAGTTCCAGGATGATTGGTCACCAAATCCTCCAAAGTCCTGCGCGCACCTTTGTTGTCCTTCAGTTCCAACTGACAATTTGCGATGGCCAAAATCGCTTCGGGTACGCGCATATGGTCCGGTGCGGAGGAAACAAGTGCTCTAAAACTCGACAAGGCATCTTTGTAGTCTTTGGTCGCATACTGGGCGTTGCCCAACCAGAACAAACCAGATTGCCGGAACCCTGTTTTCGGATAACGGGTCAAGAAATCCACAAAAACAAGTTGCGCAGCCGCAAAGTCACCCTTGCGAAAGGTCGCCATCGCGTTGTCATAGTCGCGCTTTTCAGCCGGCTCTGCAATAAATTCTTTGCCGTCTAGGCTCATGCGCGAAGGCTCAAACTTGCGCAAACGCTCATCCATATTTTGAACAGCGTCCTTTTGCAGCCTCTGCAACTCAGCCAGATCGCGCACGATTTGCTCGTTCTGGCCTCGCAGCTTTGCCACCTCAGCGTTTGCAGTATCCAGTTGGGCCTGCAACTCCAGCAGACTCCGCCGTAGCTGGGCAGAATCTTCGGTGGCACGCCGCGTTTCGTCCGCTAACTTTTGCTCGCTGGCAACATTTTTCTGCCGCAAGTCCAGAATCGCTTTGCGGGCTTCTTCATCATCAAAAAGTCCCGCTGAAGCATGACCGAAGCAGGCGACCAACACCAATGCCGCCGTGGCACGGGTGAAAGTAGTCATGCGTAGGCTGGAAGCAGATTTCATCGGTAAGAGATTTCAACGCGACGATTCTTTTCAAACGCTGCCTCGGTAGTACCGGCCACCGCAGGCTTTTCCTTGCCAAAGCTCACGGCTGCCAACTGGCTCTCTGCAACGCCCAACAGACCCAGTGCACGTTTGACGGCCTCTGCACGCTTCTGACCCAAAGCCAAGTTGTACTCACGACCACCGCGCTCGTCGGTATGGCCTTCCAATGCAACCTTCTTGGATTTGTCCGCCTTGATCAACTTGGCGTGGGTTTCAATGCGCGCCTGAAATTCCGGGCGAATCGCGTAGCTGTCATAGTCAAAATAGACGACGCGATTGGAAGCGGCCATGGCTTCCAAGTTCTTGTTGTCGAGGTCCACACTCTTCTCCCCGCGCTCACCTGCGGCATCTGGCCCCTTAGGTGCTGTGGTTGCGGATTTGTCTT
>CAYXWW010000176.1:0-7580 GCA_964468905.1 uncultured Rhodoferax sp. | reverse complement strand
AGGTAACACCTCTCCACCGTGAGGTGAGGATTAGAGCAACAGAGACGAGCCGCTTGAGTGCGGGTGAAACGGGCAATCTCTACGCGCAGCAATACCAAGTAGGCCAACGTTGACGGGGCCCCCGGAGTTGGCGGGTAGGTAGCATCGAGCCGTTTGGGTGACCAGCGGCCCAGAGTAATGGTGGTCACATGCAGGGCAACCTGCGTGCACAGAATCCGGCTTATCGGTGGGCTTCACACTTTTCACTGCGCAGGCGGTTTTTGTTGTATGGTTGGTTCTTCGTATGCTCAATTCAGGAGGCACCATGCGACCCATACTGGAACTGTTGAAAAAGCGCGACTCTGCGAACTGGAGCCTGAGTCCTCAAGACATCGTTTTTGACGCGCTGCAAACCCTGGCCAACCACAACGTGGGTGCACTCATGGTGCTCGACGGAGGCAAGTTGGTGGGGGTTTTTTCAGAGCGAGACTACACCCGCAAAATCGCGCTGGCGGGCAAGTCGTCCAAAGACACGCGGGTGCACGAGATCATGACGTCCAATGTCATCTCGGTGGCGCCTACCGTACGCACCCGCGATTGTCTGGCCCTGATGAGCCAGAAGAAGATACGCCACTTGCCCATCGTCGATGGCGACATGGTGTTGGGCATGATCTCGGTGCGCGACATCATGGACGACATCATTGCGGACCATGAGATGACGATCAGCCAGTTGCAGCACTATATTTCGAGCTGAGTCGCTCGAAACATGGGCTCTTTTAGGCCCTCAGCCCTCGCCGAATAAGGGTAATCAGCTATCAAATCAAGAGCGCGAAAAGTACCGCACTCTGTCCCGCATGCGCACCCGCACCATCCAACCAGCCGCTCCTAGGCTCACCAGCAGCAGCAACCACTCTTCGGGCTCGGGCGTGGCGTTTGCACTGAGCGGGTTGTGGGGCTTTTGCAGGGTCTTGATGCCGGATTCCGGGGCGCGATCGAACCGGTCATTGGCAGCTTCGGCTTTGGCAAGTGCCTGCTCTTGTTGGGTGTTGACCAAGACCAGCATGGATGAGTAGGGCGTGACCACGCTGTGCGTTTGTGCCATGGCGTGCAGGCGGCTGAGTTGTTGTACCGTCAGCGGCTCTGCGGTGCGTGCCGCCTGGCGTGTGGCATGGCCGATGAGCAGGCGCGCTGCTATCGGGGCAAACGCGGCATCGTTGGCGAGCACGGTGGGTGCCTCATGTACCGTGAAGGCATAACCTCCGCGTTGCATCAGAAAACCCGGACCCGCGTGCTGTTGCCGGGCGAAGTGCTCCCACGCTTCTTCAATGGTCGCAAAAGCAGATCCGCCGCTGCTTTGCACGGTTTCCAGCGTTGCATCGTCATACACCGGTGCCATAGTGCCGCCCAAGTGCACCATGCTCAACATGCCGCCGGGTATGCGCGCACGGGTCTTGTTCACGTCCAGATCAAAAGCCCCGCTGTCGGTCAGTACCAGGGTCAAGTCCTGTGGCTCGGGCGTGTGGGTCACGGCCTGTTGCAGTATCTCTGTGGTTCGTGCGCCGCCCATGAAATCGGCCAGCATATCGTCGCGCAGC
The DNA here is from genome assembly GCA_964468905.1 of uncultured Rhodoferax sp. Classification (GTDB taxonomy): domain Bacteria; phylum Pseudomonadota; class Gammaproteobacteria; order Burkholderiales; family Burkholderiaceae_C; genus Allorhodoferax. The sequence continues at coordinate 6,006 of CAYXWW010000176.1, read as the reverse complement.
TCCTGCAAGGGGACTCTCTGGGTTGGCTGATGCATAACCGCCGTGGTGGTTAGCAAGACCGAAACCGTGTTGCCCGCCATCATCGTGCGGGCGGCGCGCAGGGCCGCCAACAGCTCGGCACGGTGTGCGGCCATAGACCAGCTTCGGTCTACCACTAGCAGCACCTTCTTGCCTTGCAAAGCGGGGGTCGGTCGTGCGCCGGGTTGCGCGCCTGCCGGGGCGACTGGCTGCGCAACCACCGTGGGGCCATCACCGCCCAGACGAAAGGCGTGGCTTGCGGCTGCCGATGGTTGCAGCACCGGTAGGGCGCGGGGCCACCACGTGGACAGGTCGCCGGGGCAGGGGCCACCATTGCAGCTGCGTTGGGTGTGCTGGTCCCATGCCACATTGCGTTTCTCAGCCAGCACTGGCAGTGGCCAGGTGCCTTGTTCTGCCAATGCTGTGTATTGCATGCGCAGGTACAGTCTTTCGCCGGGGCCTGCCTGGTCTGTTTCGCTCGCGTTGCGTCGCGCAGGCACTGGGAATGCGCGCAAGCGGTATTGCCGTGGCCCCACTTGTTCCAACAGGGCCGGGTCAATGCGGCGACTCACCTCGGCTTTGTACACGCGCTGCGCTGCGCCACGCGTAGCCACGGTATGGGGCCGCATGTCTTGCGGGTTGGTGCCCAACCACAGGCCCGTAATGGCGGCACCCTCTGGCAGGGAAAACAGGTAGAAAACTTCTTGCTGAATGGGGGTTTGGTTGACATAGGTTTCATCCAGTGTGATGACGGCCAAATCCCCTTTGGGCTGCACCTGCACGCGCTGCTCGGTCACCAGCACCTGGCGCTGGTCGATGTTGATCAAACCAGACTCGCGCTGGTCTTGGCTGTAAGTGGCGGAAAGGGCGTGGGCAATGGCATGGCGTTCGCCGCGCTGGATGGGGGTGTCAAAAAACTTCTCATACAGCGCGGCCGCACGCTCGGCGTCGCGCGACATCGATTCACCGTCATACAAGACGGGTTGGGCCAAGGTATTGAACGCGGCTTGTGGCAATGCTGCTAGTGCGTTCGGCAGGGCCAGCATGCTGCGGTACAGCTCGCTCACGAGCGTGGACTCAGTGCTGGATGATGCGTACCGGTAGGCACCCAAGTAAGCATTGAGCAGGCCCGCACGCAGACTGCGCTCGTTCTCGCGAAACTGTGCCGGTGTCAACGTGGGAGATTCCAGCAGCGCAAATGCCGCGCGCTGCGGCTGGTGGTTGACGTACATGAAGCCCCCGCTTTGCGCCACCAGCATGGCCAACACAGCGGCGGTGCGATAGCGTGGCAGCAAGGGCCCTTCCTGCCATGCCTGTGCCCAGGCACGCAGGCACAGCGCCGCCAAACACAGTGGCATGGCCATCAGGCTTGCCACGGTTAGTACAACGAGTATGGCGGCCAGCGGCATCAAGAAGATCGACGGCGGACTGGTGATGGCAACCGTGAGCACGCGCAGCCAGTTGAAGGGGTTGATCACCTCCCACGCGCCACGCAGCGCCACGGGTGTCCCAGTCAACAACACCAAGGCACCTGCGTACAGGGCCGCCAGCGCCAAGCCAGTGATAGCCATCAGCTTCAGGGCGTGCCAGATTTTGGACTGGGGCAGTGGGCGAATCACGGCGTCTATGCCATACACGCACAAGCCCACCACCGCCATGGCCAGCCATTGGGTCACCGATGGTGTGAGTTCGCGCATGGCGAGCAGCCGGTACAGGCTTGCGCAGTAAAACGGCCCTTCCACCGCAAAGAAGAGAAAAACCAGCGCCTGCGGGCGACCGCGCAACTTCGTGATGGCCAACACCACACACAGCCAGGGCATCACGATCCAGGCCAGAAAAATGAATGCGTAGTCAGCAGGCACGTCTGCATGCCACCACTCCTCTAGCAACTGCCCCAACGCGGGGAGAAAGGGAAGCGTGGTGCAGATGAACACAACGTTCCAGCACCAGAACAACACCACCGCACATTTAAGGACAAAGGGCCAGGCCTTGGAGCGTAGGGATTTCATAGGGTCTTTCAAGGTGAGTTTTTGACTACGGCGTGCACGGCGTGGTGCAGGTCGTGTGCGGCGGAGGCGGACACGGCACCATCGACCACGATGGTGATGAGTGACCACTTTTCGTGTGGATTGCGCAACTGGGACCACCAGCGTGCACCCAGGTCCGGCAGCACGCGGGCGTCGGATTGAAACCAGGTTAGGGCCGTTTGGCTGCCGGCCTGCATGGTGAGCAAACGAAACGCGCCGTTTGGTGTGTTGATTTGCGTTTGCTGCTCCAGGTGCGCGCCTTGTGCCAGCAGGCACAGCTCGGGCGCGTGGTGGGCGCGCCAGTCCAGGCTCTGCACCACCAACAGGCTGCCGCGCATGCCGTGGAAGTTGAAGCGGTGTTTCTCGGCAACCGTGGCGCCGCGCCCCAGCACCAAGTCACGCTCAGTAGCAGACATCGGGACTGGCTCGGTATGCAGCGCCGCAGGCCAGGTAAGGGCTTGCAGGGGTGCGGGGGGCGTAGGCTTGCGCGCGGGCGATGGCAGCAGTGCCACAGCGCACATCAAGCCAGCCAGCAGCAGGTAGGTTGGTTGTGCCAGCTGACGGCTGTGTGGATGCTGTGGGGGTGGCGCAGCAATGGTGGCAACAACGGGAATATCAGCGTGTGCCGCGAAGGGTACAGCAGCAGAAGATGTGTTGGTACAGGTGCTGGGTGCGCGGCACAGCAGCCAGTTGATGCTTCCTGCCAGCGCCAGGGCCAGCAGCCCCAGCGCGGCGTGGGCCATATCGGCCAGCAGCGGCGGCGCTTTGTGGTGCAAGGCCAGCACCAAGGCGGCCACCCGCAAGGCATTGAGCCCCACAGCCGCCGCCACGCTCAACAGTCCCGCCAGCGCCCAGCGCCGCGCAGACGCCTGCGGCCACACCAAGCGCGCGCCCAACCACAGGGCCACTGCGTACCACAGGGTGCGCACACCGCTGCACACGCTGGCGACATCGGACACGCTGTTCTCCGTCACGATGATGGAGCCTACGCTCACGCTCTCCACCCCCAGCGCCTCCAGCAGCGGTGCCACCACGCTGGCTGTCCATAACCGTAAGGGCAAGCCCAGATGGGCATCCACGTGCGGCTGAATCGGCAGGCACAACAGCACAGCCGCAACCAATACAAAACGTTGCCGCCACGCCCGTGCATCGAGGAAGGTGGCACTGAGTGCATGCAGCAGCAGCAAGGCTGCCCCTGCGTGAATGAATTGGATGTCGGTCCCGACGCGTGCCACAGTTGCTACTGTGATACCAAGCAGCACAATCGGTACAGCACGCGGATGGACTTGTGCTGCCTGTGGCTGGCGCACCCAGTCCATCAACGCCAACACCGCCAGGCACAGCAAGACGCCGCGCTGCACCACATGGCTCGGCTGTGCCAGCGCAAACACCATCCAGCGCAAGGGTGCTGCACAGGCCAGGCCCCACGCAGCCAGCAACAAGTAGCGCATGGCGCGCGGGCTGGGCTGGAAGGTTGGCATGCGCAGAGATGGCACCAGGTGGGTCATCGGGGCAGTGTAGGGACTGCCGGTGAAATGAAAATGAGGTCAGTGTGAAGTCAATGTGAAGTCAGCGCTTTCGCAGTCCCCTGCCTATGCCAAGACACTCCTAAAATTTCTCATGTGGCGCCAAATACCGCCACTGCCCCACGGGCAAATCACTCAGCGCCACACGACCCAGGCGGATGCGGCGCATGTCCAGAATCTCCAGCTTGGCCCGCTCGCACAAGTGGGCAATCAGGCCGCGGTGTGCGCCTTTGATGGCAAAGCGCAGCTTGCTGCGCTCGGGCGTTGTGCTGTTGATGCTCACCTTGACCAGAGGCAGGTTTTCATCTGCATCCAGCGTGCGGTTGAGCAGGTGCAGGGCTTGGGCTGACACTTCGCCCGCAATATCCACAATCACTTCGTGCTCCATAGAGCCCAGCTCCTCGCTGAGCTTACGCTCTATGCGCCAGTCTTGGGTGAAAACGATCAACCCACTGGCAGCGTTTTCAATGGGCACCAATGCGCTCAGACCTTTGAAGTGGCGCTGCAGCAAGCGGATGTCGGACGGGTCTTTAGCCATGTGGTTGGCAGCGGTCAGCAGGGTGCGGGCATCGTCAAAGTGGGCGCGGCGCGCGTTGCGGTTGAGCTTGGCGAGCGACTCTTCTGTGCCATCTACCCAATCAGCCGGTTTGTGCAGCAGTATCGTGATGCTGTTGAGTTCCAGCAGGCTGGCATGGGGGTCGATGGTGATGGTGTGGTGTTGCACACGGGCCTGCGGCTCTTCTACCACCTTGCCATCCACACGCACCCAGCCGCCTTCAATGTACTGCTCGGCCTCGCTGCGCGAGCACGGCACCATGGCCGCCACGCGCTTGGCCAGACGGTCGCCTTCGGCCACTGCGGGTTGCGGGGGCGCTGCTTTCTTGGCGCTGCGCGGCACGGGCGCCTCCATTCTGGGCTTTGCCAGGCGTGGCTTGGCCGTTGGCGGGGCGCGCTTGGGCTCACGCGGCGCGGTGGCGGGTGCCAATGCTGCCGACTGTGATGCCGCAACGGCAGCAGCTGGTTTCACGGCGCTGGGCGCAGGCACGATGTGGTCCAGCTTGGGCTTGGCCGCGTGCGGTATGGCGGGCTTGCCGGGGCGCACGGGTCGCCGTGGCGCGGTTGCCGCGGGCTTGGCGGGCTTGGCCGTCAGGCGCAGGGTGGATGGGGATTTGGGCGAAGTCATAGCGTATTGTCTCTTGTGGTCGGAACTTGGAGATGCTCCAGGTGGGCCAACAGGGATCGCTTGGCCACGGGCCATGCGCGCGCTGGCACATCGTCATAGGCCAGGGGCAGCCAATCGTCCACCGTGCCGTGCGGGTGGGCGGTGACGATTGCCGCGATCTTTGCTGCACGCTTGAGCCTGTGCGCCTTCAGGTGGCTGATGGCAGCTTTGGCTGCGGTGGTTGATCCGCCCAAGGCATGCCCATGGGCTGGCAAGATGAACTGCACGGCGTGCGTGTCGCAAGCGGTCAGCAGCCGGTCCAGCGAATCCAAATAGTCGCCCATGTTGCCGTCGGGCGGGTCGATCACAGTGGTACTGCCGTTGAGGATGTGGTCGCCCGAAAACAGCAGGCCATCTTCCACCAGCAGCAGGCACACATGGTTGGCCGCGTGGCCGGGTGTGTGGATCACTTCTAGCGTATGGTTGCAAGCAAAATTGCCTTCTAGCCCTCGTGGAATAAGCGCAATGCGCTCTCTATTTTGTAGCACTCTATCGGGTGCAAACACACTGGCCGCCCCTGCGGTGGGCGCAGACGGCAGGCCCAACACCGGTGGTCTATGTGGACAAAGCGCCTGCAGCGGCCAGGCACCGGGCGCGTGGTCGGCGTGCGAGTGGGTGCATACGATCATGGCAATGTTGCCGCCGCTGCCATCGGGGTGCACGGCAGCCTGCCACAGGCGCTGGACGTGGTCTGCGTCCGCCGGGCCGGGGTCAATCACGCAGAAGCCCGTGTTGGCGTCACCCACCAAATAGCTATTGGTGCCAGGGCCAGTCATGAAGCCCGGGTTGGGCGCAGTCAGGCGCAGCACATTGCGCAGCAGCGGCACGGCGTGCGCGGACTGCCAGTCTTGCGGGGTGGTGGGGTCCAGCCGCGCGCGCAGCCATTGGTGGGGTCGTACCATGCGGGCATTTTGCAACACCGCCTGCAACACCGGTTCGGGCCAAGCGGCTGTGGCCTGATAATCGGCCCCATGCGCATTCCATTTACAAAAATGCAAGGAGCCGGCAACGACTTTGTTGTGCTCGACGAAACCCGTGGCCGCCTGGGCCTGACGGCGGCCCACTATCGCTACCTGGGTGACCGCCACTTTGGCGTGGGGGCCGACCAGATTTTGACGGTGCGGCCGTCACCTGCACCCGGTATCGATTTTGAATACATCATCCACAACGCCGATGGCGGCGAGGTCGAGCAGTGCGGCAACGGCTCGCGCTG
>CAYXWW010000175.1:959-7593 GCA_964468905.1 uncultured Rhodoferax sp. | reverse complement strand
GGTCGATCTCCTAAACTAAATGATTAGGAGCAGAACGCGTCGCGTAGCGACTGCGGACTGCCCCACAAATATTCCAAGTGGTGCGCGGGGGGGGACTCGAACCCCCACACTGTTGCCAGCGTCAGGACCTAAACCTGGTGCGTCTACCAATTTCGCCACCCGCGCAAAAAATACAACTTGGCCGGTCAGACGCCTCGTGCAAACACTGTCTGCCGGACGCTGACCACCCAATTGAAATTGGTCAACCCGCTATTTTAGCCTGACCTCTGGAACGGACTTGAAGAGAGAAGTAAAACGCGCCGAGTTGCGGCGAATCCAGGGCAAGACATCAAAGTGACCGGCCGCGTACATGGCTGGCAGCGCGAGCAGCGTCAGAATCGTCGCGACAATGAGTCCGCCCATGATCGATACCGCCATGGGACCCCAGAAAACCGAGCGCGACAAGGGAATCATTGCCAACACAGCAGCGGCAGCAGTCAACACAATGGGCCGCAGGCGGCGGACGGCAGATTCCACTATTGCATTCCACGCCGGTACGCCGGCGGCCCGGTCTTGCTCGATCTGATCAATCAAGATCACAGAGTTGCGCTGGATCATGCCCATCAAAGCGATCACCCCCAGCAGCGCAACGAAACCAAAAGGACGACCTGATACCAGCAACGCGGCGGCAACCCCGGCGATACCCAGAGGGCCGGTCAGGAACACCAGCATGGCGCGAAGGAAGCTGTGCAACTGCAACATCAGCAGCGTAAAGGTGACAAACAGCATGATAGGCACACCAGCCATGATGGACGACGAGCCCTTGCTACTCTCCTCCACCGCCCCGGCAACTTCGATCCTGTAGTCGCCAAAGCCTTTGGCCTTCCACCCGGCCTCCAGCGTCCGCAGCGCGGGCAGCAATTCAGCCGTTACTGTGGCGCCTTGCAAGCCCTCCACAATATCGGCTTGCACGGTGATGGCGTAGTCACGGTTGTCGCGCCACATCACGCCCGGTTCCCACGCAAATGTGGGGGTGGCAATTTGCGTCAGTGGAATCGACTTGCCACTGGCGGTGGGCAAGTTGGCGTTGGCTACGTCTGTGATGGCATTGCGCTCATCCAGGGGCTGGCGCAACACAATGTCGATGAGCTTGTCGCCTTCACGGTACTGGCCAACTGTCGTACCACCGAAAATGGTTTTGGAAGCCTGTGCAATGCTCTGGCTGGATACACCCAGGGCCCGTGCCTTGGTCTGATCGACTTCCATGCGGATCGATTTGATGGACTCGTTCCAGTTGTCGTTGACACCCCGTGTGTTGCTACTGGCGCGCATGAGTGCCTTCACTTCATCGGCCCGCGCACGCAACACGGCGGGCTCGGTACCCACCACACGAAATTGCACCGGATACGGCACGGGTGGGCCATTGGGCAAAATCTTGACCCGCGCCCGCACCTCCGGAAACTCTTCTGCAATCAGCGCTGGCAACTTGATGCGCAGCGGCTCACGCAACTTCAACTCCTTCGGCACAATGATGAATTGCGACACATTGGTTTGCGGAAAAATATTGTCCAGCGGGAGATAAAAGCGCGGCACACCGGTACCAACCCAGGTGCTCACGGTAGCCACATCCGCGTCTTGCAGCAGTCGCGCCTCCAGGCGCTTGGTCGTCACTTCGTTGGCCGCAAACGATGTGCCTTCGGGGTACCAAATGTCCAGCAATATTTCTGATCGAGCCGAGTCCGGGAAGAATTGCTGCTGCACCTTGCCCATGCCGACAATGCCCAGTGCAAAGGTCAGCAGCATGATGCCAATCGTGGTCCACCGGTACTGCACACACCAGTTCACGGTCTTGCGAAACGTGTTGTAAAACGGCGTGTTGAACAATTCATGCGGCTGTCCCTCCACACCACTTTCACTGTGCGGCCTTACCTTCAGCAAGAGTGTGCCAAGGTAGGGCACAAAATACACCGATACAAACCAGCTCAGCACCAGTGCCAAAACCGTTACCCCAAATATGGCAAAGGTGTATTCCCCGGTCGCCGACTTCGCAATACCAATGGGCAAAAAGCCCACAGCGGTTATCAGCGTACCGGTCAACATGGGCATGGCCGTGATCTCGTAGGCAAAGGTAGCGGCGCGCACCTTGTCGTAGCCCTCTTCCATCTTGCGCACCATCATTTCCACGGCAATGATGGCATCGTCTACCAGCAAACCCAATGCAATGATGAGCGAGCCCAGCGATATCTTGTGCAGGCCAATGCCCCAGTACCACATGCCCAAAAATGTGACCGCCAACACCAGCGGAATGGTGATACCCACCACAAGACCAGGGCGCATGTCCACGTAATACCGGTTGTACCAGCGGGTGCCAATGCCATTGCTATCACTGCGCTTGTGCAACCCCAAGCTGATGAAACTGACCGCCAACACAATGGCAATAGCCTCAATGAGTACACCCACAAATTCGTTAACCGACTTGGCCACGGCCGCCGGTTGGTCTTGCACTTTCACCAGGCGGATGCCAGCGGGCAACAGTTCATCGATCTTTTGGGTGGCGGTGGCCAATGCTTTACCTAGCGCAATAATGTCGCCGCCCTTTGCCATGGATACACCCAAGGCTATAACCTGCTTGCCCTGGTGGCGCACTTTGGGCGACGGTGGGTCTACATACTCCCGCTTGATCGTTGCGATGTCACCCAATCGCAGCTGGCTGCCCCCGGCACTCGTGCCCGCTCCGTAGCCAACACCCCGAATGGGCATGGCACGCAGTTCTTCAATGGCCTGAAACTGACCGGTCACCCGCACCTGCACGACATCCAGCGGCGTCTGGATGGCACCTGAACCCTCCACCGCATTTTGCTGGCCCAACTGCGCCAGCACCTGGTTCAAATCCAGCCCTAGCTGGGCCAGGCGCTTTTGCGAGATCTCGATATACAGCTTTTCATCCTGCACCCCCATCAACTCGACCTTGTTCACATCGGTCACACGCAGCAGCTTTTGGCGAATGGTGTCGGCAAACGTCTTCACCTCGGCGTCGCTAAATCCATCAGCCTCCAGCGCATAGATCACGCCAAATACATCACCGAACTCGTCATTGAAAAACGGCCCCTGCACACCGGGCGGCAAGGTGCCGCGAATATCGCCAATTTTTTTGCGCACCGTGTACCAGATATTCGCCACATCGGCGGCGCGCGTTGAATCCTTGACCTGAAACAACACCGTGCTCTCGCCCGGTTTGGAGTAGCTTCGGATCTTGTCTGCATTGGGCACCTCTTGCAGGGTGCGCTCCAGTTTGTCGGCTACCTGCTCGGCCATTTGCTGGGCCGTGGCACCGGGCCAGAAGGCCCGCACCACCATGATCCGAAAAGTAAACGGCGGGTCCTCATCCTGGCCCAGCTGAAAATAGGCTGCAGCCCCGAGAATCATCAGCACCACCATCAGGTAGCGTGTGAGTGCAGCGTGGTCCAGCGCCCACTTCGACAGGTTGAAGCCGGCTTTGGGTTGGTCTTGATTCATGCTGCCCTCACTTCGCAGTCGTGCCGCTGGCGGCAGCAGACGCTGGTGCAGTTGCTGCTACTGTTTTAATAGCTGCTTGCGCACTGTTTGCGGGGGCTTGCGGCATTTTTTCTTTGTAGATTGTGACCTTTTCGCCAGGTTGCAGCACGTGAACACCAGCGGAGACCACTTGCATGCCGAGCTGCAATCCAGCAGCCACCACCACGTCATTGCCATCGGCCGTAGCAATCTGGATGGGTTGCAAATTGACGGTCATGCTGGCGCTGTCGAGCACCCACACCGCGCTGGCGTTGCCGTCCTGGCGAATGGCACTGGTCGGCAACTTGATGACCGGCACGCCGCTGTGGTCAAAAGCATGCGGCAAAACGGTCACCGTGGTGCCCAAGGTCAGGGCTTGCTCCAGTGGCAAGGAGACCTTCACCAGGAATGTGCGCGTCACAGCATCAGCACTGGCCGAGACTTCCCGCACAGTGCCCTTGCGTGCCTCGGTCGTACCCCAGGGCAGCACGTCCACGCTCGACCCAGCTTTGATTTGCGAGACCCTGCCTTCAGGGACCGAAAACACCACGTCCCGCGGACCGTCTTGCGCGATGCGCACAACGGGTGTGCCTGCTGTAACCACTTGGCCCGGCTCGGCCTCAATGGCGGTCACCACGCCTGACACATCGGCCACCAGCGTGGTGTAGCCTGCTTGATTGCCCTGGGCAGAACCCAACGCTTGCGCTTGCTCCAGCTGCGCTTGCGCGGCCTTGAGCGTGGCTTCCCGCCGCTCCAGTTCGGCACCGCTGATAAAGTTTTGATCGCGCAATTCCTTGTAGCGCTTGTAGTCGGCCGCTGCCAGGTCACGGTTCGTCAATGCGGCGGCCACCTGCGCCTTGGCAGCTTGGGCCGCCAACTGGTAATCCTGTGGATCGAGCTGCGCCAGAACGTCGCCAACCTTCACACGCTGGCCCAACTCCGCCTGCCGTCGCACAATCTTGCCACTCACCCGAAAGCCCAACCGCGACTCGACACGTGCCCGCACTTCGCCAGCAAACTCGGCACTCGATTGGATGGAGCCCACCCCCACGGTCACGAGTTTGACGGCTCGAATGGGTGCCTCTGAAGGTGCCGGCTTGGAGCAGGCACTCAAGACCAGTATTGCAGCGACCAATGCTGTTGTGGCGTAAGTACGGTTGGAGGGCATGGCGTTGGGTGTTTGTCTGGGATTAAAGGGATTTGGCGGCCGGAATGCGGTTAATGACCGAATGGTTATTAATTTAATCGGACGGGGAATTTCTGTCAACTAGAAAAGTGTTTTGGCTTTTGGGATTTTTGTGGTCCCCACTCCCCCCAACCCCCTCGCCCCGCCGGGCGAGGGGGAGCTAATGCGGACAGCCGATTTGGTGTCGTCGCGTCGGCTACGGAATTATTGGCGTTGCACCAACGAACCAAATAGTGCTATGTACTTAGGAGCTGCTCACGCACATTCCGCCAGAGCTAGTGGCCAATTGAAGTGATCTCTTTGTGCGAAGCATGCACAGCGCGGAAGGTGGGCTGTGAGGTGGATTGATGGGCGGTAGAGCGGTTTTCGGTTCAAATGTTTACCGGTCGTTGCTGCCGCTCCGAAGCAGTCATTCAACGTGAAGTTAACGGGACAAACAACACTTGCAGTGATGCCGCCTCCCGCTATGGTGAGGTATTGCAGCCCTGTTAGGCCTTAGTTACGGGCGCCGTCAACCGCCTTGCGCACAGCGTCCGCATTCGACGGCGTCGCCGGTGGCACGCGGTCAATCCACATCCCCCGCGCCGGAGAGGCGGGACCCGGTGCAAACCCGATCGTGTAACGGTCGGGAGATTGCGGCGCCACAAAGAGCAGAACCGCCTCTCCTAGACGAAGGTCCCTATCGCAACTGGACATGACCCCCTCACGGTTAGCGAATCCTGCTACAAGGATCTCCGACGATCCAGTACCCTTAAGCCACTCAGAAATCTGGACACGGTAAGTCCCGTTCCCGATGTACTCACGCGGCACCGCCTTAACCACAAAAGGGGCGTCTTGCGTGGTCTGCTCGATCGTTGCAAATTTGGTGTCTGGCAGCGGCGAGCAGGCTTGCACAGAGGCAGAGGACCAGAAGAACAGCGGCGCAAGTACTACTAATGTGAGCGTACGACGGTTCATGGTGCGAGAACGAAGTTTCCAGAGAAGAAACTGCTCTTGAGGTTGGGCATTGCTCAAGAAAATGGTCATCAAAGTCTCCAAAAAATGGCTTGCGCTCTTGCAATGCTCAGGTTCAAAGCACTTGTATACGGTATTAGGTACCACGACAAGTAACGGAATGATGTTCAAATGATTCTAGGCATTGAATGCGCAAAAGAATAAAAGTGACGGCGCGTGGCTTAAGTCTGCTCCCGCCCCACAGCAGTCAAAACCCCTCCTCGCAGCCCCCAGCCTAGTTGACTAAGTATACAAACCGCTATAAATTCAATAGCTGCTTATGCACATTCCACGAGGGCTAGAGGCCGAAAACATAGGTAAGCTCGCCTGAAGGGCTGATTCTCCCGCCAGTAATTCCGTATTCGGCGCGACGACACCAAATCGGCTGTCCGCTTTAACTCCCCCTCGCCCGGCGGGGCGAGGGGGTTGGGGGGAGTGGGGGCAACCCCCGCTGAAGCGGAAAGGCCGCCTCAAGCCTCATATGCAATAACCGCCTTACCCTGATCCGCCTGCGCCCGCCACCCGGCCAGCGCCGCATCACTGGGATAAAACCGCGCCGTATCGTCCAGATGCAAGTCAAACGCCGCGCCTTTGCAGCCAGCAACCTCTTGCTCCACACCCAGCTGTATCGCAAAGCGCACGGGCAGGCCGCGCACCAATTCACCCTGTTCGGTCTGCTCGCGCTTGGCCGGGAACTCGCGCACCAGGCGCGCCACATCGGGGCCCGCGGAGCCATCCGCTGCGTTCACCGCCACGCGCAAATACTTGCCAAAGCGGCAGCGCGCTTGCTCCAGATTCCACACTTGGGTAACGGTGAGCTGCTTGCCGCCCGAGAAGCGGTCATCGCGCACCTTGCCCATGACGATGACGAGTTCGTCGTCTTTGAACAAATGCTTGTTGGCATTCATCAGGTCTTCTTCAACCCGTGCGTCGATCATGTCG
>CAYXWW010000175.1:0-949 GCA_964468905.1 uncultured Rhodoferax sp. | reverse complement strand
CGGCCATTCACCGCTACGCGCAAGTACTTGCCAAAGCGACAACGCGCTGAAGGCAAATCCCAGACTTGTTGTATTGCCAAACGATAACCACCTGCAAATCTGTCGACTTGCATCTTGGCCATCACGATGATGAGTTCATCGTCTTTGAAAAGGTGGCGATTGGCATTGATCATAGCCTCGTCGGCCGTAGCTTCCATGACCGCACTTTTGTCGTCCAGCTTAAAAAGGGCCAACTTACCGCGCTGGCCATTGATGACGCGGAAGTCGGTGACGATGCCGGCCAGCAACTGCGGCTCTCGGGTATCGATCAATTCTTCAATGGGGCGCTTGGCAAACTTGCGCACCTCCAGCGTCACTTCGTCAAACAGGTGCCCCGACAGGTAAAAACCTATTGCGGATTTTTCATGGGTCAGCCGCTCTTTAATGCCCCACGGCATGGCGTCCACCAAATCAGGCTCTTGGGTGCTGGAACCGTGGTCGTCTTCGCCCCCCATATCAAACAGGCCATGCTGGTTGGCATTGGCGGCACTTGCAGCGGCAAATTCAAACGCCCGGTCGATGGATGCCGACAATGCAGCACGGTTGAGCTGCAGTGTGTCAAAGGCTCCGGCCTTGATGAGCGCATCCACACAGCGCTTGTTCAGGCGGCTGCGGTCCACGCGGCGTGCAAAATCAAACAAACTCGTAAACGGGCCCGCTTCTCCCGTTGGCCCCTTGCCTTCACGCGCGGCCACAATGGCGTCGATGGCCTGTTGGCCCGTGCCTTTGATGGCGCCCAGACCATAGCGGATTTCTTTGTTGGAGATGGGCTCAAACCGGTGGCGCCCCCGGTTGATATTGGGTGGCTCAAAGCCCAGGCCCATGCGTTCAGCGTCTTCAAACAGCACCTTCAACTTGTCGGTGTCGTCCATTTCCACCGTCATGTTGGCGCAGAAAAACTCTGCGGTGT
>CAYXWW010000174.1:4621-7873 GCA_964468905.1 uncultured Rhodoferax sp. | reverse complement strand
CCACGTCCGGGCAGTTGTGGCAGGTCAGGCTCATGTAGACCTCAAAGTTGAAGTCACCGTCTAGTGCCACGATTTGGTCGATAACAGACTGCTCTACCTTGGGTGGGTGGCCGCCCGTCCACAGCAGCGCGAGTACCAAGGATGTAAATTCATGGCCCAAGGGCAAACCTGCAAAACGCAAGGTTGGGGCTTGGGTCCCTGCTAAATCCTTACGCTGCAGCGAAAAAGATGGTTTGCGCGCGTCATTGCCATCCACACGCAGGCTGATCATGTCGTTGCGCAAGCCTTGAATGGTTTGCAGCAGGCTCATCATGTCACGCGCGGTTTCGCTGTCGTCGAGCGAGGCCACCATCTCAAACGGCAGCTTCACGCGCTCCAGGTAGCTGGCAAGCTGGGCCTTGAGTTCTGAATCGAGCATGATGGTGTCCTTTACAGTTACTACTATTTTGATAGCTACCTACGCATGTTTTACGAGGGCTAGCGGCATATTTCGCGAATAAAAAAGCCGGACGGCAAGGTGCACACGCACCTTGACGCTGTCCGGCCTTTGCTCAGTGGCTTGATGCCGAACTTAAATTTTTCCAACCAGGTCGAGTGACGGCGTGATCGTCTTCGCGCCTTCGTTCCACTTCGCAGGGCACACTTGGCCAGGGTGAGCAGCCGTGTATTGCGCGGCCTTCAACTTGCGCAGGGTCTCTTTCACATCGCGAGCGATTTCATTGGAGTGGATTTCCAAGGTCTTGATGGTGCCCGATGGATCGATGACAAATGTGCCGCGCAGTGCCAGGCCATCTTCGTCAATGTGCACATCAAACGCGCGGGTCAGCTTGTGTGTGGGGTCACCAATCAGTGGGAACTTGGCCTTGCCAACAGCTGGCGAAGTCTCGTGCCATACCTTGTGTGCGAAATGGGTGTCGGTGGTCATGATGTACACCTCGGCGCCGGCTTTCTGGAAAGCAGCGTAGTTGTCAGCCGCGTCTTCGATCTCAGTCGGGCAGTTGAAGGTGAAAGCTGCAGGCATGAAGATGAACACGCTCCACTTGCCCTTGAGTGTTTCGTTGGTCACCGTGACGAACTTGCCGTTGTGGAAGGCTTCGTTCTTGAAGGGTTGGACTTGGGTGTTGATCAATGACATGGTTGGTTTTCCTCTTGGTTGCTTGGGTTAAGTTCTACAGGTTGGTTCTATCGGTGAACAGGGTGAAGTTTAGGCCGGCTATGAGGTTTTGTGGTTTGATTGATCCAATCAATCACATTGCCAAAACCTATTAGCCGTGGAAATTTAACCGTGAAATACGCGCTGGTGCATGCGCCGCAGGGACCACCAGACCCCACCTACCACCAGGGGAATGGCAATGGCAGAGGTTATTTCAGCACTCAAAGGCCAACCCCAATGTTGCGCACCTTTGGCCAAGTAGCTGACGAGACCCACGATGTAGTAGCTGATGGCTGCCACGGACAGGCCTTCCACCGTGGACTGCAATTTGATCTGTATGTCCTGTCGGCTGTTCATGGTGGCCAGCAGGGCTTGACTGCTTTGCTGCTGCTCAATCTCGACCCGTGTGCGCAACAGATTGCTAATGCGCGAAACCCGTTGCGAGAGCGCATCTTGTCTGCGGGCCGACCAAGCGCACGTGCTGCGTGCGGGCGTCAAGCGCCGATCCATGAATTCGCCAATCGTTTGCATACCGGGCAAGCGGGACTCATCGATTTCAGCAATGCGCTTGTCGACCAATTCAAAGTACGCAGCGCTGGCGGAAAAGCGGGAATGCGTCGCAGCGTGCTGGCTCTCGACCTCGCCAGCCAACCGGGTCAGGCGATCGAGCAATTGCGGCTCGTCGTCGCGCGTGGCTGATCGTATAGCCTGCGCCAATTCGGCCAGTTCGCGCTCGGCAGAAGCCAACACCGTCGATGCGTCCCGCGCAGCAGGCAAGCCCAAGAGGGCCGCCATGCGATAGGTTTCAATTTCCATCAAGCGCTGGACCAAACGGCCTAGTCGGCGCGGCGGCATGGCCCCGGCCAACAGCACAATGCGCGAGAACCCATCGCCATGGATGGCAAAGTCGGTATAGACCTCTGCAAAACCACCCGCCACGTTGGATGCGACCACGGTATCTTCGTGCAAGACATGTTTGACCATGCTTCCTACGGTCAACGTGTCTTTGGGCAGCGCCCACAAATGCACTTGGGCAAGGCTCTGCCCCGGCATGCTTGCAAACCAACTCTGGGGCACAGCCAGTAATGCAGACTCAGGCTCCTGTTCGCCAAAATGCAGAGCGCTGATCTTGCGGGTGAATGTCCAGGTGACAAATTCCGTGTGCATCTCCCACCGCACCCGATAGGGGCCCATATCCATCCGCACATGGGTGGTGGCCGCATCGGGCGCGGGCAAATGGTGGTCCCGCGCCAACGCTGCCATGTGTGCCCAACTGTCGGCCCTTTGCCCGGCGTCACACGCCATAACAACATGGGAGATGGCTACCGGGACCTCCATGGCCTCTGGCGGCCTGGCATGCACCTCGTTGTGCAGCGCCACGCGCTGCGCGTGTTGTGTCAATTCATCAGTCTTCAACAAAAGCTTCTTCCCGTTTGGATTTCACGGATGGCATTAAAACCACCACCAATAGCAAAGCCGCCGCTGCCAGCAAACCGGCCGATATGGGGCGTGATACAAACACACTCCAGTCGCCCCGCGACAGCAACAACGCACGGCGCAAATACTCCTCCATCATGGGGCCCAAAATAAAGCCCAATAGCAATGGAGCGGGTTCTGTACCAAGCTTGATAAAGACGTAGCCAATAAAACCAAAGAGACCTACTAGCCAAATATCAAACGTTGAATTGTTTGTCGAGTACACACCAATGGCACAGAACAGCACGATGGACGGAAACAGCCAGCGATACGGCACGCTGAGCAACTTGATCCAGATCCCGATGAGGGGCAGGTTCAAAATGATCAGCATCAGGTTGCCAATCCACATCGAAGCAATCAGCCCCCAAAACAATTCAGGGTTGCTGGTCATCACCTGCGGGCCCGGCTGAATGTTGTGTATGGTCATGGCCCCCACCATAAGCGCCATCACTGCGTTGGGCGGAATGCCCAAGGTCAGCAACGGAATAAACGAAGTTTGTGCACCTGCGTTGTTGGCAGACTCGGGTGCAGCGACACCGCGGATGTTGCCCTTGCCAAAGGGCACTTCACCAGGTTTAAGTTTTGTCTTTTTCTCCAGCGTGTAAGCCGCAAAGGCTGCCATT
>CAYXWW010000174.1:0-4611 GCA_964468905.1 uncultured Rhodoferax sp. | reverse complement strand
CAAGGACATCCGCGTGCCGATGTTCGTGGTCGGCACCGAGACCGACCACGTCGCACCGTGGCGTTCGGTCTACAAGCTGCATCACCTGTGCCCGGCCGAGATCCGCTTTGCGCTGACCAGCGGCGGCCACAACGCCGGCGTCGTCAACCCGCCGGGCGACGGCCACCGCCATTACCGCGCCGCCACCGGGCAAGATGCCCAGCACTGAACCCAGAGCCGTGCCACGCAGCACAGCTGGAATCATGTTTTTAAAATCTTCTTTGGTGGGCAGCAGGCCCATCACATTGGCCGTGAACACCTGCCGCTCACTCGCATGCTTGCCCAGGTTGCTGATGATTTCACCGTAGCCGAAAACACCCATCGCAATCACGATAAAACCAATGCCATCGGTTAGCTCCGGGATGTCAAAGGTAAACCGTGCCACGCCCGAATTAACATCGGTACCCACCATGCCCAGCAGCAAGCCCAGCACAATCATGGCAATGGCCTTGAGCAAAGACCCCGATGCCAACACCACAGCGCCAATCAAGCCTAAAACCATCAAAGAAAAGTATTCAGCCGGCCCAAACTTGAACGCCAGTTCGGTCAGTGGAGCCGCAAACGCCGCCAAAATGAGCGTCCCCACACAACCCGCAAAGAACGAGCCTAGTCCCGCCGCAGCCAGCGCAGGCCCTGCCCTGCCATTGCGCGCCATCTGGTAACCGTCAATAACCGTAACGACTGATGAAGACTCACCCGGCAAGTTGACCAAAATAGCCGTGGTAGAGCCACCATATTGCGCACCGTAGTAAATGCCAGCCAGCATGATGAGCGCAGCCACAGGCGGTAACGCGTAGGTAGCAGGTAGCAGCATGGCGATGGTTGCTAGCGGGCCAATGCCGGGGAGCACGCCAATGACGGTTCCCAAAAAGCAGCCAGCAAAGGCATACATCAAGTTTTGCAGCGTGAAGGCCACGCCAAACCCGAGCGCCAGATTGTTAAACAGCTCCATCGTGACTCCTCATCAGGCACCAGCAAAAACGGGCCACACCGGAAACTGCAAATGCAGCAGTTTGATAAACGCAAGGTAGCTCAATACGGCCAAAATACTTGCCAGCACCACAGCCTCTTTGAAATTGAACTTGTCACCCGCGAGACACGCAATAAAGGTCAGCGCGTAGATACCCACGATCAGGCCCATGGGTGGCAAATGGATGATCGGCAAGCCACCAATCATCGCGCCAAACACCAGGTTGGCCAAGATGATGAAGACCAGTGGCTTCCAGGCAAAAGCGCCGATCTTGTCGCCGTCAACTGTTTCAACAACGAGTGCCTTGAACGTAATCACACCGCCCAGCACGGCCAGCAAAACGCCCAAGGCCAGTGGAAAATACCCCGCCCCCATGCGGGCACCGGTGCCAATACTGTATGCGCTGGCGCCCCAAGAAAACGCAACGCCCACCACCATGAACATGAGGCCTGAAAAGAAATCTTTTTGACTCTTGATATTCACAAAATTGCCTCCTGCCATCTGTCAGTACCACCGGTTTGCGAGCGGCCCAGTGTGCCACAAAGTCACCCTGCCACAGCCCCACTAGCGCGCATTTTTGCGTTGCTCTTCACCTTCTCTTTCCATCTCTTTGAAACGCAAACACTCTTGCGTATGACGAAATCGATCCGTTGCACATTGGTCTGCAATGCATTTGACCTTGAAGACAAAGACTTTGTCCGCACACACTTGCCCCGCAGCCGATGGTCCAACCCCAGGGCCTTGGTGCATTGGCGCAGGACGCGGCTCTACTGGTGCACTGATCGCTTCAACAGGGGCCTTGGTTCTGGCGTGTGGCTTGGGGCCAGCATTGGCCGGCGCTGCGACAGCACTGGGTGTACTTTCGATAAACACCTCAGTAGCGGGCGGTGTGGGCGGTACTGTGGGTTGCACTGTCGCTGTGTTGGTTGACCCTTGCGACACGGCGGACGCACTGGGCGCGGCATCTTCCGACGGCTGCGTCCGCAAGCCCACCATCGCAACAGCTACCAGCGCCACTGCAGCTATTGCGGCAAACAGGGGCCACCGTTTGGGACGCTCAATCGCGGGTTGAACGTGCATCTCCGCCACAGCGTCAACTGGGTACTCTGGTGCGACACTTTCTAAACCGATCAAGCTTGGCACCGTTTGGTCTGACGTCTGCAAGGGTCTCGTCGCAGCGTAATGGCCCACTGTTGAATCAAACCCTGACTCTTGCGTGGGCAGCTTGAACTGGGGCTCGGTCTTTGCGTGCTCCAATGCAGCGCCCGCGCCCAACTGGTAGACACGGTTTTGCGCGCGCCGCGCATAAATCCCCGATGGGAACAGTTTCAAGAAGGCCAGAAACGCCTGTGGGTCTGTTGTGTCTTTCACGTCCTGCCAGGCTTTGAATTCCGCCTCATGGTTGACAGTCGACGCCGACACCACATCCATGTTGGGCCCGAACAGGCCCGTGCTGGAACCGTCACGCAAGGCAAATGCGCCAGCCGCAGGTCGATGAGCGGCCAGTTCGGCTGCCACATCGGCATGTTGACCTTCTGCTGCGCCATGCATCTGTTGCGCCACGGCGCGCAATGCCAAGGCAAACTCGCGTGCCGTTGCATAGCGCTCGTCAGGATTTTTTGCCATTGCACGCGCCATGACTTCATCCATCGCGGCGGGCACATCAGGATTCAGACTGCTGGGCGGCGCAGCGTGGTGACCCACAATCTGGTGGATGACCACAAGCTGGTTCTCCCCCGTAAACGGCAGGGTGCCCGTCAGCAACTCATAAAGTACAACTGCCGCAGAAAACAAGTCAGAACGCGAGTCACCGCGCAAGCCCTTGGCCTGCTCGGGTGACATGTACTTGGGTGTACCCACAGCACCACCAACCTGGGTCAGATTGGTCTCATTGGGCTCCTGGATACGGGCTACCCCAAAGTCCGTCAGCTTCACGCGTCCAGACACTTCCATCAGCATGTTCGCGGGCTTGATGTCCCGGTGCACTACGTTTTGTCGGTGCGCATGGTCAAGTGCCATCAGCAGCTCGTGCACCATCACGATGGAAGACCGCACAGAAAACCGCGCACCACTCTCCAGGTGCTGCTTGAGGTCTTCACCCTCAATGAATTCCATCACCAGATACGCCACATCGCCGTCATGGCCGGAGTCAAACACGCTAACGATATTGGGGTGGTGCAAACGGGCCGCCGAACGGGCTTCGGTTCGGAAACGGCCTTCGTACTCTGCCGCAGCCTCTGGCGTCAAACCCTGCATACGGATCGTCTTGAGCGCCACTGCGCGGTCCAGATTGGGGTCTAGGCCTTCATAGACGACGCCCATCGCGCCCTTGCCCAGCACACGAAGGATGTTGTATCTGCCCAGCTTTTCAATATCGTCCATGTACCGCCCGCAACCCGTCGCCCTTGTTAAAAACTTGCACCGTAAGGGCATGCTATCAGACCCGCAACGCAAAGCCTGTGCCGTGGCACACATCCAGCGTGTTCTGCGGCCCATTCTCTTGCGTCGACTCTGTGAACCAGATACGATCAATGCCAGCTGCGTCAACCCGACGTACGCCCTCTGTTCGCCACCCCGCCGAAAGCCTGTTGATGCCTACCGTTGTCTTTGCCGATGTTGTTGGAAGCACGGGGCTCTTTGAACAATTAGGCGACACACAGGCATCGATGCTGATGACGGGCTTGACCGGGCGACTGGGCAAAGTCTTCGAAGAACACCAGGGCCGCGTGGTGAAATTGCTGGGCGATGGCGTGTTTGCCGTGTTCCCCACCGCGGGTAGCGCGGTAGCTTCTTGTGTCAGCCTGCAATCACGCTTTCAAACAGCACCCGTTTTCCCCACCGGCGGTACCGCACCGATTCAACTGCAAATCGGCATTGAGTCAGGTGAACTGGTCGAGATTGAAGGCGACTGCTTTGGCGATGCGGTCAACACTGCAGCGCGCCTGGCAGACCTGGCCGGTGCAGACCAAATTTTGACGACCCAAAATGTATGGAACGAGCTCATCGCAGCCCAGCGCCCTTCCTTGCGCAGCCTGGGCCCCATGCACCTGCGCGGCAAAGTACAAACCACGCACATTTACCGTGTGGAGTGGCAAGCGGGCCGTGATCTGGATGCCACCGCCATGGGATCTTTAATGTATACCCCCGTGAAACCGCAAACCGTAGCTTTGACCGTGCAGGGTCGCACACAGGTATTTGAAATCAGCACAGTGGGTATTACCCTGGGGCGCGCCACCGACGCTTCGCTGCTGGTGCTGGACCCCCGCGTCTCGCGCGTGCACGCCACCATCCGTCGGCGTGGCGACCAGATTGTGCTTGCCGATGCCTCTAGCTTTGGCACTTGGGTGTATTTTGGTAACCAAGCCGAAGCCGTGGCGCTGCGCCGCACCGAATGCTTTCTGGTCGGCTACGGACAGCTATCTCTGGGGTGCCAGATTGATGCTGAGAAGGCGCCTTTGGTAGGATTCGAAGTCACATAGACAGCGATATTGCTATCAAAGTAGTAGCTGCAAACGCTCGTTCTACGAGGGCTAGAGGCCCATTTCCTTGGCGGATTCAAGTACGAAGTGCAACGGTTTAGAAACGGGTTGGGCCAAAAGTGA
>CAYXWW010000173.1:0-7946 GCA_964468905.1 uncultured Rhodoferax sp. | reverse complement strand
GATTATCAGCAGAGATACGCCGAACACCATCATCATGAACGACTCTTATGCAGCGTAAGGGGCCAATCGTGCCTAAGGCCCGAAGTTACGCTGACCGCCGTAAAGCAGACCTTCACCACAGCGGCTGACACCACCATGAGTATCAGTAGCGATGCGTGGAACAGCTGACCGCATCGTCTCGGGCCGTGAACGACCGGTCCTCACCAGGGTAGTCGGCTCCCGCCTCATCGGAGACATAAGCTGATGTGGTCTCGTGGTCTCAGAGCCGCCGATCAGACCGCGTACGGGTTGGTGCAGCCCTACGGAGAGTCGTTCAAGGCCCCTCCATCGTCACCGTTTGCTACGCAGTCGTAATTTCCTCAGATCTGTGCGACAATATTTATAGTCCATGAGATGGATAATAGAAACAGTTTAAATTCAACAGTTTACAGAAATACCGGGCGAAATGAAGGAAGAGCAGTCAGATTTAGTCCAGATGGTCCGCTTGGCTCTGGCTGAGCAGACAGAAGATGTGCGCCTGTTCGCGGCACGACTGGTTCGCAAGTACCGCGGTACGGCGCCTGACCTCGCCGAGCAGCTTGAGCTATTCCTGAAGTCAAGGCCAGCGCGTAGCGTCCCTAACATGCGCAAGCTGGCGCCCCAGCCATCGACGTCTCACGCTTTGCCGGTAGATGACGAATCGCGCCTCTCGCTTCTGAAGGTTTTCAAGGACGAGCCCGCGAAAGATGCGCCGCTGCTATCAAGTGATGTCGAGGATGTCTTGGGGCAGCTCATCGCCGAGCGCAGACAGAGTGATCGGCTGTGGGCCATGGGGCTTGCGCCGACCCGCTCAGCCATTTTTGTAGGGCCGCCAGGCGTTGGCAAAACGCTTACGGCCCGCTGGTTGGCTGGGCAGTTGAAGGTGCCGTTGTACGTGCTCGACCTAACCGCCGTGATGAGCAGTCTGTTGGGCAAGAGCGGCGCCAACCTGCGCGCCGCCATCGACTTCGCCAAGCGTGAGCCCTGCGTGCTGCTGCTGGACGAGATTGATGCCATAGCTAAGCGGCGCAGCGACGACACCGACGTGGGCGAACTCAAGCGACTTGTCACTGTAATCTTGCAGGAGGTCGATGAATGGCCCGCCAGTAGCGTATTGCTGGCGGCCACAAACCACCCGGAACTGATCGATCCAGCGCTTTGGCGCCGCTTCGACCTAGTGGTCCAGTTCAAAACGCCCAATGAGAAGGCCGTCAAAGAAGCCATCAAGCGCTTCCTGGGGCCGGACTATGCCCTCTTTGCCCGTTGGATCGACATCCTGGTGTTTGCATTCGCCGGGCACTCGTTCAGCGACATTGAGCGCGAAGTGCAGCGGTTCCGGCGTGCAGTGGCCCTGGGCACGACCACAGACGCCGTACTCGTTGAGGACTTCATGAAGGCGCGTGCCTTGGCGCTCGACAGGCAAGGCCGGATTGACCTGGCGGTGAGGCTGGCCAAGCAGACCCGCCTGTCTCAGCACGCCATCTCCGACATTACGGGCGTGAGCCGGGACACGATACGCAAATACGCCAACGAGGCGCCTGCGGCACGAAAGACCGCGCCCCGAAGAAAGGCTGACGCATGAACCAAACCAATTTCCTGATCGGCCGTGGCGAGTTGCTGACCCACGACATCGTCGGCCCGAAGCACATGACAGGGTAAGCCGAGGTCGATACCTTCGCGAATGCACGGGAGCTGTTGGTTCCCCAGTTTCGCAGCACTGCGAAGGCATTGGATGAACTCCCACCCGACGCGTGCCCGGGCGATTTCGCGGTGGCCCGGTTGATGATGAATCCCAGCTTCATCGCCCGCTCCTACTTCCCGACCCGCCTGTTGCGCAGCACGGGTTTGGAATCGATTGGCAGCCGCACCGTCAAGGTCAAGCCGCAGGCCTGGACCCGGAAAGGGCAACCGCAGGAAACCACGACGACTGAACTGTTTGTCGCTGGCAAGCGTCAGGCGTTTCGCAACCTCTCGCAGTGGACAGAGACCATCGAAGCACAGTCCGACGAGGGCGAAGACCTAGCCCACATCGAAAAGTTCGCCGCATTCGCGCCGGCGGAGCGCATCGTGAGCCTTGGCGGACCGAAGGATCGGTTCTTCGAGGTGGGCCTGCATTTGTTGCCAGACGAAGACCCTGGGCTGATCCAAAAGGCTTTCGTGAATTTCGCCCAGCGGGAGAACGTGAAGGTCCACAATGAAGTCGATTTCGTCGCCGGCAACCTATGGTTCGTGCCCGTTGAGGGCAAGCCCAGCGACGTCAAGAAACTGGCTAGTTTCTCATTCGTCCGAGTCATTCGGCCAGTGCCCAAGTTGCGCGGCATCCGCCCGTTACATCGTAGCGGAGGACCCTCGGTGGGATGCAGCCTTCCCACCGAGCAAGCTTTGTCGTCCGAGCCCCGCGTCGCAATCCTAGACGGTGGCTTGCCCAAGCATCACCCCTTAGGCCCCTGGCTGCGCTCGTATCGAAAGCTCGACGAACATGCTGACGATGATCCGGACGGCCCGGAACATGGCCTGGGCGTAACGTCAGCCGTTCTGTTCGGCCCGATCCAGCCCAACGGTACAGCCGGCAGGCCGTTCGCCCCGGTGGACCATTTGCGTGTGCTCGACCAGGAGGCGGGCGGCGAAGACCCGTTAGAGTTATATCGCACGCTCGGCCTCATCGAGCAGGTCTTGCTGTCGCGGTCTTATGAGTTCATCAACCTAAGTTTGGGACCGGACCTCGAAGTGGATGATAAGGAGGTCCATACTTGGACCTCCGTTATTGACGAACTGCTCAGCGACGGCGACACGCTCATGACCGTGGCCGTGGGCAATAACGGAGAACGCGACCGTGAACTCGGCTACAGCCGCGTGCAGGTTCCGTCAGACTGCGTGAATGCGCTTGCAGTCGGCGCAGCCGATGACACCGGCGCGGGCTGGGCCCGCGCGCCGTACAGCGCGATCGGACCAGGCCGCAGTCCTGGCGTCGTCAAGCCGGACTTGATGGCTTTTGGCGGCAACCCGGCGTCCAAGTACTTCCACGTCCTGGCGCCGAACGCGAAACCGGTGCTGACGCCACAACTCGGCACCAGCTTTGCGGCGCCGTACCTGCTACGCAGTGCGGTCGGTATCCGTGCGATCTTGGGCAGTAACCTGACGCCTCTTGCCATCAAGGCCTTGCTGGTCCACGCAGCCGATCCCGGCGAACGTGATCCGATTGAAGTGGGCTGGGGCAAGATCCCCGAAGACACCCTCGACATCATCACCTGCCCGGATGGCGTGGCCCGAGTGGTCTACCAGGGCGAACTCAAACCCAGTAAATACCTGCGCGCTAGCCTGCCGCTGCCGAAGGAGGCGTTAACCGGCAACGTTCGCCTCAAGGCCACGTTCTGCTATGCGTCGCCTACCGATCCGCAGGATGCCGCGGCCTATACCAAGGCTGGCCTCGAAGTCGTCTTCCGCCCCAACGACGAAAAGATCAAGGACGGCAAGAGCAACGCGGACACCAAGGGCTTCTTCGACCTGAAGAAGTTCGCCACCGAGCAGGAACGCCGCTCTGACCAGGGCAAATGGGAAACCGTACTGCACGGAGCCAAGACCTTCCGCGGTTCCAGCCTCAAGAACCCCGTGTTCGACATCCACTACAACGCACGCGACGGCGGAGGCCGAGCCACTGGTGCCGAGAAGATCCGCTACGCGCTGATCCT
This sequence comes from uncultured Rhodoferax sp., assembly GCA_964468905.1. Lineage (GTDB taxonomy): Bacteria > Pseudomonadota > Gammaproteobacteria > Burkholderiales > Burkholderiaceae_C > Allorhodoferax. The sequence goes on along the minus strand of CAYXWW010000173.1, from coordinate 4,239 downwards.
GTCGGTTGAGGCCCCAAAGCACGCCGACCTCTACAACGACATCCTGCGCGCCTACGCCAAGACCCTCGTGCCTATCCAGCCGCAGGTGTCCTTGCCGATCCGCATTCGATGACGGTGGAAGGGCAAACGCATGTACAGAGCGGATTGACTGGTAAGGAGGGTCCGATGCCGGACCCAGCCTCTCGGCTCATCTCAATGATGGGCCGCGTATGCTTGGGAACGCGTTCTAGAGAGTAAAGGTCGAAGTCGCGTTGAACGGGAACTTGGCATTGATGAAATCCGCATAGGCATTGCCGACTTTCATGCCTAGGTCCTTCGTGAGGGAGCGCACGACGATCTCGAAGCTGTCGTCGACGATCGCCCACTTATCTTTCCACTCGTCCGGCATCGGGCCTTCTGGTGGCTGGATGGTCGGCAGCAAGCGGTGCAGTGTCCACGCGACCTCGGCATAGCGATTCATGAACAACGCCCATGAGCTGTTGCCGAACTTCGGCACAATCGACATTGGCACTGTGCCTTTCATGTAGCCAACCGCGTCGGCCATCGAAAGGCGGCCGCCGTGGACCTCAAGGTCGTAGAGCTGGTCAAGCCTGCTCAACTCCTCGATTACCTCGGGGTGCAGGCCGCTCTTCGACCCGGTCATCACTTGCCGTACTGAATACTCGTTGGCCTTACGCGCTTTCTTAATCGCGCTCGGGTCGACCTTGCCACTCTTGTCTTGCGGGTCGATGCCTTCGATCCTGTAGAAGTCAGTAATCTTCTGCAGAGCCGCTGACGTCAGCACGTTGTCGTCGAAGATGTTGCGCAGCGTCGTAAACGCCGGACGCGGATAGCCGCTGAGGGCGGTTCGCTCTGCCGCACAGAGTGTGTGCCACGCGTTAACCAAGCGCGGCAGAAGCTGGGGGTAGAACTCAGACAGCGGCGTCCTAACAAGCGGGCGACAGTGGGTGTTCAGCAGTTCGACTGCTTCGAGGAAGCATGCCTTGAATCCGTCGGAGAGGGAGAGGTGTCCACTGAATTTGACAGCATCAAGGCCGTACTCACCCTCGGCCGCGTGTATCATGAACACTCGGCCATACGGCTTACCGTCGTACTCAAACGCGGCTCGCAATCGCTCTTGAAATTCTTCACTCGTCATGTGCAGCCTCCTTCGCTGCCGTCAAGTATCCAGCTACTTGATGTACCGGTGCCCCTCTCGCGGTCATCTCGGGAATCCTTGAACGTGACCTCATCGAGCCGCTCGACGAGCCTTGCTTAATATGGATCGCAGCGACCAATGACTCTGAAAATTGGCACTGTCGACGTCCATCGCGGAGCCGCGAAGGACAGCAGTGGGTCGGCCACTGCCGGTCACATGCACTCTGTGACGGTCCGCTACCAGCCTTTTTCAGACGGTGATCCATCTTTGGCTATTACCTGCACATCCTGATCTCTAGCTTATGAATATGGCTTACGCCATCGAACTCTGCGAAAAGCAGCCATCCTTTGAGTTAGCACTCCTGTCAAAAATCGTTTGCAAACGACTTTTATGCACCTCATTCGGACAACATCTCTCAAATAAATCGACTCAAATCCAATTATAGATCGACTTTTTGCATTTTTCGTGCAAGAATTTGCTTTAAAAATAGCGGGAGGGGAATTATGCTGCTCGAATTCCGGGTCGGTAACTTTCGGTCAATAAGAGATGTACAAGCTCTAAGCCTTGTCGCGTCTACGGATAAGGAACATGCCGACACCCACCTTGAAGCAACAGGCATATCTTCAGCCGCTAAGGCATTAAAAAGCGCCGTTATCTATGGCGCAAACGCTAGCGGCAAGACCTCTGTACTGATGGCACTAGATTACATGCGGGCCGTGGTGGCAGAGTCTGCCACTCTGATACAGCCAGGTCAGCCCTACAACGTTCAACGATTCAAATTGGACGATTCTTTTGAGGGCAAGCCATCTTTATTTGAAATCACTTTCCTGCACGATGGGCTGCGTTTTGAGTACGCATTCCAGATGACACAAACAAGATTTCTTCAAGAGTCTTTATTTGTCTACAAGACAGCAAGGCCTACGCTCGTGTTTTCACGTGAATTCGATGGAAACAAGGACGTGTACGAGTTTGGCACGTACCTTACTGGTCCCAAAAAGCTATGGGAAGAAACGACGAGGAATAACGCTCTTTTCTTGTCTACCGCAGCACAACTAAACAGTGAAGTACTTAGCCCGATTTTTAAGTGGCTAACGTTTAACGTTGTCTTTCTGCCCGCTCAGGCAATGATCAGCACTGATTTTTCTACAGCCCTGCTTGCAACGCAAGACGGGAAAGAGAAAGTACAAGCGTTCATGGCTGCCGCTGATTTTTCCATTGATGAAATTTCAACTGCAGAGCGTAAAGCTGTTCACTTTCAAATCAACCCGAACTTAGCGCCTCACACAATACAAGAGGAGCGAGAGTTCAAAGTACCAGTCTTTAAGCACACTGCGCCAAAGGGTTCGGCGACTTTTGAGTTGATGGATGAGTCAACTGGCACTCAACGTCTCTTTTCACTCGCTGCGCCAGTACTTGATGTGTTGCGAGATGGCCGCATTCTTTTAGTAGATGAACTGGATGCAAGTCTTCATCCACTGCTTGTGCGGCAGTTGATTGGCATGTTTCACAGCAAAGAGATCAATCAAAAGAAAGCCCAATTGATCTTCACTACGCATGACACATCACTGCTTGATCAAACTATCTTCAGACGTGATCAAGTATGGTTCACTGAGAAAGATAGCGATCAAGCTACCAATTTGTTTCCCTTGACCGACTTTAGCCCTCGTAAACATGAGGCACTTGAGAAGGGTTACTTGATGGGGCGCTACGGCGCTGTTCCTTTCTTCCGTGAATTGCCATCACTACTCACTGACACCACCGATAGTTCCTCAAAAGGGAGAAACTAATCATGGGCGCAGACCATCAAGCTAAGCATCGTCAAGAAGGACGTAGCCTTCGACGTAAAGCTGCTACGCGAAAGTCTGCAGATCGAGTTCTCATCATCTGCGAAGGCAGCAAAACTGAGCCTCAGTACCTTGATGAAATTCGTAAAGAACAACGATTACCAACTGCATATGTGAATGTGCTTGGCGCTCCGGAGGGTAATGATCCACTAAATGTCGTCAAGTATGCAGAGAAGCTTTTTCTACACGGTGATTCCCATAGACAGATAGAAAGTCGTGCATTTGATCAAATCGTAGTTGTATTCGATCGTGATGAACACGCCAACTATCATCAAGCCTTGAGTCGTGCAAATGAACTCCATCTCGCCATGAAGAACAACCTCAAGGCAAAAGTTCCGTTCGAGGTATGCGCCTCCGTCCCGTGTTTTGAATTATGGCTCTTGCTCCATTTTGAGAACTTTGCTGCCCCACTCCATAGAACCGAAGTCTATCGTCGACTCCGACAAAGAATAGGTGGATACGAAAAGGGTGATAAAGGTTTGTGGAAACTCACCAAAGCGAATTTAGGCGTAGCTAACGATCGAGCATTACAGCTCTCAACTCAAACTACACGAACAGACGATTACGGCCCATATACGGACATGCACAGCCTTGTGCACAAACTCCTAAATCTAACCAAGCAACCAGCTTGAATCATTTAAGCATCACCTAAGGTCGCCCTAAGCACGGAAGGCGATTAATGTTTGGAAAAGCACCGTAACACCATCCGCACCGCAGGCCCTCGAACGTCCGGTGACAAGCTCTGCGGTCACTTCAACAGTCACCCGCGGATGACTCGGATCAGCCTCAAGCTGTCATTCATCTTGAGGCGCATATAAGTAGGTTTCGGTCAGTAACTTCTGAATTTCACTGGCACCAATACCAGTCCTTTGACACTATTTGTGGAACCGTACTCTAGTGGGTATTGATGAAATTTCTGATGATCCGATTCAACCTACATTCTTAAAATTTGCAGGCAAAGTATGCCAGCCTGTTAGTTCTGCGCTTGTGTGAATATCCAGTCTTTGAAGCTTTGTATGTTTAGTTGGTTTGTCTCGAAGCTCTACAAAAGAGCCTGTTGCTAAATTTTCTGGAAAAACAGCAAGACAGCGTTTTTGCCCCTTCGTCGACGCATACAAAATCCCCTCGAACCCCGCAGCCCTCACCAACTCAGCAATGATGCCCCAGCATTGAATCTCCCTCCGTACTCATGCAAGCTGCCGGCACAAGAAAGTGGTTCATCGCTGTATTGGTAGGTCACCACCCTTACCCAGTCGT
>CAYXWW010000172.1:0-7984 GCA_964468905.1 uncultured Rhodoferax sp. | reverse complement strand
CTTCAACCAGCCACTGCGTTTCCACATCAAAAGCCGTTGCGTACAGCTTTTTGACGTCAAGTTGCACACGGTCAATAGGCCCCAGCGACCCGTCAAAGTGTTTGAGGTCCATGACCATCACGTCGTCCCACAGCCCCAGGCGTTTGAGGTCTTTGACCAGGTAGCCATTGATGACGGTGAACTCTCCTGAGAGGTTGGATTTCACTGACAAGTTTCCAAAGCTCGGTTCAATCGATGCATCCACGCCAATGATGTTGGAAATCGTCGCTGTCGGCGCGATCGCCACGCAGTTGGAGTTGCGCATGCCGTCTGTCGCGATCTTGCTGCGCAGGGCACTCCAATCCAGGGTGGCGGAACGGTCAACCTCCACGTATCCACCGCGGGCGCTGGCCAGCAAGTCCAATGTATCCAGCGGGAGCACGCCTTTGTCCCACAGCGAACCGCGGTAGCTGGAATACTTGCCGCGTTCCTTTGCAAGATCGGTCGAAGCCCAATACGCGTAGTAGCTTATTGCTTCCATCGACTCATCCGCAAACTGAACAGCGGCCTCGCTGGCGTAGGGGATGCGCAACTCGTACAGGCTGTCTTGGAAAGCCATAACGCCCAAGCCAACGGGACGGTGGCGCAAGTTGGAGTCACGTGCCTTCTTGACCGCGTAGTAGTTGATGTCAATCACGTTGTCCAGCATCCGCATGGCTGTGCCAATAGTGCGCTTGAGTTTGTCATGGTCCAGCTTGCCATTCTTCAAGTGCTGGCGCAAATTGACAGAACCAAGGTTGCAGACGGCTGTTTCCGTGTCCGACGTATTGAGTGTGATCTCTGTACACAAGTTGCTAGAGTGCACTACACCCGCATGTTGTTGGGGTGAGCGTACATTGCAGGCGTCCTTGAACGTGATCCAGGGGTGACCGGTTTCGAAAAGCATCGTCAGCATCTTGCGCCACAGATCGCTGGCCTGGACAGTGCGGGCTGGTTTGATTTCGCCCCTGGCCGCTTTCTCTTCATAGGCCACGTATGCCTTCTCAAACTCGGCGCCAAACAGGTCGTGCAGGTCGGGTACGTTGTTTGGAGAGAACAAGGTCCAGGTGCCCTTTTCCATCACGCGACGCATGAAAAGGTCCGGAATCCAGTTGGCTGTATTCATGTCGTGGGTGCGGCGGCGGTCGTCACCTGTGTTCTTGCGCAACTCCAGAAATTCTTCAATGTCTAGGTGCCACGTTTCCAGATAGGTACAGACCGCACCCTTGCGCTTGCCGCCTTGGTTTACTGCGACTGCCGTGTCGTTCACAACCTTCAGGAATGGGACCACTCCTTGTGACTCACCATTGGTTCCCTTGATGTGTGCGCCCAATGCGCGCACGCGGGTCCAATCGTTGCCCAAGCCACCGGCAAATTTCGACAGCAAAGCGTTTTCTTTGATCGACTCGTAAATACCGTCTAAATCGTCGGGCACCGTGGTCAGATAGCAGCTTGACAATTGCGAGCGGCGTGTGCCGCTGTTGAATAAAGTTGGCGTGCTGGACATGAAGTCAAAACGTGACAGCACTTCGTAGAACTCAATGGCGCGGGCTTCACGGTCGATTTCCCCCAGTGCGAGTCCCATTGCAACCCGCATGAAAAAAGCTTGCGGAAGTTCAATGCGGGTCTTGCCTTCGTGGAGGAAATAGCGGTCGTACAAGGTTTGCAGACCCAGGTAGTCAAACTGCATGTCGCGCTCAGCCTTAAGTGCGGCGCCGAGGCGTGGCAGGTCAAACTGCATCAGGCGTTCGTCCAGCAACTCTGCGTTCACGCCGCGCTTAATGAAGCCAGGAAAATACTCGGTGTAGGCTTCTGCCATCTTCGACGGTGCCACGTCGCGTCCGAGCACTTCTCGCGAAATGGTGTGAAACAGCAAGCGCGCAGTGGCGTAGGTATAGTCTGGGTCTTTTTCGATCAGCGTGCGGGCTGCAAGAATCGAAGCCTTGTAGACCTCATCCATTGGAACTCCGTCGTACAGGTTGCGCATGGTTTCGGCAAGAATGGGGTCAGCTTTGACGTCTGAACCCAAGCCGGTACACGCGGTCTCGATCAGTGCTTTCAACCGACCAAGGTCCAGCACAACGCGTTGCCCGCCGTCTATGGCATGCAAAACCGGTGTTGGCGGTGTGGCCTGTGCCACATGCTTGGCGCGCTCTTGCGTGCGGCGCTCCCGGTACAGGACGTAAGCGCGAGCGATTTCATGGTGTCCGCCACGCATGAGGCCCAGCTCCACCTGGTCTTGTACGTCTTCAATGTGAAAGGTTCCGCCACCTGGGCGCGATCGCATCAGGGCACGAATTACTTGCTGGGTCAAGACGTCGACAACTTCGCGCACGCTAGCCGACGCCGCACCCTGGGTGCCATGGACAGCCAGAAAAGCCTTCATCATGGCGACGGCGATCTTGTTGGGCTCAAACGGAACCACAGCACCGTTGCGTCGAATGATTTGGTAATGGGCCAGCACGTTGACGGCCCCTCCTTCAGTTGCAGCATCGCTATGGGTCGACAACATGGCGGTGGATGCTGGCGTGGCGGAGTGTGTAACAGATTGCATGAATTCCTCGTCGTAAACAGTATTTTTTGTGGGCCCTGGCGGTACGCTGCGACCGCCATCCGATGTGTAATTATCGTAAGGGCAGCCAAGACAGGGCACACTATATATGGGGTCTGGGGCACTTGCAAGCCACTACCTGTAGTGTACTGGGTTCAAAACAAGCGCGCCGACAATGGTGCACCAAATGTGGTTGGATGCGCTGCATTACAGGCTCCATCGCGCGGAATGTGCGAGAGGCTCGTCGTTTGGAGGTTTTTCTTTGCAGGCCTAGTCTTTGTGCGGCTTGGCAAGGCTTTTGACCGGAAATGCCGCACGGGGCCATGACACCGATTCAAAGGTGCGAGTGCGTTAGTGCACCGGATGGCGTCGTATGCCCACGCTACGCACAGCTTAGGGGCTGGATTTTTTTAATACGCCTTCGGGAAAACACTGATCTTCGAGGGCCAAATATTTTTGCAACAGGGGCCAATCAAAGCCCGTGCCCGGGTCTGCCTTTCGACCCGGTGCAATGTGCTCGTGCCCGGCCAGATGGGCTATGGGATATTGCAGGCATATTTCTGCACATAGCGTGGCGAGCGCACTGTACTGGGCGGGCTCAAAGGTGTCGCCTTCCAGGCCTTCGAGTTCAATGCCAATGGAGGCGTCGTTGCAGTTGGAGCGACCTCTGTAGTGCGATGAGCCAGCGTGCCAGGCGCGGTCCGCACAACTGACAAATTGCGATATCACGCCAGTGCGATCGATAAAAAAATGGGCAGAGACCTCAAGCCCTTCGATCGTTTTGAAATAGGGGTGAAGGTTCCAGTCCAATTGATTGGTGAAAAGCGCCTGAACTTGCCCGCCACCGTAGACACCAGGCGGCAAACTAATCGAGTGCAGCACAATCAGGTCAATCAAAACGCCGGTAGGTCGCAGGCCAAAATTGGGTGACGCCTGCCATCGTGCTGAGCGGTACCAGCCATCCTGCCACATACCGTTTTCGATTCGTGTGGCCTCACTCATCGGCGTCGTCGCCACGGGGGACGTCAATTTTCAGGCGGGCGATGCGGTAGCGGATTTGGCGCAGACTTAAACCCAATCGAGCAGCCGCCAGGGTCCGATTGAAACCGGTTTCGCGCAGGCATTTGACCAAGATGTCGCGCTCCTTTCGATCCAGGTGCTCCTGCAGGTCGGTCGGCAATTCAAGTTCTGCTTCGTCGAGTCGCCTGTCAGGTGTATCGGGAATCGCAGTAGGGTCTTCCGGATGCGGCGGTTGCAGGTCAAGCGGAATCGGGCCACTCGACGGCGACTGAAAATCGGATAGTTGGAGCTGGCTGCCGTCACTTAGTGCGACTGCGCGGTGCAACAGGTTTTCCAACTCGCGGACATTGCCATGCAATGGCAGTCGGGTTAGGTGCTCCATGGTGCCCGCCGCAAGGGTGGGCACAGACATTTGTGATTCTTCCGCTATCCGCGCCAATAACGCGTTGCACAGTGCGGGCAAGTCATCGCAGCGCTCACGCAGCGGCGGGATCACGATGTCAATGACGTTCAAACGGTAAAAGAGGTCTTGACGGAAACGACCAGCTAGAACTTCGGCCGACAAATCCTTGTGGGTTGCACTGACGATGCGAACATCCACAGGTTCTTCCTGGTGTGACCCGACTGGTCGCACACAGCGCTCTTGGATGGCCCGCAGCAGTTTGGATTGCATGGCCAGTGGCAGGTCGCCAATTTCATCCAGGAAGAGCGTGCCACCTTTGGCGGCCTGAAAGAAACCTTCACGGTCCTGTACGGAGCCGGTGTAGGCACCCTTTTTAGCACCAAAAAATTCGGTTTCCAGCAAGTTCTCCGGAATCGCACTGCAATTGACGGCAACCCAAGGCCCCATTGCCCGATGGCTGGTGGCGTGGAGCGCACACGCAACCAACTCTTTGCCGGTTCCCGATTCGCCTTGAATGAGTACAGGCGCCATGCTGCGCGACACTTTGATAATGCGTTCTTTGACGCTGCGCATGACTGCAGAGTCACCAGCAAGGCGGGTCAGTGCCATTTCACCCTGTGCAAGGACTGCACCCGTTGGCGCAGTGCGTGCATCGGTTGCCCGGCGCGCGGGGCCGGTCTTTTGGGTGGTCCCCAATACGGCAGATGCGATGGCTGTGCGAAATTGCTTGAGGTCAACCGGTTTGGTCAGGTAGTCAAAAGCACCCGCCTTGAGTGATTCCACCGCATTTTCTGCCGACCCATGGGCCGTGATGACAATGCTGCGCTCGGCCCGTTGCTGAGCCTTCATGTGGCTCAGTATTTCTGTACCCAGCCCATCGGGCAGGCGCATGTCGGTGATGACCACGTCAAAACGCTGCGTATTGAGCAGTTGTAGTGCTTCTTGAACCGTGCCAGCCGTATCAACGCGGTAGCCTTCACGCAATAGCGTGAGCTCATACAGTGTGCGTAAATCAGGCTCATCGTCGATGACCAAGATCTGTGCGTTGCTCAGTACAGCGTTGGTTGCCATGGTGTCGTGTTGTTGTCTGCCGAGGCTGGATTATCCGTGGCTTCTATCCGGCGCAGGGTGATGACGAATTCATTGCCTTCGCAAGGGTGACCTTGTGCAGTGCGAATCGTGCGTTGATAAGTGAGTGACGCCTCATGGCGTTCACACAACTGCCTGCAAATATACAGACCCAAACCGCTGGAGCGACTGTCCGATGAAAAAAATGGTTCAAACAAATGGCGTTCGACGGACTGGTCCATCGGCGCGGCGTTGCTCCAAATGGAAACGATCGCCTGTTGTGAATCGAGTGCCTGGATATAGACTTGTATGGCATCGGCCGATTCTTCGGTGTAGCGGCGAGCGTTGTCGAGTAAATTGACCAAGACCCTGCGCAGATGCTCATTGTCGAATCGAACGGCTATGGATGGTTCCCCTGCGTGCACCGTGAGTCGATGCTGACTCCCCGTTTGCGTAGCCCATTCACTGCAGACGCGATGAATGGCTGTATCGAGCATGATGGGCGGTACCAAATAGGATTCGCCATAGGGCTGCACGCGCGAGGCGTTCAAAATGTCATTGACGATTTTTTCAAGTCGTTTTGCATTTTGGCTCACCATGTCGGTGAGTTTTTTCTGCCGCGGATCGCTGAGGTCTTCGTCGAGCAGCGCATTGGCTTGTGTGATTGCTGACAAAGGATTGCGAATTTCGTGCGCAACAGCAGTAGACAGGCGCCCCATGTCTGCCATTCGCTCCGTTCGTATTCGCGCCTCCAGCTCGCGTTGATCCTGCAAAAATATGACGCACAGGCTTTCACCAGCGGTTCCCTGCGGTGCTGCAAGGCATGCCCGTGCATGAAGGCGCCGTGGGCCGTCTGTGCCATGGCGAATCGAAATGTCTTCTTCGTGCGTGCTACCAGTTCCTACGCACAGTTGCGTCAAGTGGAGCAATGGCGTCCAACCCGGCTCATCTTTCAGGTCAAGAATCGACATGCTTGGTGCGTGTTGGGATGACAACAGTTGTCGTGCCGCGGGGTTGGCTGCGCGCACTCGGCCCCGTTCGTCCACTACCAATACGCCGTCTGACAGTGACTCAATGACCAGTTCGTTCACCTGGCGTTCAATCGTGGCAGCTTGTTGGCTGTTGCGGGCGCGTTGGGCCTCGCTCGCCAGCCGGGTCGATAGTTGATTGGACAGCCACGCAATCGCAAAGTAGCCAACACCACTGAGGGCTGCCTGTGCAAAGTATGGTGAGGCGTCTGCCGGCCCCTTGAGATAGGACAGCAGCGAACCGCCCAACATGAGCACTGTAACGCCGGCAGCCGTACCAAGGGCCAGACGCAATGACCCTAAAACAGAAGCAACCAGGATGGGCAGTGCAAACAGGGGGGTGTAATTGACGGAACTGCTAACCCCGGTTTGCAACACCTGCAGCACGGTGAATGTGAGCAAATCCAAGCCAACGAGCGCGCCCCATACCCGGTTGAATGACTGACCCAAAGGCCGCGGCCGGATAAGCTTTTTGCTAGCCAATGTGCCAACGAGATACGCAACACTGATCGCGATTTGCGCTTTGCTTTGGAATGTTCCGGTGAGGTACAGCGCGCTCTGCAAAAAGACAAGAACCAAGCCCAAGAGCAGCCGCGCCGTCATAAAGCCTTGCCATTGGCGCAGCATCTCCTGAGAATCATCCGCTGCCGGCAGGTGCGCCTGGTTGGCGCTGGCATCAAACCAGGTAGGGTGGGGCGCCGTCTGCGCCATTCAGGGCTCCATGTGCTGGCGGTGGGCAGCGCTACAGTAACGGCCCTGCGCACCCACTACTGCTTCGTGCGTTGGAATGTGCACGCCACAATGGCGACAGGCCACCATGGCCGTGGGGTCTGGCGTGGCCGCATTCTTGCGTTTCACGTTCAACTGTTTGGCATCGCGCCAACTGCGCCAGCGCCAAGCCAGGACCAATACAACCAGAAACACCAACAGGAACCTCATGCTGTCCGACCCAAGAGAATTTCCGAGACAAAGCGCGAGCCCACGTAGGCCAGGAGCAATAGCGTGGCACCTGCATACAAGACGTTGACAGGCCGCTTGCCCCGCCAGCCCAATGCAAAGCGGCCAGTGAGCAATATGGCGAACGTAACCCATGCCAGGGTTGAAAAGATCGTTTTGTGATCCCAACGCCAAGCATGCCCGTGCCCATACAGTGACTCACCAAACAAAACCCCAGCCAGCAGTGTGGCAGTGAGCAGCACAAAGCCTGCAATCACAAACCGGTAGGTGAGCCGCTCCAGTGTCAACAGCGGCAGTCCGCTATGCGGGTCCTGTGCATGGCGTATGCGTGCTTCGGCCCGGGTCATGAACCAGGCGTGCACCACAGCGATACCAAATAGACCATAGCAAGCAATGCCAAAAGCCAAATGCAACGCCAGCCAGGCCGAAGCGGTTGCTGGCATGGGATTGCCCGGAAAGAAGAATGCAGCCAGCACGGCACCAGCGCCCACCACACACAGCGTCCAGCGGGTAGGCAGTTGTGGATAGATATGGCTTTCAACCGCATAGACCGCAGCCACCAGCCATGCCGTGACCGACATAGCCGGGGCAAAGCCAAAATACGGGCGCTCGCCCAACAGCATGATGGCCAGAACAACGCCGTGCAGAAGCCACGCTGCCGCAACCCAAATACGCGCACCCCGTGCGTTCAAGTGGGTCGTGCGCACGGCGGGCCACGCGTAGGCGGCGGCGGCCAGAACCGACAGTGTCAGGCTAAGGGGGGGCGCACTGGCTAAAATCATGGGTACAGTTTAGCGTTTTGCTGTCTGCACCGGTACACACATCCTATGGCCTCCGCCCTCTCCGACAAATTATCCCGTCTCGTTAAAGAAATGCGGGGCCAAGCCCGCATCACGGAAACCAATGTCTCCGACATGCTGCGCGAAGTGCGCATGGCCC
>CAYXWW010000171.1:0-7993 GCA_964468905.1 uncultured Rhodoferax sp. | reverse complement strand
CCACAAGAGATATTGGCGGAGCTGGCCAAGCTGGAGGAGGAAATTGCGGCGGGGATGAAGGCGTTGGAGGGGATGTTGAAGTGAGCTGGCCAGTAGTTCCACTCGCAAAGGCGCTTGATTCAGCCCACGTCTTCGTCGATGGCGATTGGGTCGAGTCAAAAGACCAAGACCCGGAAGGCGATGTTCGTCTTATTCAGTTGGCTGACATTGGCGACGGCTACTACGTTGACAAGTCAAACAGGTTTTTGACCTCGGCCGCTGCCCGCAGGCTCAAATGCACTTTCCTTGAGGCAGGGGATTTGCTTATTGCCCGGATGCCAGACCCTCTGGGGCGCGCGTGCATTTTCCCCGGCGACTCGAAACGAGCAGTGACCGTCGTTGACGTCTGCATCATCCGGCCAGATTCAAATACGGTGTACACGCCTTGGCTGATGCATTGCATCAACTCTCCCCAAAGCAGAAATCAGATTGATGAGTACACAACCGGCACCACACGGCAGCGGATTTCAAGAGGCAACTTGACGAAGATAAAAGTCGCGCTTCCCCCGCTGGAAGAGCAACGCCGCATCGCCGCCATCCTGGACCAGGCCGAAACCCTCCGAACCCAACGCCGCCAAGCCCTGACCCACCTCGACACCCTCACCCAGTCCCTCTTTCTCGACATGTTTGGCGACCCGTCTAGCAATCCAAGAGGCTTCCAGCGCGTGAAGTTGGATGAGTTGATTGCTGAGGGGCCGCAAAATGGCCTCTACAAATCTTCGACCGAGTACGGTTCTGGCACCCCGATTTTGCGAATTGATGCGTTCTATGACGGAGTGGTGACCAAGCTGAACTCGCTGAAGCGAGTCAGGTTGTCGCCAGAGGAAATCAAACTCTTCGGATTGGCCGCAGGAGATATCGTGATCAATCGCGTCAACAGCATTGAGTATCTGGGCAAGAGCGCGCTCATTCCGCCTTTGTCAGAACCCACCGTGTTTGAGTCAAACATGATGCGTTTCACTGTTCGGCGAGATCAGGTTGAACCCGGCTACGTTGTCCATTTCTTGCAGACACCGTATATCAAGGGACAAATACTTTCTGGTTCCAAGAATGCGGTCAATCAGTCGAGTATCAATCAGCAGGATGTGAAGGGATTCCAAATCAACGTTCCCCCACTCCCCCTCCAACAAACCTTCGCGACCCGCATCCAAGCCATCGAAGCCCTCAAAGCCACCCACCGCACCGCCCTGGCCCAGCTAGACGCCCTGTTCGCCTCGCTGCAGCAGCGGGCGTTTGCGGGGGAGTTGTAGCCTGCTGATCATTTAAGGAGAGAAGACTTGATACTTAAAGATGGAGAGGCCAAGCTGGCAATGCGAGGTTGGGCTATTACGCCGCCCCAATTTTTGGGTAACCAATCGTGGTTGAAGTTGTTACCTTTCCCCATTTCCAAGGGGCCAACTCTTCCCTACTTGCATCAGGCCGGTGGAGGGCTTGAGACAAACCCGGATGGGCTCTACGCACACTTTGACGGGCAATGTGTGGATTTGGTTGCAATTGAACATTGCTCATCGCTGCAGAACTTCTACGATAAGCGCTCCAGGTACAGTGCTGAAATTGGCTCCCGTTTACTGGCGTTGCCAACAGAATGGTGTTTTGACTGGACTGTTCTGGTACACGGTGGTCAAGGGGGCACTTACGTAAAGATGGGTGAAATGGTTTCCAACGTTGCGCAGATCAAGAAGGGGAAGTGGATTGGTGCCCGCGTAGGCAAATCCGCCGCTGGAACCGACTGGAAGTTCCCGGTGCGCAAATTGCTGGTGATCTATTTTTTAAAACCCGAGCACTACTCAAAGTGCAAAAATGAAATGGCCTTGGAAAGGCACGAACTCTTTGCAACCCACGCACGCCTGAAGCAGGTGACCTCAGAACCATTTCGAAAATGGCTATTGGAGCATCTTGAATTGCGCTCTTATTTTGGTCGATAGAGCTGGTGCATCAACACCCCTCCAACAAACCTTCGCCACCCGCATCCAAGCGATCGAAGCCCTCAAAGCCACCCACCGCACAGCCCTGGCCCAGCTGGACGCCCTGTTCGCCTCGCTGCAGCAGCGGGCGTTTGCGGGGGAGTTGTAGGGGCAACGCTGCAGGCGATCGGAAAAGTATTTCTATTTGTCCGAAAAACGTGCTATTTTTCGGACAAATAGAAATTCATTAAATCCCTTGTATGCCCCGTGCAGCCTCAGAAAATAGCATTGACACCAAAGTTTCACGTTACGTGAGGCGTTGTGCGCTTGGTACCGTGTTTTTGCCGGATACTTTTGCCGCATTTGGTAGCCGTGGCGCGGTGGATAAAGCCTTGCAGCGTTTGGTGGCCGAGGGCGTTTTGCGACGCCTCTCACGGGGGGTGTATGACAAGCCGCGCCACGATGACCTGCTGGGCACCTTGTGGCCTTCGGTAGAAACCATCGTCAAGGCCATTGCCGGTAAAGACAAGCTGCGCACCCAGCCTACGGGGGTGTATGCAGCCAATATGCTGGGCTTGTCAGAGCAGGTGCCAGCCAAAGTGGTGCTGCTCACAGACGGCATGAGCCGCACGGTGCAGGCGGGCCCCATGCAAATCCGGCTGCAGCGCACCACGCCACGCCAAATGGCTGGGGCGGGGCGTTTGAGCGGCTTGTTGATTCAGGCGTTCAAGAGCATGGGCGTCAAGCACATCACGCCCGCACATATTGAGCGGCTCCGCAAGAACATTCCAGCGGTGGAGCGCGCCAAGGTGATGAAAGACCTGGCACTGGCCCCGGCCTGGATGCGTCCGCTGCTCCGGCAAGTTGCACAAGAGGATGGTGAACTATGAAACTGGCGGAAACTTTTTTGGCCCTACCGCCCGCGCGGCGTGCACGGGCGTTTGAACAAGCTGCTGCAGGGCAGGCGGGGCTGGATGTCATTCTGGAGAAAGACTTTTGGGTGAGCTGGCTGCTGGGCGTGTTGTTCACGCTTCCAGAGATTGCGCCGCATCTGGTGTTCAAGGGCGGCACGTCGTTGTCCAAGGTGTTTGGGGTGATTGACCGGTTTTCGGAAGACATTGACCTGTGCCTTGTGCCCGAGTTTGTGGGGGCAGACGCGGCGGGGTTTGACGCGCTCACCAGCCGGGGCAAACGTGATGCTGCGGTGATGGAGATGCAGGCCCTGTGCAGTGCCAAAGCCCAGGCAGTGTTGATGCCTGCGCTGGAGGCCGCCATTACCAAAGCGTTGGGCGCATCCACTACTGGCGGCTGGTTGCGCTTTGAGGTGGATGCCGATGCCAAGTCGCCCATCGTGTACTTTGCGTACCCCAGCACCCAGGGCGGCGGGTTTGACTACTTGCGCCGCGAGGTCAAGCTGGAGCTGGGTACGCTCACCGACCAGCAGCCCACTGGCAGCTATGCCATCAAGCCCTTGCTGGCGGATGCTTTCCCCAAGTTGTTTGATGGCTGGGCCTGCAGCGTAACGGCGCTGGAGCTGGAACGCACGTTTTGGGAGAAGGCCACCATCCTGCATGCCGAGTTTCACCGCCCGGCAGAGTCGCCAACACCTACCCGCTATGCCCGGCATTACTTTGATATGGCCAAGCTACTGGGCCACCCCCATGCCACTCAGTACTTGGCCGACAAGACCCAGTGCCAGCGCGTGGTGGATTGGAAAAGCCGTGTGTTCGCACGTGGCTGGGCGCGTTATGACTTGGCCGTGCAAGGCACATTCCGGCTGACTCCGGCCCCACAGCGGCACGCCGATCTGGCGCAAGACTATGCGACGATGCGCCCCATGTTCATGACCGAGCCGCCACCGTTTGCAGACCTGATGCAGCGGCTGGCAGAGGCCGAGGCTGCTTTGAACGCGCAATAAGACGCGACGCAAACAAGAGCAACAAACAGTAGGGAGTTTGATGGCGTCCAATTTTTCATTCCTGCAGGCCGAATGGCCCGCGCTCTATGCAGAAGCTACCAAGGCCGAGCAGGCCGCTTTGAGCGACCCACGCACGGCCTGCTTCTATGCCCGGCGCACGCTGGAGCTGGCGGTGGTGTGGTTGTTTCAAGCCGAAGGCGGGCGCGGTGGCAAGCTGCAGATGCCCTACAAGCCCGACCTGTCGGCCTTCTTGTTTGAGCCCAGTTTCAAGGTACTGGTGGGCCCGGCGCTACACGCCAAGATGGACGTGGTGCGCAAACAGGGCAACAACGCCGTGCACAGCGCGCGGCCCATTGCCGCCGCAGACGCGACGGCCGTGCTGCGCGAGCTGTTTCAGGTGGCCTTCTGGCTGGCGCGCAACTATGGCCGTAACGTGGCCGCCCGGCCCGATCCGGCTTTGCAGTTCCACGCCGATATATTGCCGCGCCCACTGGATGCAGCAGCCGGGCAAGCAGCTGCCCAGGCTAGCGCGCAAGCCACGCAGGCCGCGTTGCAAAAGCTGGCCACGCTGGCCGATGAACTGGCTGCGCGCGATGCTGCGCTGGCAACTGCCCAACAAAAAACCGCCGCACTGGATGCCGAGCTGGCACAGCTGCGCGCCGAAGTAGCCGCCGCCAAAGCGGCCAACACGGCCACGCCCGACACGCACGACTACAACGAAGCGCAAACGCGCGATTTGTATATCGACTTGCTGCTCAAGGAGGCGGGCTGGAAGCTGGACCAAGCGCGCGACCGAGAATTTGAAGTTCAGGGCATGCCCAACAACCAAGGCGTAGGCTTCGTGGACTACGTGCTGTGGGGCGACGATGGCAAGCCGCTGGCGGTGGTGGAAGCCAAGCGCACCCGGCGCGATGCGCGCGTGGGCCAGCAGCAGGCCAAGCTGTACGCCGACTGCCTGCAAACCCAGTTTGGCCAGCGCCCGCTGATCTACACCACCAACGGCTACGAACACTGGTTCTGGGACGACACCACCTACCCGCCGCGCCCGGTGCAGGGCTTCCACAAAAAGGACGAGTTGCAACTGCTGGTGCAGCGCCGCATCAGTGCCAAACCGCTGGCGGGCGTAACCATCAACCCCGCTATCGTGGAGCGGCACTACCAGCTGCGCGCCATTCGCCGCATTGGTGAAACCTTTGAGAAAGACCGGCAGCGCAAGGCCCTGGTGGTGATGGCCACCGGCGCGGGCAAGACGCGCACCGTGATTGCGCTGGTAGACCTGCTGCAGCGCGCCAATTGGGCCAAGCGCATTTTGTTTCTGGCCGACCGCGTGGCGCTGGTGAACCAGGCGGCGAACGCCTTTAAAGCGCATTTGCCCGATGCGGCAGCGGTGAACCTGGTGACAGACAAGGAAACAGAAGGCCGCGTGTTTGTGTCCACGTACCCGACCATGATGGGGCTGATCAACGAGACGGACGATGGGCTCAGGCGCTTTGGCGTGGGGCATTTTGACCTCATCATCGTGGACGAGGCGCATCGCTCCATATACCAAAAATACAAAGCCATCTTTGCCTACTTTGATGCGCTGCTGGTGGGGCTGACGGCCACCCCCAAGGACGAAATTGACCGCAACACCTACAGCCTGTTTGAGCTGGAAAACGGCGTGCCCACCGATGCCTATGGCCTGGAAGATGCGATTGCCGAGGGCTACCTGGTGCCACCCCGTGCGGTGTCGGTACCGCTCAAATTCCAGCGCGAGGGCATCAAGTACGCGGAGCTAAGCGAAGACGAGCGCGCGCAGTGGGATGAACTGGACTGGGACGATGAAGGCCACGCCCCGGACGAGGTGGGTGCCGAAGCGGTGAACAAATGGTTGTTTAACACCGACACGGTGGACAAGGTGCTGGAGTTGCTGATGACCCAGGGACACAAGGTGGCTGGCGGCGACAGGCTGGGCAAGACGATTGTGTTTGCCAAAAACAATGCGCATGCCAACTTCATTGCGGACCGCTTCAACGCCAACTACCCGCATTACGCAGGGCAATTTGCCCGCGTCATCACCTACCAGACTGAGTACGCGCAGAGCCTGATTGACGACTTTTCCGTCAAGGAGAAAGCCCCGCACATCGCCATCTCAGTAGACATGCTGGACACCGGCATTGACGTGCCTGAGGTGGTGAACCTGGTGTTCTTCAAGATCGTGCGCTCCAAGGCCAAGTTCTGGCAGATGGTGGGACGCGGTACGCGCTTGTGCAAAAACCTGTTTGGGCCGGAGCTGGATAAAAAAGAGTTTGTGATTTTTGACTTCTGCCAGAACCTGGAGTTTTTCAGCCAGAACCTCGAAGGCAGTAAAGGCAATGTCGCCGAACCCCTGAGCCAGCGCACCTTCAAGGCGCGCTTGGAACTCTTGAGCGTGCTGGACGAGCAGCTGGCGCAAGAGCAGGGCGCGGGCGGTGCCAAGGTGTCGGAGCCTGCTGTGGGCTACGGCCTGACTACCGCCACCATGCGCGCCGACACGGCCAACCACTTGCACGCGGTGGTGGCAGGCATGCGGCTGGACAACTTTGTGGTCCGCCCGCAGCGCCGCTGGGTGGAGCCCTGGAGCCAGGCAGAGGCGTGGCACAAGATTACCGGCGACCAGCAGGCGGACTTGGCCCAACACGTCTCCGGGCTGCCCAGCGCCGTGCGTGATGACGATGAAGAAGCCAAGCGTTTCGATTTGCTCATGCTGCGCACCCAACTGGGTAGTGCGCGCGGCGATGTTGGCTTTGCCCGGCTGCGCGAGCAGGTGCGTGCGCTGGCCGATGGGTTGAGTGAGCTGGGCAGCATCCCGGATGTGAAGAAGCATATGGTGCTGATTGAGGCCGTGGCGGGCGAGGAGTGGTGGCAAGACGTGACCCTGCCCATGCTGGAGCAGGCACGCAGGCATTTGCGCGGTCTCATCAAGCTGCTGGAGAAGACGCGGCGCAAGGTGGTGTACACCGACTTTGAAGACGCTGTGGGCGAAACCTCAGAGGTGGCCTTGCCGCTGGGCGGCAGTGCAGGCAACTTTGAGCGCTTTCGCCAAAAGGTGCAAGCCTTCTTACGGGCTCACGAAAACCACATCACTCTGCACAAGCTGCGCCGTAACCAGCCGCTCACCGCGACCGACCTGGCCGAGTTGGAGCGCTTGTTGATCGACAGCGGCACAGCCACTGCTGAAGACGTGGCCCGCGCCGGGCAAGAGGCCCATGGATTGGGCCTGTTTGTACGTGGGTTGGTGGGCTTGGACCGCGAGGCGGCTACCCAAGCGCTCAACGGCTTTGTAGCGGGCAAGACCCTGAGCGCAAATCAGTTGGAGTTTGTAAACCTGATCGTCACCCATCTAACCGAGCGCGGCGTGATGGATGTGGGCTTGCTGTACGAGCCCCCTTTCACCAGCTATGCACCGCAAGGGCCGGACGCCTTGTTTACGTCTGCCCAGGTGGACGAGCTGTTTGGGGTGCTGGACCACATAAAGGCCACAGCGCAGGCGGCTTGATGAAGTGCTCTAGCGCCTGCTGGCCCCCGAATCTATTGTGCAGGCAGCTATTAAAAACGTAGCGTAAATAACTTCACGCAGTTTGCAGCGCAAAGCTCTCAGCGCTCGCCAACGGCCAGACCTGGCGGTAGATATTGGGTAAATTTTGCAGGTCTTCTCGCAGCAGGGCGCCATCGGCCAGTTGCGTCAAGATCAAACTCGCCAACGATTGCACGCGGTGGTCGGTACCTCTGCGCACAATGTGGTGGGGTGTGATCTCATTGGGTTTGGCAAGCCCCGCAGCCTGCACCAATTCCTTCAAGGCATACAGGGTTTGCTGGTGGAAGCTGTAGACGCGTTCGGCTTTGTCGGGCACTACCAGAGATTGTTGGCGCAGCGGATCTTGGGTGGTTACACCCGTGGGGCAATGGCCGGTGTGGCAGTGCTGCGCCTGCAGGCAGCCCAGCGCAAACATGAATCCGCGTGCACTGTTGCACCAGTCGGCACCCAGTGCCATGAGCCGTGCAATGTCAAAAGCGCTGACCACCTTGCCGGCTGCGCCAATCTTGATCCGGTGGCGCAGGTTGGCACCGCGCAGCGTGTTGTGCACCAGCAGCAAGCCCTCTTGCAGCGGTG
>CAYXWW010000170.1:0-8075 GCA_964468905.1 uncultured Rhodoferax sp. | reverse complement strand
CACCTCGCGCCTGCAGCACATTAAGGTGGGTGACAAGATCGTGGTCGGCAAAAAGCCCACAGGAACCTTGCTGATTGACTACCTCTTGCCGGGAAAGAATCTGTACCTCTTGGGTAGCGGCACCGGTATAGCCCCATTCTTGAGCGTGGCGCGCGATCCTGAGACCTACGACCACTACGAGAAGGTCATTCTGGTGCACGGCGTGCGCGAGGTTTCAGAACTGGCCTACCATGAATACCTGCTGAATGAACTTCCCAAGCATGAGTTTCTGGGCGAATTGGTTAGCCAGCAAATGCTGTACTACCCTACCGTAACCCGCGAGGCATTCAAGAACCAAGGTCGCATCACCACGCTCATGGAGAGCAACAAGCTCCCCGCCGATCTGGGCTTGCCCGATTTGGACCCCGCGCATGACCGCATCATGATCTGCGGCAGCCCCGGTTTGAACAAGGACATGCGAGCCATTCTGGACGCCAAAGGTTTCAAAGAAGGCAGCACGACGACACCCGGCCATTACGTGGTCGAACGTGCCTTTGTTGAACAGTAAACTTTAAAACGCCACCCACTATGTCCCATTACGACCTCTACGCCATCGGCAATGCGTTGGTAGATTCCGAATACGAAGTAACCGACGAACAACTGCAGGCCATGGGCGTTGAAAAGCGGCACATGACGCTGATTGACCCAGAGCGACGCTCCGCGCTGTTGGCCCATGTGCATGGATTGCACGCGCGGCGCACCGGTGGCGGTTCAGCCGGCAACACCGTGGTGGCATTGGCCCAATTGGGTGGGCGCGCGTTTTATTCCTGCCGCGTAGCGGATGACGAGCTGGGTGCCTTTTACCGTGAAGACCTGATAGCAAATGGCGTAGCGACGAACCTGACCCATACCAAGCCCGCGCCAGGCCAGACTGGAAGCTGCATGGTCATGGTGACGCCAGACGCAGAACGCAGCATGAGCACGTTTTTGGGCGCCACTGCAGAGTTGGACCACCATGCGCTGCACCCCCACGACATTGCACGTGCCAAGGTGTACTACATGGAAGGCTATTTGGCTGCATCACCTACGGGGTTGGATGCTGCGCTCAAGGGTCGCGCTATGGCCAAAGAAGCGGGTGTGCAACTGGCCGCTACGCTCAGCGACATGAGCATGATCAACTTCTGCCGTGCAGGGCTGGAAGCCATGGTGGGCGATGGGCTGGACTACTTGTTTTGCAATGAAGAAGAGGGACAGGTCTGGTGCGCATCAGACGACCTGGAAGTGGTGTGCCAGCGCTTGAGCCAAGTTGCGCGCACGGTGTGCCTGACACGGGGTGCCAAAGGTTGCCTGGTGCTGCAAGGTGGTCAACGCACGGAAATCCCTGCAGCGCCCGTCATTGCCAAAGATACCAATGGTGCAGGCGATATGTTCGCTGGAGCCTTTCTCTATGCCATCACACACGGCCATAGCCTGGCCCAAGCCGCTTGGTTGGGCAATCAGGCGGCGGGCCGGGTCGTTGCGCAATATGGCAACCGCTTGAACGCGGTGGCCATTGCCGAGACCAAGAACCAATTTGCCAAACATATCGCCGCCTAGCGTGGCGTCCCGGGGAGGGCGTTGGAAGCGACAGAGTATCTGGCGTTGGGTTTGTTAGGGTGCCAGCAATTGTTGTTGCGTTAGCTGGTTGCGCAGACGAAAGTTTTCGCGGTCCAGATGACGCAAGGTCTCGCGCAAGTGTTTCTTTTCTTCGTCGTTTTTAGACTCTTCTAGCCGCGCTTGCAGCCGGCTGCTTTCTTGACCATTGCGCTGCAATTGATCCTGCACGCGGTGCACCTGCATACCCGCTTCAAAGTAGTGTGCAAAACCGGCGTACCCTACCTGCCCTTGGCATACGGATGATTTGCCATAATTGCCTTGCACACCTTCACGCCAGCCATTGGCCGGGGTGCAGTATTGGACGATACCCGCATCCCACCCACGGCGATATGCCTGCGCATTGGGCACCACACCAGCCTTGCCACAGTCTTCGGTGTAGTCTGCAATGCGGTGATCGCTCACACCGGTTGAGCCATCTGTCAGCCCCACGCGACCCCAATCTGCAATCTTGCACTCGGTTTGCGACATGGATTCGCAGCCGACAAGAATGAGTGCTACTGAAGCCCACGCAATGCAGTGTGTGATTTTGAACATTGGGTGGGGTAGTGGAATGGTTGGCGTTAGGCAGCTGCTGTGGCGGTAACCCGAAAGATCGGTCGGGTACCAAAGACAACACCACATTCAACAAATTGGTCGCCGCCCAGTGCATTTTTAAATGCCTCAGTCACCAGAATTTCACTACCCTTGGCGATGTCTTCACCCAGCCTGGAGGCGGCATTCACCTCCGCGCCCCACGCATTGTTGTCATCGATGCACAGTACGGTGCCAAAGCCCAGCCCAATGCACACCATAATTTGTTCTTCTGGCACACGATCTGGGTTTACTTTGTGCGTGACTTCGATCATGCGCTGGCTTGCGGCGAGGGCCTGTTGGGGGCTGTCAAACAGCACCATCAAAGAATCGCCTTCTTGCTTGATGCACACCCCTCCGTGCTCCTGGATCAGTGGCAAGAATAACGTTTCAGATTCATGGATCAATTGCAAAAAATGCAAGATGCCAAACTGCTCCACTGCACGCGAAAAGCCCACCAGGTCCGTTAACATGACAGCCTTCGCTTTGCCAAAGCGGTTGAAGATGCTGGCGTCAATGGCGGCACGGTCCGCGCCGATTTGGCGCCGTAGCGCCAAGAGAGAGTTGAGTTCGTCTGCGTCCGACATGGCTGGCATTCTCACATACCCCTAGGAAATGCTCAAGCTCCGATAGCACACCATGCAAGACCAATTGACATCCTTTTTCTGGAGTGGCGAGACCATGCGCAGCCGCACCGTCAGTGATGTCGTTTTGTCGCGCACGCTTGCCATACCTGCGCCATCGACAAGGCTTGTCGCCGATTGGGAAAGGGACTTAACGCAGAGCATAGCGCTGGAGCCCGGAGACGTTGAAGAACTGTCGTTGGCTCGCACGCGCGCCCGCTGGCCAGACTATCGGTATTGCGTGCAGGCAGTAGCAGACTGGACACGCGTACTCGGCTTGCAAGACGTTTTGGCGACCAGCGACATCGCTTTGATGGCCTGCCGCGGCGCACGCTACCACCATGATGGCGCTCAGTACGGCGGTGCCGCGTTTTGCAATCTGTTCCTGAGCGAAGACAAAGGCCTTGACGTGCACTTCCCCCGCACCGGCCAACGCATCGCGTTGACTCGTGGGACGGCATTGATTTTTGATACCGGCCAGCCCCACGCAGTCATTCCACGCAACACGAGCGGCTTTCATGCAGCGGACTTTCCCGTCGGCCTGGATTGCACACAATGTTTTCTAACGTGGGAGCTCTCGATTGAGAACCTGAGCATTGCACAAGCGCTCAATATCGTCTTTGATGTTGACCCGTTGACTGCTTTGGCGATGCAAGAGGAACAGATTTGGCGCAATGGCGCAACGATATCTGTCTGCCCAGAATCTGGCCGTTTGTCGTAAAGCCAACGGCTTGCGAAGCAGTGTGGGAAGGGGATAGCGCAAACCCCGCAAATTCATGTTGGTCAGTGTGTTTTGCACATTTGTAACTGCGTGAAACAAACTCAGATAAATCTCTGAATCTCATTTAGCATCAGCACCAAATCCAAAATGACAACGTTGTCTAAATTCAAAGAAAGACGAGGTGACCATGGCTCCCATATCCTTGATGAAGCAGAGCATTCTGATTGCAGCCACCGCAATTGGACTCGCCGCTTGCGGAGGTGGGGGCGACATCAGCGCTGTGGGAGATAGTGACGACGACAAAGCCACCCTCGCGCAGACGCCCGCACCGACAACTCCAAATGGACTGATTGGGCGTTCGTTCAACTGGACGATGGTTTTTGAAGACAACTTCAGCGGCACCAGTGTGTCTACTGGCAAATGGGCACGCTGCATCTATTGGGGCATTCTTGCCGACACACCCGGTTGCTTTGAAAACAAGGACAACCTGGAGTGGTATCTGCCAGCCAATGGCACGGTTGCCAATGGCTTCTTGACCCTGCAGGCCCGCAAGGCAACCACCAGAACGTCCATCAAAACCTTTAGCTATACCTCGGGCTATATTGATTCCGACCGCGGCAAAGACAACACGGTGGATATTCCTAAGTTCACCTTCCAGTATGGCTACGCTGAAGTGCGTGCCAAAGTGCCCGCTGGCACCGGCCTGTGGCCTGCATTCTGGATGCTCCCCGCAGACCATAGCGCCAGCAACGAAATTGACATCATGGAGATCCTGGGCGGCTCGCCCAGCGAAACACACATGACATACCACTTTCCACAAGTCGGAGGCAAGAAGCAAGTCGACAAAACGTTCAAGATTTTGAACACTGATTTTTCCAAGGGCTACCACACCTACGCGGTGGACTGGGCTCCTGATTTCATCGCCTGGTATGTTGATGGCGTACTGCAGTACCGCATTACGGAAGCAGACGCTCCCTTGCCCCACAAGCCGTTCTACCTGATTGCAAACTTGCAAGTGGGGGGCTGGGCTGGCGCGCCAACCGCGTCAACCGTATTCCCAGCCAACTACAACATCGACTACATCCGCGTGTGGAAGAAGGGCGCTGCCATCCCAGTTGTCATACCACCTATCGCAACCAACCTGCTCAAGAACCCCAGCTTTGATGCCAGCACGGCACCCTGGTCACTCGGCGTGAAGACCGGGGCGGCTGCGACCCTCGCACTGGATACCACCACCACGGGCGGCGGGGCGGCGAGTGCCGTCATCGATACCACGCAGGTGTCCGGCACCGACTGGTATGTGCAATTTGGGCAGAACAACCTGCCCACAACGGCCAACAAACAGTACACGATTGAGTTCATGGCCAAGGCCGATACACCGCGGTCCATTGCAGTCATCGTGCAAAAGGATGACGCGCCCTATACCGAGTACGCGCACCAAGACATTGCCATCACCACCCAGTGGGCCAAGTACCGCA
Source organism: uncultured Rhodoferax sp. (assembly GCA_964468905.1). Lineage (GTDB taxonomy): Bacteria > Pseudomonadota > Gammaproteobacteria > Burkholderiales > Burkholderiaceae_C > Allorhodoferax. The sequence continues at coordinate 3,048 of CAYXWW010000170.1, read as the reverse complement.
TGACTTTTACCGCGCCTGTGAGCGATGCGAATGACAAGCTGTCGTTTAGTCTGGGTGGCAATACGGGTAAGGTGTGGCTGGACGAGATTGTTTTTGGCTATTAATGATGACCAATTTATTGGGGAGCAAAGCCGTGAGCCTTAGAACTACATACAACCTTGCGCGATTACTGTTGGGCGGCACCTTGGTTGCAGCATTGGTGGCCTGTGGCGGCGGAGGGGGCTCTTACAGCAGTGCACCTACTGCCGCACCGCCGCCGGCTGTTGCGACACCTACTCCTCCTCCCGCGACAGACTATCCATTGCTGGGCAAGGTCACAATCCTTGGGATTGACTCCAAATTGACCGGTGCCACTTACCCGATCAATGTGTACACCCCTGCAAACTACGTGGCCGGCGGTACGCCGCTACCGATAATTTACGCGACAGATGGCGGGAGTGACTCGTACCCCAACTTTCAAGTCATGGCCACGATTTTGGAGCAGCAGGGCGTGCGCGCCATCATGGTGGGCATTGGCAACTATGCACGGCGGGAGACGGACTACCGCTTGCCCGGCGCACCCAATTTCTATGCATTCATTACCCAAGAGTTGATTCCGTTTATAGAGCCGAAATACAGCGTCGACCCGAAGGCCCGCACGCTGAGCGGTCATTCCTACGGCGGGCTGTTTGCCCTGTTGGCCATGACCATGGACAGGCCAGCCAATGCGTACTTTCGCAACTTCAGTGCAATGGACGGTGCCTTCTCGTACCAAAATAATTGGCTTAACGAGCGGGAGACGCAGATGTTCGTGGCATCAGCTGGCAAGCTGCCCAACACCACTTTGGTTTTGTCCAGCGCAACCATTGCTGGCTTTGACACCATCGTTGAAAGCACCTATCAACGCTTGTTGGCCCGCAACTACGAGAATTTTTCCCTGAATCGAATCTCCGGCTACATGATGGGGCATGACGAAATGTTTATTCCGGCGTTTAGGGATTCGATGCGCTTGCTGTTTCCCAAGTAGTAGGACCCTACTTTCACGGGGTAGTACATTGAACTTGGCTACTATGATTTCTGTATGCCGCACCGTTTTTACGGGTGCTGTGCTAGGCGTCTTAGTAGCCTGTGGCGGTGGTGGCAGCACATCCACCAGCGTACCTTCGGTCACCGCTCCACCGGCCGCTACCGCAACAAGTAGCACCTTGTCTGCCTACCCACTGCAGGGAGCGATCACAACGCACTCCATTGATTCCAAAATGACGGGTGCAACCTACCCGATCAATGTCTACACTCCCTCGAACTACGTGGCTGGGAGCGCAGCGCTACCGGTGATCTACGCAACCGATGGTGGAAACGATGCCTATCCTGGCTTTCAGACAATGGCGACGATTTTGGAGCAGCAGGGCATACGCGCAATCATGATCGGCATAGGTAATTTTGCGCGGCGTGACATTGACTACCGGTTGCCGGGCGCAAACAACTACTACATCTTTTTAACCATCGAACTGATCCCATTCATTGAGAAGCTGTACAGCATCGATTCAAAAAACCGTACCTTGACCGGGCATTCCTACGGGGGTCTTTTTTCGTTTTTGGCCATGACCTTGGATATACCTTCCAATGGATACTTTCGCAACTTTATTGCGCTCGACGGTTCTTTTTGGCACCAGACTGATTTACTCAACGCAATGGAGAATCAAATGTTCGTGACTTCGGTCGGGAAGTTGCCCAACACTACCCTGGTGCTGTCCAGCGCCAGCGACAGAACCGGGAATGATCCGTTTGTCGAAGCTACCTACCAACGCTTGCTGGGCCGCAATTACCAAGGCCTCACCTTGCAACGCATTCCAACCTATGCCATGGGGCACATGGAGATGTTTGGACCGGGGTTCAGGGATTCGGTTCGTTTGGTGTTTGGCAAGTAGCGCCGAATCCAATACTTGGAGTGTTGATTCGCGGCAATTTATGCGTACGAGTTTTTTTGCTACACATTCCTCTTCGTCGGCCGTCTATGGATTTTCAAGTTCAAAGCCTACTACGCCATGAAAGCCTTGGTTCATTCCGAATACCCGTATTCGCTTACCTTTTAATTCTTCTGGGATTCTCGCGGATGCGGCGAAGCAATGTAAAGCGCCAGTCAAGACCGCGCGTCCGTCAGAGACTTCGTACTTTCCTTTGGTGACTTTTGCATCAGCAAGTTCCACACGTCCACGATCCCATACCCAGGCCCCCCTATTGCCAAATGGTTCTAGCCCATGGCGAACGTAAGAAACAATACCAGTCACGATCCAATCTGCCTGAGATTCGCATGACTTCTCAGTCGCTGCGACGTAAAAACATGGATTTGTTGGGCAAGGACGGTCAGCGTAAGACGGCTGACACAAGGCAAGGGGCAACAAGAAAAACACGGCCCATTTGAATTGGTGTTGTTTCATTGAATCAAGAAGTCCGTTTGGCAAGTTTGATTCAATGATACTTATTCGACGGAATCTAGCGCAATAGACGTCGCGAAACTACACCACTTGCGGTAAGTCGTGGTGTGTAAATTACTGCAAAATAAATAGCAGCTGACGCTTATTCTGCGAGGGCTACAGGCATATTTCGCATCAATCACCCCCGCCGCAAATCCCGCGTAAACGGAAACTCCTTACTTGCCGCCACATTGATCGTAGCCGGTGGCACGTTCATGACACCCGGTGTGTGGCCGGTGGATGTAAAGCGTGTCAGGCGGCGGCTTTCGGCTTCGAACGAGTTGACCGGGAAGCTTTCATATGCCAGCCCACCCGGGTGCGCCACGTGGTACTGGCAGCCGCCCAGCGAGCGCTTCATCCACGTGTCCACAATGTCAAACGTCAGCGGTGCGTGCACGCCAATGGTGGGGTGAAGGCTGCTGGGTGGGTTCCATGCTTTGAAGCGCACGCCGGCCACATACTCGCCCACCGTGCCCGTGCTCTGCATGGGCAGTGCGCGGCCGTTGCAGGTGATGACGTAGCGGCTTTCGTTCAGGCCGGTCACGCGCACTTCCATACGCTCCAGGGACGAATCGACATGGCGGGCCGTGCCGCC
>CAYXWW010000169.1:7829-8094 GCA_964468905.1 uncultured Rhodoferax sp. | reverse complement strand
TCATCTGGCCGCCCTCGCGGGCGATCTTGAGCAGCCGGTTTTGATGAACCAGCCGCTCGATGCCAGTAGGCAGGTCGAGCGCCTGCCAAGCTTTGAGGCGTTCGAGGTGTTCCAGCATGTGCCGAGAGTTCGGCTTGGCCGGTGATTGCCGCAGCCAGGCCAGCCAAGTGGTCTTGCTGTTGTCGCGGCGCTTGAGCAGATCGTCGAGGCGGCGGCGATGCGTGGCCGCCAATGATTCCGACAGGGCTTCGTAGATGCGCCGGTT
>CAYXWW010000169.1:0-7819 GCA_964468905.1 uncultured Rhodoferax sp. | reverse complement strand
GGCGCGGGTAATGGCCTCGGCGCAGACGCGCTCGACAACATCCAGCGTCGGCAAGATGATGCACCGGTGCCGCAGAGTGTCGAGGACGCTGGCGGCCAGCACGATGCCCTTGTCGGTCTGCGAGGCCAGTTCGGTCATGGCATGGACAGCCTGCCGATAGTGCGCCAAGCCGAACGGTTCCATGCCCAGGAAGGCCCTCAGTTCGAGCAGGTGCTCGCGCCGGGTTTCCTCTCGTTCGGCGTACTGCGGCCAACACACTGGGTCGAGCCGAAGTTGCCGTCCGATCCATTGCAGCAGGGGAATCGGCACTACCGCGTCCGGCAGCAAGCCCTGACCGGGGAAACGCAGTAAGCATAACTGCACCGCGACACCCAGGCGGTTGGCGTCGCCGCGCCGTTGGCGAATCAGCGATAGGTCTGACTCGCTGAAGGTGTAGTGTCGGATGAGTTCGTCTTGGGTATCGGGCAACGCCAACAAGCTTTCGCGCTCGGCGGCGGAGAGGATCGAACGGCGGGGCATAGTTAATCGTCCGTTGGAATGCGTCCCAACATGCCCATCGAGATTATCTCGAAATCTTCCCTCGGAATTTCCAGATGCCCGAACCGGAAGGCATAGCCCCAGCGGCTCTTATCTTTGATGAAAGCAAGATGGCTCAGAAGGGGGTGTATAAGTGCGTCAGCGGATTCAAGAAAATCGATATTGCGCCGGTAAGGTACAAAGCCTGGGAACATTTCATATGAATAGACATCCTCGCCGATCACCTTGCCGATAGCAGTAAACCTCTGGCAAGGTGTGTTTTCTCCTAAACGCTCCTTGGGTGAGTAATAGATAAGCCAGTCACCGACCGCCATGCGTTTGAGCGGATGGGCCTTGCCATGACACAACTGGCTGAATCCACCAGCAATGCCGAGGTGAACATGTTCTCTTGACGCAACGCCGATCCAGAATCGCGCGGTCATGCGTTACTGCCTGCGATGAGGGAGATGGCAAGCGCTTTCCAGGTTTCCATTTGCCGTTCCGTTAGGCAGGAGAAAAACTCATCGTCGGCACGTTCGACAGCAATAATGGCTCGGTGAACAAGCTTGCGACCGGAGGCTGTAAACTGAACTTGCATGGTGCGAGTGTCCATGATTGAAGGCTCCCTGCGTATCAGTTTGCTTTCTTCAAGCTTCCGGATAGCTTTGGACAGTGTCATCTTGTCGATCTTGGCGTGCTCGACCAATCCTGCCTGAGTTGGCAGCTCATGCTGTTTCTCAAACCACAGCAGCGAGGCCAAAATGGCGTATTGGGTCTGCGTAATGGATAGCTCACCGAATACCTTCGCAAGTTTGCCCTGCCACAAAGCAATCAGCTTCCAGAGCAAGAAACCTGGGCTATCGTCAGCCTTTACGTGCTTAAAAGGAGATGTCTCAGAGTTTTCTGGCCCGTTCAATTAATGCCTCCGTCTGTTCCGCCATTCCATTGGCAACGTCCTCGGCGACGATCTTTTTCCACAAAAACGATAGAAAGCCCTCGATGCTCATGGTCGTACGAATCTCCAATTCGTCTCCGTGGGAAATGAATTCGTGAGAACCAAACATGCGTGCGCCAGGGAAACGAGTAAGGTCCGTAAATTGACGCCCCGGTTCGACTTTGATGAGTTCGATTGAGACCGTAGGGCCGCTTTTGGGTTTGAGTTGGAATGTATTGCCAACCTTGAAATCGCCATCCAACTTCGCATATTCAATGTCGGGTTGCCACATGTGCCATTGATTTATATCAGTCCATACTCTCCACACATCCACCGCTTGCACGCCGGTTACTTTCTTGCTGTACGTCTTACTCCACATGACTCTTCCTTTCGAATGGGAAATATGCCACATAGTAACCCGGTTTACCATATGGCACAAGTCAGGGTGTGCGCGAAACTTCATGAATCGGCTGCACTCACCACGTGTAGGGCGGCGTAAAGGGCGGTTTTGCTGATTTTGAGTCGTGCTGCGGCCTCTCGAACGTTCAGCCCACTGGCGATGTGTTCTCGCGCCCGTTGCAACTTATCGGCGGTGACAACCTGCTTACGCCCGCCCTTTCGCCCACGAGCGGCGGCAGCCGACAGCCCGGCCTTTGTGCGCTCGCGGATCAAGTCGCGCTCGAACTGGCCCAGTGCGCCGAACACATGGAAAATGAGCCGCCCGCCCGGAGTGGTGGTGTTGATACTTTCGGTCAGCGATTGGAATCCGACGCCACGCGCTTCCAGTGCGCCCACAGTTTCAATCAGGTGTGGCAGGGAGCGGCCAAGCCGATCCAGCCGCCAGACGACCAGCACGTCGCCATCGCGCAGATAGGTCAGCGCATCGGCCAAGCCGGGACGGTCGGCGCTAGCCCCGGATGCCGTGTCCTCGAAAACCCTCTCGCAGCCCGTTTTGCGCAGGGCGTCCGTCTGTAAGGCAGTGTCTTGTTCCGCCGTCGATACCCGCGCATAACCTATGAGTGCCATTACCGCCCCTCTTGTCCGTTATTCCGTCCGTCTATCTTAATGTCCGACAACCCATTAAACAAGCGGTTACCGGACAGCCGTCTGCGTTGACCAACTAATGATCGTTTGACGGACAACCTATCCAACAGAACGGGGGTAGCCCCGAGGCGGGCAAGTTCAGGCATCGCCCACTGCAACCGGCTTAGCGTACGATTTTTTCCGTTTTCTGAGACGAGCCCTTGAAGGGCACTTGAACTTTCGCGACATGATCGACCGCAAGGTGAAGGCCGCTCAAACCAAGGGCCACATCTACGTGCACCCCATCTCAGGTGCGGAGAAGAAGAACTAATGCCCAAGTGTTTTTGCCTATGTCAAATTGACCTAGGCTACCAATTTTCAATGACCCTGCGCGCTGTCTCCGGAGTCGTTGCTGGGTGCGGATCACAGGCCGTCGTGGTGGGGTCATCGTTTTATTCGGCACTTGGTGTGAAACGAACTAAAGTTGATACGTTTGTGACGTAAAGTTGTAGTCTTCTGGGGAGAGCAAGTTTGTTTTGGCCAATGTGCCATCGCGCCTGCACACGTCGGCCATGTCGTGCCCTTCTGAGCAATGGCGACGGGGGCAGCAGATTGGTTCTTTTTTTGGCCTTGCCAAGCCATTGGATCATCACAACATTACGTCAATTGGGATTGACGTAATGTTGTATCTAAATAGGCCAAAAAGGTACGGCTTCCCTCGAAAGCATTCGATTACGGGAGACACGAACTTTAGTTCGTGTGACACCTGGTCAGTGCAGCGTTATCTCGGAATTAAACCTATTGCGTTTCACCCTGGTAGTTGAACGGATGGCCTGTGCGCCATGATGAACTGACAGCCCCGGCGCGAAGTCGGCGCCCTACCCTTGGCGTTGTGACCAAATTACAAAATCTGTCCACAACGTTTGTATCTGTTAGTCCGCTGATCCGCCTGAATATGCACTCTCTATGTCGATGAGCCATAGCGCCGGACTAGGTCCACTTTTCTGACCGGAGGCGTCGCAATATTGAATTGCCTCAATAATTTCCGCGGGGAAGTCTTTAACCGCGGCGGAGTCATCGAAGACCCATTCAAAGTATCGAACAACAATGTTTCGCAACACCCGAATGCTGAAATAGCTGTTGCCGGCAGAAATACCGGGGATATCTTCGTGGAAAAAGAACTCAAAAAAACCAACCTCATTTCCATCGTGGACCGTGTCTACTTTCCTCTTGCGGGCTGAATCCCGATCAAGACGAACATGTTTGCTACTGTTCGCTAAGTCTTGGAGAATGTTGAGTACAAAATTCATTTCCGAGGGCAAAGACGATCCCCTCCGCTTCGATTTCGACGGCAAATTTCCTAAGTCTCTTCTTGGCCAGTCGTTGTACAGATGCCAAGCAGTCAAAACGAAATCAAACGCAGCGTAGGGGTGCCATCCATCACCTAATCGCTTCGAATCATGAATGAGTTTGTGATACAGATCTAAGCTTGTCTCAAGGCCAAGAATTGCACCTTCGTTTTCCGATAGAGGCTTGTTCATTCGCTAATGGACGTTAAGGAGCCTCGCTTCGCACCAATTCCGCTTTAATTGGATGCCAAACTTTTTGGCCCTGTATCACGTTATCAATCGCCAGCTGAAGTTCATGGTGCAATTGACTTGGTTTTGAAAGTGAGCAGCTTTCACCATGCGTAACCACAATACTCATCGCTATTAAAGTAACGCGGCCTATTGCCTTTGGCAGAAAAGTTGGAATTCGAAGGCCTACGCAATCAATCCAAAGAGTTGTTTCATTGCCAAAATGCCTGATCTGTGCGTCCATCAGCCCGAAGAACAAGTGATCAACATCGTCCGGCCAATCAGGATTGAAGGCGGGCAATTCGCACTTCAATAACTTTGCATCTGAAGAGTCAATCTCGATAGGATTGAATGTCAAGCCGAGTTCACGGCATTTGGCTACCACTTGCCCGTCAAAAGCCGAAATCCCCATTCCACATTCCCCAAAGGTTGAAACAGCAATGTTACTCTGAGGTGCCCCAAAGGGGGGTTCACAGCGCACCAAAGAACTGGGCTGGTTGGTCTCAAAAGTTATCCACAGGGGGGATTCAGAGCGCACCGTAGGGGGGGTCGCGCCGCACCAGAGGGGGGTTCAAGCCGCACCGAGGGGGTATGCATAAGTGATTGATTTATATAAACTTTTTGGCACTTCAAAAAAACCACAGGTATTGGATTTAGAGTACTGTATTAAAGCCATTGGGGACTGGAGCAAAAAAACAACCAAAACCCCAAAACCAACAGCCGGTTTATCAAAAAGCAGCGGGGGGGAATTCATGCACCAAGGCCCTTTTTGAGGCCATGGAGCCCTTGTCTTGCAATACCTCCACCTCTGCCGGCCTTGTACCCAAAAAATGCGCTTATGACCGTTTTGATGCCGCCTGCGGCATGTAGCGAAGCGGTACTGCCTTCAAAAAAGTCACGAACGCCATTTGCCCTTGGCAACGAGGACTGGCCGCGTGAAACTTGACTTTTCCCCTGAGGAGTACCAGTTCTGCGTGCACTGCATCCCCGCACTTCAGTATCACTACCCGCATGCGACATAAGTTTCAAATCGATGACGGCTACAATGAAAAGGCTCTGCTTCGTGCCCTGCGAACGTTGAAGAAGACCATCCCATCGCCATGGCCAAAGGAATCTGCGAGCTCTGTCTGAAACTTGATGAACTGTGCGACTCACACATCATTCCTAACGCGTACTTCAAGCGCATCAAACAAAGAGACCACAGTAAGCCCGTGACTTTTGATGATGCACCGCTCAGCATGGTCGAGAAGAAGGGAACAAATTGGTATGAACAAATGCTGTGCGGCGACTGCGAAGCGAAGGTCGCCGGCTACAGGAAGGCAGAAAACGGTATGGTCACGTTCTAGGGCGAAGATACGAATCGAGCGGCTGTCGCTCCATTGGATGTGATTGCACGTCTGCAGTTGCGACATTGCATTTAAGGAAATTCCATCATGATGCGCAACGCAGATCCGCACGATCTAGACTTCATTTTTGACCTTGTGATTGCCGAGGCAGAGAAGGGGCATTTCGCGAGGGAGCTATTGGGATCCACTGAAAAGCGCGGATTTCGGCTTGAACTTATTTCAGTGCTTGACCGTCTGATTCGCATTGATGGAACTCGCGCATTCGGCCTGGTATGGACGCATGCGGGCAAGTCGATTGGTTTTGTTCTTATGTCCGCTGGGCCGGACAACAAGGGAAACGAATTGTGGATGGCTGCCATTTCTCCCGAGCATCGAAAGGCCGGTCAAGGGAGGGCAATGATCAGCACGGTCCTGGAACAGTTCAAAGGCAAAAACTTGAAACTCTTTGCGCGTTGCCATTCGGAATCTGAGGCAATGTTTCATATTCTTGCTTCAAGCGGTTTCAACCATATTGCCACTGGCGAGACGGGCGTTCGCGGGCTCGCCTATACCCTTTAGCCGGTCGCGCTACCGGCGTCTAACAGCGCTTCTTGCAAATCTTAAAACCAAAACCATGTTTTCGCAATGAAGACAACAATTGAGCGGTGCTTTCGGTTTGGATCATCGACGCGCGGCGTGATCCTGCCGCGTCTGTTGGACCAACAATCCGACATCGGCTATATCTGGTTGTCCGCTGGCTGCGTGCTAATGGATCTACCGTTGTGAAACGAAAGGAGGCTGCACATCGTCAAGCTGAACTACGCGAAGCGCATACTATTACCGAAGCGGCAAAAGTGATTTTCGCAATGGCATAGGGTGATTGTGATGGAAGCTGTTGTGGTGCACTCTTGATGCTAGTGCCCACCGATTCTCCCGAATGGCCTGTAGTCAATTGCCCCTACATCGATTTATGCAGTGCAAGAGTTGTCTCGGAAGATTGTGGAGTCGCGGAAGATGAGGCGGCAGGTGTCGAATGAATGGCAGGAGACTTCAAAAACTGTCTGATGGTGCTAGCAGGCGTGAACTCTGTACCGAAATGCCCTCCACATGCAGTGTTTCCTCTGTCTGAGCAGACAGGCCTGTACCCACTGATGATCCCAGCCAGGCAGGAATGCTCCAAACTGTAAACGCCTGCACCCGAAACTCCATTGGAGAAAAACGCTTGGGTAGCTTTGGAATACGTTGGTGAATCACCGGCAATGGTTAAAAAGGAATCGTCCATATTTGCGTGAGTTTTTGTGAATGTATTTTCATAGGCAACGACTAGCAGTTCACCGGGCAGGGTGTCGCCCGAACAGACGTGAGCGGGCGTAAGCACGCGTGTGAATTGATTTGTTGCAGTGAAAGCGAGCAAAGCTAAATCGTTGACTTCTTTCACACCTTCCCTTAGGACTGTGGCCGTACCGATTTTTCTTTGATCAACGACATTAAAAACAGTCAGTGTCGAGCCACTTGGCAAATTCTCAACAACATGAGCAGCGGTCAGGATGTGATCGTTATTTAGCCGCACACCTTGTGCAGTTTTAAAAAGTCCAGACACTTCCGGTCCAATAAGACGGACATTTCGGCTAACAAGCTCAAATGGATCGACCTCTGCAGCCTGCACAAAGCAGGCATTCGTTGCTAACAGCGGGCCAATCAGAGTACGCAACAGCTTCATGGAAATCTTTGACATTGTGTTAGTCGGAGTGAAAGTTGCGCCCACGGGAATCAAAATTATTTTCTTGTGCGTGGTGGTTGCGGTGCCGCCGGCACACCTATCCGCTAAAGCGGCACAACAACGGTCAAATTTTGAGAAAAATCGCTTGCCTAGCCAATTCAGGGATAAAGTCATAAACAAACTTTCTCAAACCCTTAGCGGTCGCATTTCGCACCCCATATAACTATATATAGTTATAAGGCACAAGTCAGCGGTTCTTGGTGTTTGCACGTTGAGCGTGGAGTATGCGGAGCAAGAACAGTATTTCGACGGACTCTTTGCAAGCCACAGGGAGCCATCGGGGACCGCAATTTTTTTTTGCCGAGCGACGGGCGCGGGCAAAGGCTGAACTCGGAAAGTAATAAATATGTCAGACTTAGCTAACGGAGTGGCAATAGCAAAGCGCCGCTGGGCCAACGATCAGGCTCTTGCGAATGCGAGTATCGAGGGGTACGTGCCTTGCCCTGAGTTCTTGGCAGACAGCGAAGCGGTCATTCAGGGGACAATGACCGAAGAGGAGTCGAGAGCGCGTAGTTTGGCGCGGGCGTTGGCATGAAATCCTCAAACTTCACGTTCGCCCGCCCGAAGTCAACCACCTTGCTACGTTGTACATGTTCCTCGTCGCTGATGGGGGTCTCCTCGTTTTCAGTGCAATAAGTGACGGTACGCAAAGCTAGCACTGGCG
>CAYXWW010000168.1:0-8153 GCA_964468905.1 uncultured Rhodoferax sp. | reverse complement strand
TTTGGAGCGGCCGCGGGACGGCCAGACTATCCGACTAATATGGGGTTCATGGCCTGACACGATGAAGCTCTATATTTCACCCGGCGCACCCAGTCCGCGGCGCGTCATGATGTTTATGGTCGAGAAGAACATCACGGGCATGGACCTGGTGAGCGTCGACCTCAATGCCAACGAACACAAGGGCGAGGTATACCGTGCCAAAAGCCCTTTGGCCAAGGTGCCGGCCCTAGAGCTTGACGATGGCCGTGTGCTGACCGAAACACGCGCAATATGCACCTACTTGGAAGGCTTGTACCCCGAGCCCAACTTGATGGGCGTGGATGCGCAGGAGCGTGCTTTTATCGAGATGGCGGATCGCCGCGCTGAGTTGTATCTGCTCGCCGGCATTGCCAACACGGTGCGCCATACGCATCCAGGGTTGGCGCCGCTGGAGCAGCCTCAGTTCCCCGAGTTTGGCCATTCGCAGGCCCAAAAGGTGCGCGAGGTGGCGCGCTGGTTTGACCATACGCTGGAGCGCCAGCCGTGGATTGCCGGTGACCGTTTTACGATTGCCGACATTACGGCCTTTTGCGCGATTGAATTTGCCAAGCTCATGAAGTTTGTGCCCAGCCGCGAAGGCATGCCTGCACTGCAGGCCTGGCGTGACCGGGTAGCAGAGCGGCCCAGCGCCAAAGCAAAATAGACTTATCGTTTGACGGCGCCGCCCAGCGCCCGTATGAGGTCGGATTGCGTCAAGATCCCAACTAGGCGATTCTCTTGGTCAATGATGGGCAAGTGGTGGTGCCCGGCCACCGAGAACAGCGGCAGCAGCTCGACCGCAGGGCGGTGGGCACTCATCACACGTACCTGGCGCGTCATGATCTGGCCCACCACTTCGGGGCGGTCCGTATGCGAGCGCCCGGATGGGCGCAGCATGTCGTGCAAACGGGCCGCCAGACCCTGGTGCTCGTCCAGCCGTGCGTGGTTTAAGAAATCGGCAACCGTCACAATGCCGACCACCCTGCGGGCACGGTCCACCACGGGCAGGGCCTTGATGCCGGTGGAGCGCATCAGCTTCCAGGCTTCATGCAGTTCAGTTCCAAATTCCACGGCTTTGGGGTCGGGTGTCATCACGTCCTGGCACCGCAGCTCACCCAGGGTGCGCTGGTAGGCAACGGCCTGGGCACGTTGCAGCAGTTCCACCAAGTCGTCCGGGTTAACGTCCAGCACCTGGTTGTAGTGCAGCAGAGCCGCGTCCAGATCGGCGCGGGTAAATCGGTTGGCGTCAGTGGCTTGCGGCGACTCTGTGGTCACGTTGTGCCCGTGGGGATAGGCGCGGCCCGTTGCTTTGTTGTAAGCCATGCCAGCAACCACCAGCAAAACGGAGTTGAAGAAAACCGGGAATGCGACAAATGACCAGGATGGGTTGTGCAACAGAACCACCAGCAAGGCGGCCGCGCCCCCTGGCGGATGCAGGCAGCGCGTTAACACCATGACACTGATGGCCAAGGACACAGCCAGCGCGGCAGCCAGGTTGGTGTCGGGTACCAACAGGGCGCACGCCGTACCCACCAGCGCCGACAGTGTGTTGCCACCCACCACTGACCAGGGCTGCGCCAGCGGGCTCGACGGCACGCCAAACACCAACACGGCACTGGCCCCCAAGGGCGCGACCAGCCAGGCGCTGGCGGTCGGGGCCATCCAATGGCTCAGCCAACCCGTGAGCAGAATGCCCAGTGCCGCGCCAAATGCAATGCGCCATTGCTCTCTGGGTGAGATCGACAGCGACATCGGCGCCAGGCGACGCAGCCACTGGACCAAGGGCCTTTCAGTCGGGTTTGCGGGTGTCTGAAAGGGCGGCATGGGGTTGGCTCCTCACGGCATCTTAGCGCGCGCCAACAGCATGGCATCCCCATAGCTGAAGAAGCGGTACTCACGCGCAATCGCCGTGCGGTAGAGCGCCATGATGTGGTCGTACCCTGCAAAAGCGCTGACCAGCATCATCAGGCTGCTCTTGGGCAAATGGAAGTTGGTCACCAGCAGGTCTATCAGCTTGAATTCAAACCCCGGTGTGATGAAGATGCGCGTGTCACCACGGGCCACACCACTGTGCGCCCATGACTCCAGGGTGCGCACCGTGGTCGTGCCAACCGCGATGATGCGGCTACCCCGGGCGCGGCAGTCCGCAATGGCTTGTTGGGTGGCGGGCGGCACCTCGTACCACTCGCTGTGCATTTGGTGCTCGGACAGGTTTTCGGTCTTGACCGGCTGGAAGGTGCCTGCCCCCACATGCAAGGTCACGTGGGCTTGCTGCACGCCCATTGCGGCCAACTGGTCCAGCAAAGGCTGGTCAAAGTGCAGGGCGGCGGTAGGTGCGGCAACGGCACCGGGGTTTTTGGCAAATACGGTTTGGTAGCGCAGGGCGTCTTCTGCCGAGTCGGTGTGGGTAATGTACGGCGGCAACGGCACGTGGCCGTGGCGCTGCATCAGCGTATAGGGGTCATCACCCGCGTCATTGCTCAGCACGAAGCGAAACAGCGGGCCATCCGCGTCGGGCCAACGGCCCAGCATGGTGGCGCTCAGACCATCAGACACACCGGGTGCGCAAACCAGTTTGATGGTGGCCCCCACTTCGGGCTTCTTGCTCACCCGAATATGGGCCGCCACCTGGTTGCCACCCAGTACGCGCTCCACCAGCAGTTCCACCTTGCCGCCGGTAGCTTTCTCGCCAAACAGCCGGGCGTTGATAACCTTGGTGTCGTTGAAGACCATCAAATCCCCTGCGCGCAGCAGCCCGGGCAGCTCGCGAAAGATGCGGTCCACCGCAGCGGTGCCGGTGCCGTCCAGCAGGCGCGCGCCACTGCGCTCGGGGGCAGGGTGCTGGGCAATCAGCGCCTCGGGCAGCACAAAGTCGAAATCGCTTAGGGTGTGGTGGGTGGTAACGGTGTTGACCACCGGGGCGGGCGCAGGAGTTTGGGTCATAGGTGCTGGAGGGTTGATGCGTAATTGTCCATGAGTCGCTGTGCACCTTAGTTTGGCGCAAGGCGGGCTTGGGGGTTATGGTGGGGGCGATTACAAGACAAAATAGGCCACTAGCCCTCGTGGAATGTGTGTAAGCAGCTATTGAATTTGTAGCGCTTTGTGTTGTCGGTCAACTAAACTGGGGGGCAGCGAGTAGGGATTTTGACTGCTGTGGGGCGGAAGCGGGTATTGATGAATGGCAGCTTAGTGGAAATCCAATCCAGTGCCCTTGACCTGTCACCCGTAAATTTCGCGTCTGCCGCGAAACCAGTCCTACAAAAGTTTAAGTAGCCTACCCGAAACTTGACATTAACCGCCAGAGGCGTCAGCGCTAACCAGTTGATTCCGCCTACATATTCGGCATAGTCAAACAGCGTGCCCTTAGTCGCGACTGAGGATGGGCCAGTAACGCAACGTATACAAGCCAAAACCGGCTGACCACATCAGTGCCGAGACCATGACCGCTTGGACAATGAGAGAAGGGTTAAGCAGCGGCACGAATACTCGCACCAGCGCGGCTACGGCCACCAGGGCGTAGCATGTAACTTCCGTCTTTCCCGCAACCAGCTTTCGTCCGGTATGGCCCAACGCCGTGCGCGTCATCATGCCGATGACCATGCCCCCGATGGCACCAGCAGTCAGCGCGTGGTTGGCAACCGAAGGTGAAATCCAGCCCATTGCAGCCAAAGCGCGAAACCCCAAGTGCAGGGGAATCCACGCGTAAGCGGTATGCAGCACCCATACCAATGGCGTGTGCACCGACTTCCATGGCTGCCACAAAGACAACCGCGTCAGGTGCGCCAACATGGTAATAACCGCCAGAATTGCAAACGACGTGCCCGAAACGTGAAATGCGTCAGCCATGATGAGTACTAGGATCAGACCCAATGCAATCTTCTCGACCCAGGGGTGACGCACCGCGTTTGCGCCAGGTATGGCGTTGTTTGTGAACATCGGGATCACCCTTCCACCCATGACGCACAATACAAACAGCATGACATCCAGTCCGAGCGCAATTCCAGCCCAGCCCGGCACGCGAAGAGCACCTAAGGCATTTAAGTGCACCACGAGTTGGGCAAGCGCCAGCAGAACCAACAGCGCCACGAAGAAATAGTTGCGCCGGTTGCGTCCCCGGTAGAGTGGTGCACCCAGCGCAACGGCAACGGCTAGCGGGAAGGCCGCGTTCACCACGGCAGCCAGCCAACCCCAGGGGGAAAGCACCAGCAGCCTTCCTGCCACCCACAACGTTGCCAACGCCATCAGGTATGAGCCTTTAAGTGTAGGTTGCCCAGACCAGTTCTGCCCGGCAGTCAGCAGGAAACCTGTAAGCACAGCTAAGGTGAAACCGAACAGCATCTCATGGGCATGCCACATCGGTCCCTGCAGATATGCATGCGACAGAAGCCCACTGAACTGCAGCGCCCAGACCAGAATACACAGTGATGCAAACGAACTGGCAAGCAGATAGAAAGGCCGGAAACCGAGATCCCACAACGCAAACCGGGAATGTCCGCTGTGAGGAGGATTTTGAATCTGGATCAGTGTGGCCATGTTTGGGGACGGTTCGGTTGAGGAGAGGTGCTTCTACTGCAGCACATTGGAGGTTGACTGATGTTGCGTACGTTCATCCTTTTTGCTGCGGGAGAGTGAGGTCAATACAGCGTGCACGTTGCGGCGCCTACCAACTTATCCGCACGAGCCACAGCATGTGGACTTGACTGGAGACGCTGTTGGCACTTCGAATTGACTGAACAGGATGTTGCTTTCCAGGTGGATGTGGTTGATCAAATCGTCATGTAACTGACCGATTCCAGCATAGAGCGCACGCCAGGTATTGCAGGCACCTTGTGGTGGACTAGCGTTGTTGCACAAACTCATTAATTGTTCCAGTAAGTTTGCATGCTGGGTGTGTTCAGCACGCATCACGCCTATGGGTTGAGACACAAAGGGATTTCCACCAGCCTTGAGCATGGGAAACAGGATGCTTTCCTCCTTCATCATGTGGGAGAGCAAGTCCTGCTCGGCTTGCTCCAGCAGGGTGGCTAAACCCACAGGAACGAGCGGATTGTCGCGGTGCACGGCTTCCACGCGTCGTGCCATGCGAACTAGCTCTGGGAGCTGTTCACGGTGCACAGAGTGGTAGCGCTGCAAAATATGGTCGATAAGGGCGGCTGCGTCCGCAAATTCAGCGACACCCTCCGGGCGCTGAAGCGCCTGCAGTTCACTCATCACTTCTGCCAAGTCCAGTCCTTTTTCTGCGACCGCCTGCGCCAGACTCACTTGGCCGCCACAACAAAAGTCTAGTTTGAGACGTCGAAAAGTGGCGGTCGCACCGGGCAACTGGACTGCAATGTAACCAATGGCGTGCTGGGCATCGAGGAGGAATGCCTCGGGCTGGGTGCTGGGCAAACGGGCGTTCATGTTTGGATTCCTTATAAACATTCATCTAATATGAATGTATACTATACGATAAGATTCATCAAATATGAATCTTTCTTTTTCGACTGAAACATCATGCGACTGACCCAATGGACAGACTATTCGCTACGCGTGCTCATGTACTGCGCCGCTTGCGAGCACCGTGAGCTACCGGTGACAATTACCGAAATTGCTGACAGCCATGGCATTTCGCGCAGCCACCTAACCAAGGTGGTTCAACAACTAAGCGCGCATGGCTTGCTGGAAACCACGCGTGGGCGCGGTGGCGGCATGCGTCTATGCAAGCCGGCGGCGCAGGTCAATGTTGGGAACGTAGTGCGTCAAACAGAGACTGATTTCGACATGGTGGAGTGCTTTGATTCTGCGCAAAACCAGTGTGGACTTAGTCAGCGGTGTGGGCTAAAAGGAGTGTTGCATAAGGCAACCGCTAGTTATCTGGCGGTCCTGGACGGAGTTACGCTGGAGGACCTACTGGCACCGGCACTCACGCACATACAAATGCCCAAGTCCCGTGGATTGCATCTGAAGGCGGGTATACCAGCATGAACAAGCGCTTCCCGGTGCAACCCGCCAACCCCGAGCGACTGTGCTGGGGTTGCGATGAATATTGCGCCTCGGATTCGATGCGTTGCGGTAACGGCTCCGAGAGAACACCACATCCCTTTGAATTGTTTGGCAAAGACTGGCAGGCGATGGGGAAAGACTTTGTGATGCCTGACATTGACGTTTCTGCGGCTCCGAGGGTTCCAGTAGCTGCTGGCGTTTCGGATCGGGTGTCTGGGGTGTTGAGCCAATCGACGTGAGAATTTTTGCTGCGCAGTCCCTGCGTATTCTTGAGCGCCTTTGCTGGAGAGGAGAGTCGAGCACATTCGAGCTCACCAACCCGGCCGGTTACCTTGCTAAACCATTTGCCGAGTATGAATTGCGCACTGTAATGGCGACGGCGCTCGAAGAAATCTGAAACTGGGCTGCGCCATAGCAGACACAGGTGGTCGACAACTCCCAGCCCATGGCGGGTGCTCGCTTTGACGAATTGGTCACCATAAAGCTGTTGCCCGTTCCCTGACTGCGAGTGACCGGTCTAGAGCAAGCACATTGCAAACCGCAGCGCCCGCTATGCGTCTGAACCGGAAACTGCTCCCCCCATCAAACAACCTCACCATCCACCTTTCGCGATGCGCATGCTTAGCAAAAGCGATCTTTGCAGAGAGAAAGGTGCCTATAGCCCTCGCCAATAGGGAATGAGTAGCTATTGTATTTGTAGCGTAAACCATCACGCACCGCAGAGTCGGTCGGCTGGGCATCCCTTCGTAGGCCCCATTCGCAATGGCATGCCCGGCCCACCGGCCCCGCCAGCACAGTCGACAACACCGTCGCCAACGTCGCAGGCAATGAACAAACCCGAACCACTATGAAAAGAACGGGCAGAATTGCTCCATGCCGCACAGCACCGCTTCCACCGCCAAGACTGCTGCCAAAGCCCCTAAAAGCGCCACACAACAGGCTTTGGACAAGCTGGGCCTGCAGCGCGACATCGATCTGGCCCTGCACCTGCCCCTGCGCTACGAGGACGAAACCCGCATTACCAAACTGCGCGATGTGCGCGAAGGTGACACGGCGCAGATTGAAGCCGTGGTGACGCACTGTGAGGTGAGCTTTCGCCCCCGGCGCCAGTTGATCGTGACGGTAGACGATGGCAGCGACACCTGCACTCTGCGTTTCTTCAGCTTTTACCCGTCGCAGCAAAAGGCGTTGGCGGTGGGTAACCGCATTCGGGCGCGGGGCGAGGTCAAAGGCGGTTTTGTCGGCCGCACCATGTTGCACCCCAGTTTTCGCACTGCGGGTGGTGATTTGCCAACCGCGCTGACTCCCATCTACCCCACGGTGGCGGGGCTTTCGCAACCGGTGTTGCGCAAAGAGGTGCTGGCTGGTTTGGCGCGGGCCGACCTGTCGGATACGTTTGCACCGGGTGACCTGGAGGTATTGCACAAGGGAATTGGCCACCAGCCCTTGTGGACACTGCGGCAGGCGCTATCATTTTTGCACCACCCAACGCCTGATGTGTCGCTGGACACCTTGCAAGACCACAGCCACCCGGCCTGGCAGCGGCTCAAGGCTGAGGAACTGCTGGCGCAACAGTTGTCGCAGTTGCAGTCACGGCGCGCTCGGGCGTCATTGCGCGCGCCGGTGTTGAGCATGGTGGCGCCCGAGGTGTTCGCCCCGCCCAACGAGCCGGAGCAGCCCGTCCTGATGCCGCTCTATACCGAGCTGGTGGCCACCTTGCCATTCCAGTTGACCACAGCCCAGCAGCGGGTGTGTGCTGAGATCGCTCATGACCTGGCGCGCCAGGTGCCGATGCACCGTCTGTTGCAGGGTGATGTGGGCGCGGGCAAAACGGTGGTGGCCGCATTGGCCGCCACTATTTGTATCGACGCCGGCTGGCAGTGCGCGCTCATGGCCCCCACCGAAATCTTGGCCGAACAGCATTTCCGCAAGCTCATTGGCTGGCTGGAGCCGCTGGGCATTACCACCGCTTGGCTGACCGGCAACCAGAAGGCCAAAGAACGGCGCGCGATGTTGGCCCTCATTGAAAGCGGTGAAGCAGCCCTGGTAGTGGGCACGCATGCGGTGATTCAGGAGAAAGTGGTTTTCAAGAACCTAGCCCTGGCGGTGATTGACGAGCAGCACCGCTTTGGTGTGGCCCAGCGGCTGGC
>CAYXWW010000167.1:8043-8289 GCA_964468905.1 uncultured Rhodoferax sp. | reverse complement strand
GGGCCTATCCCCGCATGCGCGGGGGAACCCGCATCAAGTTCTTGGTTGAGGAGCTCCATGAGGGCCTATCCCCGCATGCGCGGGGGAACCGGCAAAAGCTTTCATGGTATGGTCCTCAGCAGGGGCCTATCCCCGCATGCGCGGGGGAACCTTTATACCAGTGTCTCAAAAGTCACGCTTAAGGGGCCTATCCCCGCATGGGCGGGGGAACCTTCGACACGCTGGTGATTGACGAGCTTACAAAGG
>CAYXWW010000167.1:7616-8033 GCA_964468905.1 uncultured Rhodoferax sp. | reverse complement strand
ATCCCCGCATGCGCGGGGGAACCCGAGTTAACGGCTCCAGATCTGCCAACTCCTCGGGCCTATCCCCGCATGCGCGGGGGAACCGGCAAGCGCAGACGACAAATCAGCGACCCTGAGGGCCTATCCCCGCATGCGCGGGGGAACCCTCGCAGACGTCGTAGCCAAGTCTCGACGCTGGGGCCTATCCCCGCATGCGCGGGGGAACCGGGTGCTGTCTCCGCCGCAGCTCTTGCAAGCTGGGCCTATCCCCGCATGCGCGGGGGAACCTAGAGTCTGTCTAGTCAGATGCATCCTTTTTCGGGCCTATCCCCGCATGCGCGGGGGAACCGCTGGACACAAAAACTTTGGCTTTTCAACAAAGGGCCTATCCCCGCATGCGCGGGGGAACCCCTCTGCGCCGAGGCTTCTTAGCTGCTT
>CAYXWW010000167.1:0-7606 GCA_964468905.1 uncultured Rhodoferax sp. | reverse complement strand
GCCAGGGCCTATCCCCGCATGCGCGGGGGAACCCGTTGGGCACGTTGCACCTCTTTGCGGGGCGCGGGCCTATCCCCGCATGCGCGGGGGAACCAAACTCAGGCTCTCCGATTTCGGGCAAGTAGCGGGCCTATCCCCGCATGCGCGGGGGAACCTAGTTGTCCGTGTCTTTGATGACCTTTTGCAAGGGCCTATCCCCGCATGCGCGGGGGAACCTTTAGATCATAAGCAGTTGATCTAAATAAGAATTTCAGCATTCCCATCCGTTTTTTAAAGACCAACGAATCGTTAACTTCCGACTCCAGCACGGGCGATCCACATGCCATCCATTTCAAACAATTTTTTAGCGGGTGTACCCAAATGGGCTAGGCCTACACCGCCCGTAGTTTCTCGATCTCGCCAAATCATGACGATGCTGCCGCTTGGTTCTGCGGTGTGCCATTCCGTCATCACACGCCACACACGCTCGCGCACGCCTTTGCTCATGCGTGGGCTGACATAGGTGCACGGCGCCACCTCCAACATCACAGATGCCAGAAAACCACGAAAGCGGTCGGCCACATCACGTGTCACTATCGTCACCAGCGCCATGCGCCACCTCGTCCATGCGTAATACTTGTTTGATGCGGTCAATCATGGATGGAATGACCGACTCTTTACGGAAAACACGGGCCGCTTCACGGCGCACAACGCGGTCCATAACCTCCCCAGATTTTTCGCTCTGCTTGACCGCTGTGAAAGCAATCGCAAGGGTGATCTGGTCACGGTACAAATCCGCAATGTCCAGCACAAAGGCTTGGCCTGAGTCTTCGTGGATAAAGCCAAGTTGCGGGATTGCTGCAACGGCTTGAACGGCAATGGCCGCAGCGGCTTGCACCGCTGTCGCGGCGTGATTGATGGCTTGGTTAGGCAAATCATCTGCATCAGGGTTGGCACGGTCAAAGCGTCGGCCATTCCACTGAATGCCAAATTTTTCAGCCATCAGACGATAGGTGGCCTTGACACGACTTCCCTCAATGCCTCGCAACGTGTCCAGATCTCGATGGGGCAACACTTCACCAAGCCGTAGCGCATACATGTGGCGTGCCACACTGATGCGCCGTCTTGGGTTGCCCCACAACTCTGCCTGCCTGCGCGCAACGTCTGACCTGTCGGGCATGATGGGCGGCGCGGTGTAGCTGCGCACACCATCCACACCCACTGCGGCCATCAAGGTGCCGTGTCTGGCCAGCAAACGCAATGCATCATGCGTGACACTGCTGCCCGGCCCAAGCAAGATCATGGACACGGCTTGATGGGGAATCTGGTCGAAGCTAGGCGTCAATGAGTCCTTGCCACGCGCAAAGTGGAGGCAGCCACTGATGACGCACAACTCACCACGCTCCAGCCAAATCAAGCCATGCCTATCAGCATGCGGCACTCGCGCTGTTTCAAGACCTAAGCGACCTTTCAGCACAGTCAGTCCCAAGCTGCGGCGACGGGTTTTAGCAAAAGCATGCCAAACCCAAACGCACGGTGTCGACCAATGCCGCGTGTCACCAACGCGGCAAAAGCCGCACTGTCACGCACACGCAGCACACCCGTGAACACCGCATCAGGGCCTTGCACTGGCCGCTTGGGACGAGCACCTTCGGCTTGTGGTGCAGCACGGCGCACCACAGCGCTGAGACTGAACTCGGTCATGCGCACTTCATGCAAATCGGCAACGTCTTCAAACTGCCGCTTGAGCCAATCGACATACACCGCCTCACGCGACAACACCGCATCGGGCATGCGTTGCGCCGCCGCCAAAAATGCGTCCAGTTCTTTGTCTTCTTTGCGCACCACAGGCCGCACGCGTACCTCGAACGACAACAATTGCCCGGCCTTCCAGCTGGTGGGGAATGGGCGAATGAGCAATCCGGGTGACTGTGGCGTGACATCCAAGCCCAACATGTCAGCCACTTCGGGCGTGGCCATCGCCACCGCCAAACGGATGGCTTCGGCCTGTTTGGTGTAGGCCAACAAACCTTGGCCAGAGCGGAAACTGAACGGCTGCGGAGCCAAGTCTGCAAATGCGGCTCTGAGTGCCGCATGAAATGCGTAGCCCAAGTCACCCTGCCCACGGTCTGGAATCAAACCCTGCCGCTGTGCCCATGGCAACAAACGGTCGAGCTTGGGGCGCAAATGAATCAAATGGAAGTCTTCGCTCATGCGGCCTCCTGCTCTGTGATGCTTTTCGGTTTGAAAAGCAACACACCCTCGCGCACAGGTCGCCACCCGCCATGCACACCGCTGGTCCAGTTGCGCTCGTCGCACACATCCAGCGTTCTGTCTTGCTGATCGGGCAAGCGGCCTTCGCCGTCTGGCCACTGGGCACGAACGTTGTGCGACAAAGCGGGCTTTGCCAACTGCAAGGCGCTCAAAATGTTGTCAGCCTCCATCAAACCTGCCAGCAGGCGGTCTGTGGGCAAACAGTTCTTGCGACCCACAAACAACGGGCGAGCGGGCTTGTCCAGTGCAGCAGCCAAATCGTCCAAGGTGGGGGCCTCTTCTGCAGGCTTCAGGCGCAGGGCAACGAGGACATTCATGTCTGCGTGGTATTGGCGGTAACGTTGGAGCGTCAAGCCCCTTCGGCCATCAGGCATTGGCGAATAGCTTGGGCTTTTTTTCCTGCCTTCTGCCTTGCCGTGCGTTGTCCACCCTGCGTCATCTTCATAGATCAATGCTGTTTGGTAATCCTCTAGCCTTTCTCCAGAAGCATCCAATTTTGCACCCATCACCATCCGCTCTTGCAGGCGGTTGTGCAGGTTGTCATCACCGCGGTCCCAGCCCAAGGCGTTGGCCATTAACCCCGTCACCATCGACAAAGCCGGAAAGTCACGGATGACACCGTAGTTATCGATCGTCTCGCCGCCAAACGCAATCAAAGGCGCTCGCAGTCGCAATAACAAATGCTGCGCCATCTCAGGCACCTTGCGCAGCGCCGCTGACGATGCGGTCTTGCACCCACTGCGTCAGGCTGGCCAATGGCAAACGCGCAGCACTTGGAACTTGACAATCGTCCACACTCAAAAAGCGGCGTTCGCTGGGTGCGCCATAGGCGGTATCAAGACGTTGCAGTTCGTTGGCCAATTGACCGACTGCGCGTTCACGAATCTTGTCGCCATCGGTGTCCAATGCATTTTGGAATGCGCCTGCGAGGCTGCGCGGTTGCCAATCACCTGCCTCGACCAACATCAGCTTGGCCCATTCAAAAGGGGCGGTACTGCCGCGCTTCGCACCTGGGCTCACAGTGGCAATCAAATGCAGTAAGTGATGCACCACCTTGGCGGCCAAGTCGCGTTGATCTGGCCCGACCTTGAAACAGTCCTCGATCTTCACCCCTTCAAGGTTGGCCACCAATTGCGGAACGTCCACCACTACATAGCCGTAATACAGGCCCGAGGCCAGTTCGGTATCGAAAATGCCGGCAGAACTTTGCTCACCCGATTCGCGCAACAGATCGTCCACCACTGTGAAGTAATCGTTTTCCACTTGAGCTTCATGCACCGTGAACGCATGGGCTACGTACACTGCGGCATCGCGGCTGGTCAGTACATCCGATGTGACCATGCGGCCAAATAATGCAGACTCCAAGCCGCAGTTCAACTTCATGATCTCGATGTTTTTCTTCCCATCTTTAAGCCACGCAGCAACAGCATCTTTCAGGGCTTTGACTTCGGTGTGCTCTTGACCCAGTGCCACACACTTACCGATGAGGTAATCGCGTTCGGCTTTGCCAAGCAAAACAGCTTGCCCTGTGTTCAACGCGTCTTCTCCAATGGGGTTTTTGCCTGCCTTGTCCAAGAGTCCTGCATTGCGCATACCCTCAACAGCCGCTTGTGCCAAGGCTTCAGTCATGCCTTGCGCAATCATCATGTCGCGCATTTGCCGAGGTAACTCGCGCGAACGAATGGCCATTGGCACCCCCAAACTGGACAAAGAAAAAATGTCGTCCGCCACGCGCCAGTGGCGCTTGAGGCATTGCGAAGAAATGCGTGTGCGGATGGCGTTGCCATAAGGCAAGCGTTTGGCCAAACCGGCATCGTCCCGATTGAGCAAAGCGGCAGGGTAGTTGTGCAGGGTATGGATTTGAATGAAACGGGGCAATGTGGTCATGATGAACATCCTTGTAGAAATAGATGGGAATTGGGTTATTTGGAGCGAGCGATGGCACTGAAGTAATCGCCAGCAATGCGAAGCCGCAGAGCTTCTGCTTCCTCTTGAAGTGCGGGTTCCTTGGCATCGTTCTTGTGAATGAGTTGACTCAGGTCATACCAGTTGGGCTTGACCTGTTTGCTGGCCAATAAGCGCAACAAGCGCGGCACGATTTGCAAGAATGCATCGCCGCGCGACACCAGTAACTTGGTAACTCGCGCCTCGGCAACACCAGCGGTAGCAAGTTGATTGCCAACGCGTCCCTTGCTGTCATGCCCCGCAAGTGCTATGCCATGGGCCACTAAAGCCCAGCGGGTCCAAGTGTTGGGCTGCCATGTGTCTGGCGACAAACCTGCCTCAATCAGCGCTCGGGACAGCGCAGCAATTTGGTGTGGGCGCATGGCTTCTGGATCAAGCCGTGCCAAAGCAGCACGGGTGCCGGGGTCGGCTCGGTCAATAAATCCTGCAAGTTTGCCAATTGGGTAACTAACAGCGGGTGTCGCCGCAGGCTCTTCTTGCGGCGTCAGTGTTTCTGGAAGCTCAAGCGTGCTCATGGGGCTCCTTTTTGGTTGGTGTGGATGGGTTCTGTTTCTTAGATCTCAGGGCATGTGCAAGGGCGGGAAACTTCTCGCTTTGCATGGCTGAATGCAAACGATCAAGCGCCGCCGATTGCACTCGATACCGCTGTTGTCCACTTTGTGGACCTGCAACGAAAGCAGATTGCAAAACCGATTCGGCACGGCCTGCCAACGTTCGTAACCATTGGCTCCGAACACCTTCTCGATCAGATGCTTCAATTTCTTCAAACAATTCAGAAAAAAACTCAGCATCACACTGGGATTCAAAAGGTTGGGAAAAGCGCTTTACTCGCTCTTTAAGAGCTTCATCCTTCTTTTTGCTTTCGCTGAACGAGTCTTGCGTCAGTAACACCATTAAGGCTTGTCCGAGCATCCAAGTTATTTCGCTCAGCTGCTCGACTCTAGATTTTGAAATTGCGGCTACTTCATCAATCTCCGCTTTATTAGCAGAAGCAAGCATGACAGCCAATTTTTTCCCAACAGTAATCTCTCTTTTGTGATAACCAGCATTGGTGTTTTTGGGCCCCCAAGCAATGCTCTCCATATTCAATTTCAGACCAACAACAGGATCAAAGCGCTGAGGCTTCATTGCAGGAGAAAACTCAATTTTTGAGGGTACGAGCAAGTTCACTGCTGTTCTGTAGCCAAATCCGTAAGGGCGAGCTGTGAAGACTTTTCGACCATCCTTGTCTTCATCTATCGGAGACCAAATGTCGCCAGTCAAACCGCCACCAATTGATTGAATCCGCGCGTTCGGTGTAGTGGTTGTCTTTGCCGATAGGACTCCAGCTTCGCATGTGAGTCGAATCCTTCGAGAAATTTCAATGTAAAAAGGATCAAGTTCAGAAATTGAAAAAGCGCTCGCTGCAGATCCATCCCATGGGAGCAACCAGGCGATTGCAATTCCCTTCAAATTAAATCCGTGCCTTTCAGCAATATGCTGGCGCTCCGCGAGCAATATCTTTAAATCTCTGAGCCAACGACTTCCATAGCCACCAGGCGGAATAATTCCAACGCCAGGTCGTCTCCCCCAGCCTCCATCCATTCGTGAGGATTCTTTGTAGGAGCCGCTGTCGCTAGGTGACTGTGTTTGCAAGCTAACAATTGAAAAAATCCAGTCTTCTGGCGTTGTTCGAGTCATCCGTTGAGCTTTTAGGTCATGATTTTTCGAGGCTTTGATGACATCAATTTCATCTGGTGCGCTCTTGTTTTCCCATTTGGAATCCAATCCAATAAATACAGGTGCCTGCATGAATGCAGGCTTGTTTACTGGGCTAACCAACCACCAACCGGCACCATCTGCGTGATCTGGCGAAATTGCCAGTAATGCGGCACGCCATTCGATTGCTGTTTCAAAAGGTTTCTCGCGGTCGGATCGGTGCATAGCAATAGCAGCTAGTTGCACCAAAAACGCGTGCCACGGATGACGTTGGTGTGTGCGCAATGCGGGGAAATCACGTACGTGATCTTGTGTCATTGCCACGAACAATTCGGGCAGGGTTGTTGAGACACGCTGACCCGTATCGGTTCGTCGGTAATGAAGCAGCCGCTCATCAAGCAGATTGCCGAAGAGTTTCTGCTCAGCATCTGACGCGCTGATTTCTTTAGTCATGGGTTATTTCCGTTCGTGTTGTCTGTAATTCGTTCCAGCCCCAAGCGGCTGTAGCGGTAAGCTGACCTGCCCAGTGTGAAAGTGAAGTTGCCATCGGTTGCCGTGGTCTGGACTATTGGCAGTGTGTCTAGCGGCAATTCTTTCGGCCACATTCGGGGACGGATAGGGACTTTTCGCACATCAATCCCAAAGGGGCCTCTTAGTGTTGGATCAAAGCTCAACAAGTAGTCGCCTGCACCAAGACGGCTACTGATGATCTGCTCCGTCCCTGTGAAATGCAATGCGCCCACCTCATATCCACTTTCATCAATTTTCCAAAAGTGTTTTCTGAAATCCAAAACACTGTGATTACCTTGAACGGTGGCGGCCAATACGTCTCCAAATACATCTCGTCCGTGCGTTTTCCAATCCACACCTAGCTCTTCCTCTATCGCCACCAATGCATCAACATGCGTCGCCAGCTCAACCAACTCTCGGTTGTCTTGCGGAATGAGGTGGCTGTCCGCACCACTTATGAGCCGCCGCGTGGCTTCCAGAATGCGCAGGTCGATGTAGATGCCTCCTCCGTTGTGAAAGCGCCCCAAGCCGTGACGTGATTTTTTAAGGCAACCTACCAAGTTGCCTCCAGCAGGCACCAGGACTATGGCTTGGGCTTGTTGGTAGTTTTCTGGGCGCTCATCGGGCAAACGGTCATGTCGATGTAAACGCCCCACGCGTTGCAACAGCACGTCCATCGGGCACAGGTCGGTGATGAGCAAGTCGGCATCAATGTCCAGGCTTTGCTCCAGTGTTTGCGTGCCCACCACGATGCAGGCTTGCAGCCGCTCTTCCCTTTTTTTGCCAATTTGCTGCTCTACCGCTTTATCCAACTGAGGGCGGTCTTCTCGGCTGTATTGGCTGTGATGCACTGTGGCAATGCCGTTCAGGTTGAACAAGGCTTTTTGCAAATCGTTTTGCTGCGCCAAATTTTCAATGGCGCGGAAGGTGGCCAAGGCGGTGGGTACCGTGTTGCGGATGACCAGCACTTTGGCGCCTTGCTTTGCAGCATGGATGGCGAGTTCAGCAATGGCATCGACGTTGTCGATGCAGTCTTTGACTTGCCAGTGCACGCGCTTGCTGCGACCAGAGTCTGGCAAACCTTGAATGTCAGCCCCATCGGTGATTGCGGGGTAAGGTAAATCAATCGCCTGCGCCAATGTGGGCGTGGGTACATTGGGATAAATCAAGCGCTGGTAAC
>CAYXWW010000166.1:0-8290 GCA_964468905.1 uncultured Rhodoferax sp. | reverse complement strand
GCAGGCCGACACCGTGATCCACTACGACCCCTGGGGGAACCCCGCCGCAGAAAACCAGGCCACCGACCGCGCCCACCGCATCGGCCAAACCCACACCGTATTCGTCTACAAGCTAGTGGCGCAGGGCACGATTGAAGAGCGCATTTTGGCACTGCAAGAGCGCAAAGCCGCACTCGCCGACAGCATGTACAGCGGGTCTACGGGGTGCAAGCAGCCGCTGTTTACCGAAGGGGATTTGGCGGAGCTGTTGAAGCCACTATTGCCTTCATAGCGACTCAACGAGGCTCTCAAACGGCATGCTGCCATTGCAACCTATGGGGCAGCGTGGGCGGGCCAAACAGAACGTGCAAAACACGCCGACGGCTACCGCCCATTGCCTTCGATGACGCGTGCAGCAGCAACGGGCGCATCACGAGCGCGCCACCAAGGGAGGCTTCACACAACACCTCTGGCATAGAGGCTCTGGCCACGACTGCGGCATCCGGTGCGATGATGCCTTGCAAGTGGCTGCCGGACACCACCCGCAACGGGCCGTCGCGGGCGGTGCAGGCGTCTAGGTGCACACGGACTGCCACCAACTGCTGCAGAATTTCGACCGGCGCTTGCACAAAAAGCGTGCCCTCTTTTTCTGACCAGCCGCGCAGGCTGGGCGCCTCTACATGGCGTGCAACGGGAATGCTCAGATCTTGGTGAATAGGCACCAGCCAATTTCGCGCCGCAGATTTTTCAAAGTAGCTGCACTGCACCGCTACGTGTGTGGCTGGTAGCAATGGCGATAGTGCTGGGTGCTTGCGAAGTTGCTGCGCCAGCTGCACGCACCAAGCCTCAGTGAGCAGACTACGGGTTCCGCCAGAGGTGCTGCTGGTTTGGATGTAGTTTGAGATGACTTCGCAGGCCTCACCGGTTAGCACCTCAGGAATCAGGGCGAAGCCAGCTTCGGCGAATAACTCAAATGTTGCTTGCATAGCGTAACTAAGAAATCTTGGCTATTGACCACAGTGTTCATGCGTTTGCAGAAGTTCGGACACTTCAGGGCACAGGACTTGGCCCGTGGGAAAGCACCCTCGGACATGGCCCGGGTGGACACCAAGTAGAAACAATTGCTTGCCAGCCATCGCATGAAATTTCATATAGCTCTGGTTTTGGCGCTCGCCCGATAAAACAGACGGCACTTTTGGAGCTTTTTGCCTGATTGACTACGTAGGCGTTCTGTTCGATAAGTCCGAAAAAAACTTCCTTTGCAACAGCAGGCTCGACTGAGCCGAGTTTGATCTCGTAGAGCCTATCACGCTTCGAAAAGGACAGCACCAGCTCCGGATCTTTACATCTCCACGTCGTGGATTCCACGGAACAATTGCTGCGTCCAGAAATCGAATGGTCGGCAACCATCACGTGAGCCTTGCATTGCACGTCTGCTATGCGCCGCTTGAAGGCAGATGCCCCTGCTTCATCAAACGCTTCAATAACACTAGCCTTCGTGCCAAAGTGCCGAATGCAAACGAGTGATTCGAGCTTGCTTCTTTCGGCGCTAGACAGCTTCCGTGGAACGGTCTCAACGGTATAAGACAAGGCAAGGTCACAGCCAATTGAAAGGATTGTCAAAAGTGCGATGACAGACAGCCTTGGTATTCGCGAGCGAAAAATCGAACGACGATGCTTAGCCCCAATCGCTGTCGATTTCTTTGGTTTAGTTTTATGCATAGTTATTGCGACACATACATAGAGACACCGTTTTCGCTGGCATGGATGCGTCACCATCCCACTTCTCGCGTAGCAATGTATCCACGCGCCACCTACTTCCGTTGCCTCAACCTTGGTATCCGTTGTGCAACGACTTTACAGCACGTACATAGTGGCAATTGATTGACAAGCCAATGCAGCGTCCCAATTTCGTTCACTAGAATTCGACCATGTCCGTACACCCCGTCGCGCTTCAGTGACCCGCACCAAAGCGCCAACCCTATTGGCACTGGGCGCCATCGCCTTGTGGGGCACGCTCGCACCACTGGGTGTGCTGTTGCAACATGTGCCCCCCTTCTTGCTCACAGGTTTCGGGCTGCTGGTGGGCAGTCTGATTGCGGTGCCGCTATCGGGGGGTAAAACCACTGCCCTGGCAGTGCCGCTGCGGACGCTGGCTTTGGGTGTGTATGGATTGTTCGGCTTTCACTTTTTGCTGTTCATAGCGCTGCGCCATGCGCCGCCGGTTCAGGCCAATCTGGTGAACTACTTGTGGCCGCTGGGCATGGTGTTGATGGCCCCTGTGTTGTTGCCCGACATGCGGCTGCGCCTGTTGCACGTGGTGGCTGCATTGCTGGGCTTTGGCGGTGCCGCGCTGGCAATCATGGGCGGAGGCGATGCGACTTTACAAGGCGGTTTTGCATGGGGTTACGTTCCAGCGCTTGCATCTGCTTTTGTGTGGGCAAGCTATTCGCTGTTGACGCAACGGGTGCCGCCTTTCCACAGCGCAGCAATCGGTGTGTTTGGTTTGGTTTCAGGTGTTCTATCGCTGGCCTGTCATGCATTGCTGGAGCCCTCTGCCAGCTTGTCGGCGCGCGACTGGGCTCTAATTTTCGCCATGGGGCTCGGGCCCTTAGGTGCGGCGTTTTACCTGTGGGATGCGGCCCTGAAGCAGGGTGATGCGCGCCACATTGGCCTGCTGTCGTTCATTACACCCTTGCTGTCTACGCTGGCACTTTTATGGGTGCGCCATGAGGCACCCAGCCTGTCGGTGGCAGTGGCGGCGGCCATGATTGTGGGTTCTGCGGTTTTGGGCTCCCGGGTTCACTGATGGAGAAAAGTGGCCGTAGCCCTCGCAGAATATGCGTAAGCAGCTACTGTTTTTATAGCGTCTAAGTGCGCGTCATTTCCAGCACCGGGTCTTCGGCATCGCGCACGCGGAGCGCCCAGGGGGCGAGTTTGCTGGTATCGGCGCGCAGTATCTCTTGCTTGACGGCCAGAATCTGCGCGGGGTGCATGGAGAAGCTGCGCAGGCCCAGGCCCAACAGCAGGCGGGTGAACGTCACGTCGCCCGCCATTTCACCGCACACGCTTACTCCCTTGCCCTGTGCACGGCATTCTGCAATGGTGTCGGCCACCAGGCGCAGCACAGCGGGGTGCAGTGGGTCATACAGGTGCGCCACTAGTTCGTCAGCTCGGTCGATGGCCAGGGTGTACTGGATCAGGTCATTGGTACCGATAGACAGAAAGTCAAAGTATTTCAAAAACAGGCGCAGGCTCAGCGCAGCGGCCGGAATCTCGATCATGGCGCCGAGCTTGACCGGGCCGTAGGCGACACCCCGGTTGTCGAGCATGGCACGGGCGGTGTCCAAGTGAGCCAGCGTCTGGCGGATCTCGCGGGCGTGGGCCAACATGGGTACCAACAGGTGAACTTGACCGTGTGCCGCAGCGCGCAGGATGGCCCGCAGCTGGGTCAGGAACATGGCGGGCTCCGACAGGCTCCAGCGAATAGCGCGCAGACCTAACGCAGGGTTGAGGTGGGCGTCGTCACGCGTGGATGCGTCCAACGGTTTGTCAGCGCCCACGTCCACGGTGCGAATGGTAACGGGCAGACCCTGCATGCCCTCGACAGCGCGCTTGTAGGCCTGGTATTGTTCTTCTTCCCCTGGCAACTTGCCTTGCCGGCCCATGAACAAGAATTCGCTGCGGAACAACCCCACGCCAATCGCACCGGCCTTCAAGGCGGCAGGTGCGTCTTCGGGCATTTCGATATTGGCCAGCAACTCGACTCTTTCCCCATCCATGGTGACGGCGGGGGTGTGCAGGAGGCGCTGCAGACGGCCACGTTCCAGTTCGAGCTGTCGCTGCTTGAAACCATATTCGGCCAGAATGATGGACGATGGGTCGACGATGACAACGCCTGCATCGCCGTCAATGATGACCCAGTCATCCTGTCGCACCAACTGACTGGCTACGCGCGCGCCAACCACGGCGGGTATGTCCATGCTACGCGCCACGATGGCAGTGTGCGATGTTTTGCCGCCCACGTCGGTAATGAAGCCGGCGAACACGCTCTTTTTGAATTGCAGCATGTCGGCGGGTGACAGGTCATGCGCGATCAAAATCAGGGGCACATCGACCGTATCGTCCAGCAGCAAATCTTGCTGCTGTGGTTTGCGCGCGCCGCGTGGGTTTTGGTGAGCGGCCAGGGGTGAGCCACTGCCCTTCATGGCCCGCAAGACCCGCTCTACGATTTGCTCGAGGTCGGCCTTGCGTTCGCGCAAGTACTCGTCCTCCATTTCGTCAAACTGGCGTGCAATGATTTCCAGCTGGGTGGTAAGCGCCCATTCGGCGTTGTACAGACGCTCTGTGATCCAGCGCTTGACGCCTTCAATCAGGTCATCATCCTGCAACAACATCAGGTGCACGTCTAACAAGGCACCTAGTTCGTGCGGAGCCTCTTTGGGGCCCATTTGGGCAATGGTTTCTTGCAACCGATGGATTTCATCGACTACAGCGTTGCGGCCCACCCGGACGCGATTGATCTCGCTATCAACTTCGTTGGCTTTGATGAAGTAGTGGGCCACATCCACACGGCTGGACGCAACCAGCACGGCACGGCCAATGGCCACGCCGCGCGAGACATTGAGGCCGTGTATGGCGAAGGTCATTCGCCTTCACCGAATCTGTCTGCTATCAACGCAAGAATCGCATCCATGGCTTCTTGCGCACGATCGCCATCGGTGTCGATGACGACTTCGGCACCCATGCCAGCTGCCAGCATCATCACACCCATGATGCTCTTGGCATTGACGCGGCGGTCGCCTCGCGACATCCAGATCTCGCACGGAAAACTGCCGGCCAGCTTGGTGAGCTTGGCCGATGCACGGGCATGCAAGCCCAGCTTATTGATGATGGTCGTGTTGGTTTGGATCATTCGGTATTCGGTTTTGATTCTGGGGAGCTGTAACAGCAACTTGCATGATGCACTGTGTGCCACCGCTGAGGGCACGCGCTACCAGTACATCGAGCGGTTCGTGCCGATAGTTGATGGTTCGCAGCAGCATGGGCAGGTTGACGCCAGCCACTAGTTTGGAGTGCACACCGTCGACCACCTTTTGTGCCACGTTGCAGGGTGTGGCGCCAAACACATCCGTTAACACCAGTGTGTTGGGTGCGCCCAGTTGGGTGAGCAGCATGTGCGCTGTCTGGCGTGTGATTTCAGTGGGTTCGTTGGGCAAGACGTCAAGCGCCACTACGCCATTGGCGGACTCGGGATACACATGCAGTACGCACTGGCGCAACGCGCTTGCGAGTGGTGAATGGGCGATGATGAGTATGCCTGTATTCATGGTGATGACCCGTTGATTATGGCTTTTTTGACAGCTGCTTTGGTCCACTATTGCACCCGTAGATCCGTAAGAAGCATGTCTAGTCTTTCATTGTCCAATTTTTCACCAAAGACTGCTACGTGATAAATGATGTCGTTCTGGGTAACCCACATGAAGCGAGCCTGGAGCGCCTTTCCATCGTTCAAGCTTCCTTTTGCAGTCACCAGT
The DNA here is from genome assembly GCA_964468905.1 of uncultured Rhodoferax sp. Lineage (GTDB taxonomy): Bacteria > Pseudomonadota > Gammaproteobacteria > Burkholderiales > Burkholderiaceae_C > Allorhodoferax. Next base: position 2,774 of record CAYXWW010000166.1, on the reverse strand, counting down.
TCGACCGTTGCGTTGCCACCCCGCATGTGGATCGGTACGGGCTGCGACGCAATGGCTGTTCCATTGATGTTGGCCATTGCTGCATGGCGCCAAGCGGATTGCACTGCGTTTGCTGCGGCTAGTGCTGGCAAACGGACGTAGCTGATAGCGTACATAGCGCCCTGTGCTTCGCAACCCGCCATTTGCATGGGTAGTGTGTGGTCGGCAAGTGGTACTTTGCGTTCCCCACGGTCTGGCTTGCAGGGAAGCATTGCCTGAAGCCCTTCAAGACGAACCTCCCGCCAGTCCAGAGCGGGCGTGCAGGCTACGGCCATTGCCAGGACGGTCGTACCCGCCAATGCACGCATGCCAATGGCAATCACCGAATAGCGCCAAAGACTTTGGTCAATAGCGCGCTGCCGTAACCGACCGGGTTTTGGCGAATTTTCTTCTCTTCTTCGGCGATCATGAAGTACAGGCCGTCCAGGGCCTTGCTGGTGACGTACAGTTGTATGTTGGCATCGTCTTTGTTGAGCAGCCCGAGTTCGGCCGCTTTGCCCGCAAGCTCGTTGTACTTTCCAGCAAGGCCAATTTTGTCGGTCGCCTGGTGCACGATCGGCAAGAACTTCACGGCCAGGGCGGGGCGTGTCTTCTGCGCGAAGTAGGTGGTACCGGCGGTATTACCCCCTGACAGGATGCCTTTGGCATCGTTCACGCTCATGGTTTGCACGGCGTTGACCAACAGGTCTTTCGCCAAAGGCACCGCGGCTTCGGCGCCGCGGTTCATGGCCGTGATCAGTTCGTCGACCTGTGCGCCCTGGCCAAATCGGCGCATCAGATTGGCTGCGTCGTTGACAGAACTAGGAAGGGCGATGCGCACGCTATCGTTGCCCAGGAAGCCATCGCGCGCTCCGAGTATGCCGATGGCGGCGAGGGCCCCTTTTTCCAATGCTGTCTTCAACCCCTTGGTTGCATCAGTGTTGCTGAGGTCTGAGAGTGTCAGCGCATTTGCATGCTGCAGTGCTCCGATGCTGCATAGGCTAGCCCACGTCAGCGTTGCCTGGGTCACTTGTCGACGGCGCATGGTTGAGTCCTTGTTAGTAGTTGGTTGGTATGGTGCATTTTCCGCTGGTTGTGATGACATAGGGTATCCCCCAGTCAGGCACTGCGGTTTAGAGCAATGCGCAGTGCTAAATTCTTGGTTTATTGTTCCACGTGCCAAGTTGCAGTGGGGTATTGCTTTGGAGGCTTATGGATAGCAGGGTCAGTGGTAACGATTTGGCAATGCGTGTTTTCACGCCTGCAGCTGAGGCTGAAATTGCTGGTCTTCGTACCTTGTTTATCGAATACGCAGCCGCACTGGGTGTTGATTTGTGCTTCCAAAATTTCGCCGAAGAATTGGATGGTCTTCCGGGCGACTATTGCGCCCCTCGGGGTGGCCTGCTATTGGCTACAGTAGACGGAGCGCTTGCTGGTTGTTGTGCGATGCGCCCGCTCGACAGCGCCGACTACAGCAACGCTTGTGAGATGAAGCGCCTTTATGTGCGGCCGCAGTTTCGGGGCATGCGTTTGGGGCGTAGGTTGGCCGAGGAGATTTTGGACCAAGCCCGTGTAGCTGGTTATGACTGCATTTTGCTGGACACTCTGGACGATATGGAAGCGGCCCGCGCGCTTTACGAAGAATTGGGTTTCGAGGAAATTCCGCCGTATTACTTTAATCCCATCGCAGGTGCACATTACCTGAAGGCAGATCTGTAAAGCAAGAAACCCCGGCAAACCAAAGTCTGTGGTCTGCCGGGGTTTGGATCGCTACCGCGCCTTTGCAGTTTTACGCTTTAGCTTGCGCCAACAATGTCGCTGCGTCGCTCACTTCAAACTTGCCTGGGCCTTCGATATTCAATGCAGTGACCTTACCGTCTTTGACCAGCATGGAATAGCGGTTGCTGCGCAAACCCATGCCTTTGCTAGTGAGGTCCAGTGTCAATCCGGTAGCCTGGGCAAATGCAGCGCTTCCATCAGCCAACATGCGCACTTTGTCACCTGTCTTTTGGTCGCGTGCCCATGCACCCATCACAAACGCATCGTTCACGCTCAGGCACCAGATTTCGTCGACTCCAGCCGCCTTGAAAGCTGCGGCATTTTCGACATATCCAGGAACATGCTTGGCAGAGCAAGTAGGTGTAAATGCGCCCGGCAATGCAAAGAGCGCAATGGTCTTGCCAGCAGTCGCTTTGGCCACTTCAACGGGATTGGGGCCGATGCTACATCCTTCACCCTCGACCTCGGAATACTCCATCAAAACGGTTGCGGGAAGTGTGTCGCCAACTTGAATCATATTTACTCCAGAAAATGTTTGTCACCAAGGTTCAATCGCCTTGGATTGCTAATTGACCGACGCCTGCGCGATGCGCTGTCAGCACAAAGCAAAACGGCTCACAATTGTGAGCCGTTTTGAGGGAGCCTGTTGGCCCGAAGGGCAAGCCCTTTAGACTTCGATGGCCTTTTGAACCAAACGGGTTGCAACCCAGTTTTTGGTCTTGGAAATCGGACGGCTTTCCGTGATTTCAATCATGTCGCCCATTTTGTACTCGCCCTTTTCGTCATGGGCATGGTACTTGCTGGACTTACCAACGATCTTGCCGTAGAGCTCGTGTTTAACACGGCGCTCAATCAGCACAGTAACCGTCTTGGCACGCTTGTCGCTGACCACCTTGCCAATCAAGGTGCGCTTGAGGGATTTTTTAGCTTCCGTCATGTGGGCTCCTTACTTGGCGGCTTGCTTTTCAGCAAGAATG
>CAYXWW010000165.1:0-8295 GCA_964468905.1 uncultured Rhodoferax sp. | reverse complement strand
CAATCAGCATCCGAGCGGATTCATACTGCGGATTCGGAAACTCGATGAGCTTCGTTTTCTCATAATCAAAATACCAAGCGCCCTGAATATCCGGACCCTTACTACAACCCAGCAGAAAACCAACCAAAACAAATATAAGAATGAAGTAGCGCATGGTCATATTTTACGCCACCCGACCCCAAGAACGATGGGCGAGAGAAGTGGGATTTCCGCGCCAAAGAAATATGGGTTGAAGATCAATCCAAAGATACTGCTGAAAATGCAGCCTTTTCAACCACTACCCCCAGTGAAATTACCCTCAAAGAATATCTAGGAAAGTTCGCAAACAAGCTATTTCAATAAGCGCTCTTGTTCACTAAGCCTTTGCATACGGTCAGCACAATAATCTTGAGGTCAAGCCACAAAGACCAATGCTCTATGTAATACAAGTCGTACTCCACGCGCTTATTCATCTTGTCCAGCGTATCCGTTTCTCCCCGATATCCATGAATCTGAGCCCAGCCAGTAATCCCTGGCTTTACGCGGTGCCTGAGCATATAGTCATCAACTAGGATCTTATATTGTTCATCATGCTCCACCGCGTGCGGTCGTGGTCCAACAATCGACATCTGCCCCATCAAAACATTCCAAAACTGAGGCAGCTCATCTAGGCTAGTTCGTCGCAAAAAACCGCCAAAGGCGGTAACACGGGCGTCATTTTTAGTCGCCTGCGTCACTGTACCATCGGCTTCCTTATGAACCACCATGCTGCGGAATTTCAGAACATGTATCGGTTTTCCACCCCAACCATGTCGCTTCTGTCGAAAAAAAACGGGACCCGGCGAACTCATCTTCACACCAATGGCCAAAATCAGCATTAGCGGAGATATCACAAAAAGAATAAGCAACGACAGCACTCGGTCTTCAATCTCCTTCACAACCCGATTAAAGCCTTCCATCGGGGTTGAGGACAAATTAATAACAGGCAAACCGGCAACCTCTGTCACAGAATGACTGAATAAGCGCATACCCAATAAATCGGGAAAATAACGAATCTCGACTGGTGACTGGGCAAACCGGGCAAGCACTTCTTCGAGCAGCAGCTCATCCCGGAGAGGCAACGACACCCAAATCTGATCGACATGGTTTTCTGAAACTCGTGCAAACAGAGTTTGCCATTCAGACTTAACCATGACCCCATCAACAATCTCATAACGCCCAACGACGTCAACACCTAAATTAGGCACGAGCTGCAAACGCGCTTCCAGTGACTGGAGCGACGCCGGCCGTCCAATTAGGAAAACTCGATTGTTTAGATCGCCGTGCATGCGCAACCATGCCAACCCATGACGGGCGGCAAACCGCATACTAAAAACCAGCATAAAGCTCATCGAAAACCACAACCCCGCCCACACACGCGAGAACCGAGCACCGGTACGCGTCATAAAAAAGAACACGCTCAGCGCTATTACCACCAGAATCCATGCTTTCAGAAGACTTTTAAGCTCAGCTTCTATCGACAAGTTCTTTAGCGTGTCGTAACAACCCGTCTTATTTAAGCCGACCCAGAAAAAACAAAGCCCTATCAAAATGATGAGATAGTAACGAGCCGTAAAAAACTTATACGGCTCTACATAAAGCATACCTGCAGCGAATGCACAGGCTCCAATCGCCACAAGATCAAGTGCCTGCAATAGCGATTTTCGAACGGCATCGCTATCACGAAGAATGCTCTGGTTCATCATGTTGTTATCACAGACGTGGCGCCATGGTTTGATAAACGACCATCATCTCACGATGCATACGCTGAACACTAAAACGCTCTGCAGCCATGGCTCTCGCCGCCCGCCCCATCTTAAGGCGCAAATCAGCATCCTCAATCAACAGGCGGATCTTGGCAATCAATTCCTGCTCAGACCCACAAACAAATCCAGTTTCACCATTAATTACCACATCCCGGTTACCCACCACATTCGAGACAACAGCCGGCAAGCCGGCAGCCTGTGCCTCAATTAGCGCCAAAGGCATACCTTCCCACAACGAAGGCAACACAAAAATATCACTGCTGGCCAACGCCTCATATACCCCTGTTCGAGGCTGCCATCCTGCAACCTCTAGGTGCGCCGGTAACGCACCATGAATCATAAGATCCGCGCGAAGATCACCATCGCCCAGCCAGACAAAGTCTGCTGGCAAATCTGTACAAGCGGTAGCTATGTCACGGAACCGCCAAGGAGCTTTTTGGTAACAGATGCGGCCCGATGTCACCACACGTACGCGCCCATTATTTAAGCTGCATGCTACCGGTACTGCGCTCAGATCCACACTATTTTCAACCAGACAAGTACGGACATGCCCGACCTCGGCTCGTGCTAACTCCGCCTCTGTGCCAGAACAACCAATCACCGTGCCGCCCAGCTTACTGGCAAAACGTTCCAGATTCAGAAATAGTTTCTGTTTAGCCGGGGAAACATCCTCTCGCAAAAATGCAAAGCCACGTGGCGAATAAAACACACGGTCACGTTTACCTTGCAATAGCGCCGCTAGCCGACCTAGAACGCCCGCTTTTGAAGAGTGTACATGAATCACATCCGGATTCTCTGTTTTCAAAAGCGTATAAATCTGACCTAGGGCTCGCAAGTCGTCAACTGGCTTAATCGCCGTCACCATAGGTAGCAACCGCCGCTCAATCGGCGCAGGGTACAAGCCGGCCAACAAATCCACCGGTGTGTCCGGCCGCACCGAATGCACCACCATCACCTGGTGAGCATCGGCTGATTGAGCTTTGGCTAGCTGTGAAAGGGAATGTGCGACCCCACCGCCTAATGCTTCAGTGATGTGGATAATCTTCATGTATTATTTTCGAGCCACGCCTGAAACATCAGAACACACCATAGCGGGTGCTCCCAGTTACGGGAGCCACGCTGATGGGAATCCCACATACGCTTAACACGTTGCGCATCTAAAAACCCTTCCTGATTTAAGCGTATCGGATCTAGCAAAGCGGCAGCCCAGTCCTTCAGGGGACCTCTTAGCCACTGCCCAATCGGCACCGCAAACCCCACCTTGGGCCGTTCGATCAATTCACGTGGAACATGCCGGTACAGCACCTGCCGCAGCAACCACTTTCCCTGCCCGTCGCGCAATTTCATACCCAGCGGCAATCGCCAAGCAAACTCAAAAATGCGGTGATCCAGCAAAGGGATGCGAGACTCCAACGACACCCCCATTGCCGCCCGGTCTACCTTAACCAGGATGTCATCAGTGAGATAGCTCGTGCTATCTAACAACATCATCCGATGCTGCAAATCAAGATCTCTACGCCACACCGCATCATTTGCGGTCAATTTGCCAACATGGGTCACACCCTGCACTAAACTTTCGGCACCATCCCACTGTTGCAATAGTGTTTCGTATAAGTCCTCATCATTACCAGCATGGGCCAGTACACGAGCAAATTTATGTAGTTTTTCCCCCAGATGCACAGGCACAACATTACCAGGCTTTAGCTTGCGAACAGCCACACCAATGCTATCCCACATGGACACCGGCAGCGCAGTCACTCCCGCCACAACAGCGTCACGAACTAGCCCAGGCACACGGCGGCCGCGATTAGCGAGTCGGTTGGCCAACATATAGCGGTTGTAACCACAAAAGAGCTCATCACCACCATCACCTGATAACGACACCGTTACTCGGCTTCGAGCCAACTTGCTCACCAGATAGGTGGGAATCTGCGACGAATCTGCAAAAGGCTCGTCATACAAATTCGGCAAACATGGAATCACATCAAGCGCATCTCGATGCGACACATAACATTCGGCATGGTCCGTGCCTAAGTGTTTGGCGACAGCTTTGGCATACCCCGCCTCGTTATAGCCCGCTTCTTCAAAACCAATCGTAAAAGTTTTTACGGGGGTGCGACTATTTGCCTGCGCTAAGGCCACGATGGTAGAGGAATCTACGCCGCCCGACAAAAAGGCTCCCACTGGCACATCGGCCAGTAATTGCTGTCGAACCGATGCGGTAATCAAAGCTTCTAACTGATCTGTTGCCTCGACATTGCTTCCAGCAAAGCCCTGGTCCTGCCCTGCTATCGCCGCTTCGGCTGCTGACCAGTAAACTCTTTCCCTACTGGCCCTGCCCGCTTCGAACACTCGTAAGGTGCCTGGCTTTAGCTTTTGCACCTGCTGATATATAGATCCTGTACCCGGCCCATAGCCGTAGGTCATATAACCGGCTAGCGCATTGCGATCAATGTCGCTCTTGAACGCCGGGTGCTGTTTTAATGCTTTAAGCTCAGAACCAAACAATAACGTCGAACCAAACTGCGCCCAATACAAGGGCTTCTCACCAAAACGGTCTCGCGCCATGGTCAGCGTTGCTTCAAGACGATCCCACAGTGCAAAAGCAAACATTCCAACACACTGTTGAACAGCCCCTTCCAAACCCCACCGATCAATCGCCGCAAGCATGACCTCGGTATCCGAGTTACCCCGCCAGGGAACACCGTCTAACCGATGCCTGATCTCGCCATGGTTATAGATTTCGCCATTGAACGCCATCATATAACGGCCCGAGGCGGAGGCCATCGGCTGATGTCCAGCAGAAGATAGATCCACAATCGACAGGCGCTGGTGCGCCAGAAACACACCATGCGCGGGGTCAGCCCAAACACCGCAATCATCCGGGCCACGATGAATCAGCACAGCCGACATTGCATGAGCCTGCTCAACGCCGTTCTCTAGGGTCGTCTGGCGAGAGTAATCAAGAAAACCTGCAATGCCGCACATGACTAACCTGCTTCTCTCAAGCGTATATCCGATCGATATAACCTGATTAACAAACAAACTGCCAGCAATTGTGCTGCAACCATGCCATAAACCCAATACAACGGATCAACTGTCATCAATGTGCCGCCAATTGCCAACTCAACAATCAACATCAAACCTGCCATGACAACGGATTGGTGTGTTTTACCAACAATCGCAAAATGACACTGCAAAGCATTCTGAAACGGTACCAGGGTGAGCCATAACGCCATCGGCAAGAGAATAGGCGCTACCAAATCGGCCAAATCACCGCCAAGGTATATGCCCAACAAAGATTTGCCCGCGACAGCCATAAGTACCAGTGCGACACCACCCAATGCAGCTATACGCCAATTAACACGTAACATCTGCCGCCAATACCCTGCAGCATCCCGCCTGAACTCGATAGCAAGTTGCGGATAATGCACGGCAAACAAGGCCACCATCACCGTCGCTGCCAAGTTAAAAATCTTTTCCGTGGCGGCATAAGCTGCTGTCACAGCACTATCAGCCGTATGCCCCACCAGCACAGTTCCCAGTGTTGTGGTCGCCAGTAGTAATAGCTGGGCAATCATCAGCGGCCAGCCTTGCGCCCAGATCTCTTGTGCTGGCCAGATCGGTTTACCAGCACCTTTATCAGCGCCAACTAAGCGCATAGAACGCCAGTAGCTCCCCAGCCCTACCATCACCTGCGGGGCAATCATGGCCAATACCGCCCAGCCTAAAACCCCAGGCAACTCAACACCATGGCGCTTGGCTTGCCAGATCACTACCAACACAGCCAGCCCGCCCGCAACGCCTAGGCCAGCCGAGAATGCACCCGTATAAAAATCGTGTCGGCTCTGCAAATACCAATTGGAGTTCAGCACATAACTTAATAGCAGCACCAGAAACACGAGTAACGCAGGCGCTCCATCAAACACCGTCCAAACAATCCCGCCCCAAGCCAGGGTATTGATCAACAGCAAAGCGCTTTTAAAGCGCAGCGTGCTACCAAGCACATCGCAATCTGCAGCATCACCCGCCAACCCCAAACGTGCCGGGCCGGTTAGATTAAACCCAAACTGCTGCAGCATCACGAGGTAGTACACATACACCTGGGCCACAAGCAATGTCGCCACCACATCCAGATCTACCCAGCGTAATAGCAGCGGAATAAATAGCACACTGGGCAAGCCCAGCAGCCCCAGCTGGCCTATCGCGTAAACGCTGTTAGGCAGTGATTTAAACATCCTGAGGCTAGCGCGCAGCGCCACCCACAAACAACCGACGACGAATCGCCTCGTACGACAAGATCAGCCCAAACCAAAGATAGGGCTGACGTAGGTGATAGTGGAACATCGTAAAAACAGCGAGCATCAGGACCACGCTAAAGGTGTACGAATCACGAATGCGCCAGGCCCCAACAAGAAGGCAGAGCAATAATACCAACCAAGCAGCCCCGAGCAAAACACCGCCCTGCGTCATCAGATCGATGGTGATGTTGTGCGCTTCTTCTCGCGGTTTACCACTGTCTTCCGTTGCTTTCTGCACTTCTAAGTCGGAATAGTAGGAGTACGCGCCGGGCCCATGTCCAAAGAGCGGAGCCTCTTGCAAGGCCTTGAGCCCGTTCTTCCATAGATCCTGGCGAATCCCAGTTTTCTCAACGGGATCGCTATAGCCTATGCGCATCGCCTCCTTGTCTTCAAAGGTCTGCTCTTGGTAACAGTTGGCCTTCCAGGGGTTGAGCCCCTGACTTAAGTGCTGCGCCGCGCATTGGAAAGATTTACGCACTTCGCCATGCGCAAAGGTTTTAACGAGGAGCACGCAGAGCACCATGGCCAATGCGTACCCCAAGAGCGACATCCGACTAACTTTGAGATCCCAACGAAGGCGCAGTACCAGCAGTACCGCAAATTCAAAGACCCAGACCACAAAAAGACCATCACTACGTACGAGCAAGCCCATAAGCATGAGCGCCAACAGCAAGAGGCCAAACCCCACGGTTTGGCTTAGTTTTGGCTTCAGCACATCCCGCCACAGCGCTGCGAGCCAAACGGGCAGAGGAATAAAAAAGAGCGCCAGCTGGTTCGGGTTCTCTGACCAACCGGCATAGCGCACATCGCCCAAATCATTGAGCGCAAATTTCTGGATGAGCGCTGCATCACCCTTGAGATAGATCACAAATCCAGCCCACATCCCGGCCGCAGCCACTAAGCACAGAAGCGCCACCATGCGCCGTAACGCCTCATTAGATAGGCGACTAAAGAGGCTCACAAACCCGACAACCACAAAACCCGTAAACACATAGGCCTGCGTATTACGCATCACCCAGTGCCCTTGAAGATTGCCAGTTAAGTAACCCAGCCCCATGGTCACGGCCAACAACCCCCAAAACCACAAAATCGGATTCTTCAGTTGCTGCCAAGGTTTACCCAATGCCCAACCGAGCACAGCGGCTGCGAATAGCAGCATTTCGCCAGGGCCAACTGCGCCACCGGTCAGCACCCGCAGGTGTGTGGCAATCGAAAAGAACAACCCAAAAGCAACAAGGGCCGGCACCAGCCAGCCCCAGAAAGCGTTGTTACGCGTTTCAGACATGCACTACTCCGCGACTAATATGCAGTCATTTTATCAGTTTGACCCAAATGATTTGAGTAAATTTACGAGGCGGGCAAGGTAAATCCGGCCCCCCAAGCAAAGCGATCTCACTACCTATAGACCGCATTATGATCGCCCACGTTGATCAACACAATTTCCGAATCACTCACCAAGAGCTCTAGACTGATTCGATACGACAAGTTAATCGAAACTGCATGCACCCCTTCTAATCGACCACCCAGCGGATGCAACCGCAGCGATGGGTGAAATGGGTTGAGCTCTAGAAGCTGCAAAGTTTTCAGATACTGCTGTCGTAATTCAGGATGACGCTTCAACCATTTTGCTGCGCGTCTATTGTAAGCCTCGGTAAATATCAAGCCATAGCTCATGCCAAGCTATCCAACCGAGCCAGATGCGCTTCAGCGCTCTCTCGAACAATGCGGCCGGCGGCAACATCGGCCCTAGCCTCAGCCAACGCAACCTCCAGCTCACATTCTCGCAAGTGCTGATACTGCGCCATCTCCAGAATAACGAAACGCTCTTTGCCACGAACCGACACTACTGCCTCCAACTCTGTAGACAAGGCCTGCTCAATGGCAGCAACACCTCGCGTTTTAAGCTCGTTTGCGCTGATATGATTCATACAACACCTCTAAAAAACTATTAACAATGCGATTAATAGTACGCTTTTTAATGGCGCAAAACAACACCAAAAAAGTTCTATAAAATCAGTGAGAATAAGCGCCAGTCGAGCGTTTCATCGGAATTAAAGCCGCCTTAAGCAAACGCTAGAATATTAAAGCGAGCTTTAATATGACTGGACCCCGTGGTGACACCAAAGGAGGCCTCTGCACCTAAGCGCTCTATCTCGTGCGATAGACCTCACGACGATGGCCGACCTCAACCACCAAAATTACCAGCGCAC
>CAYXWW010000164.1:0-8321 GCA_964468905.1 uncultured Rhodoferax sp. | reverse complement strand
GGCCATGGATCTGATCTGGGGTTACACCGGTATTCTTTCCCTGGGGCACGGCTTGTTTTTTGCGCTGGGTGGTTATGCCATGGGCATGTACTTGATGCGCCAGATTGGTACCGACGGTAACTACAAGAGTAACCTACCCGACTTTATGGTGTTTCTGGACTGGAAAGAGCTGCCCTGGCACTGGATGCTGAGCGATAGTTTCATTGCAACCCTATTCCTGGTGGTGGCGGTGCCGGGAGTGGTGGCTTTTGTGTTTGGTTACTTCGCGTTTCGCTCGCGCATCAAAGGTGTGTACTTCTCCATCATCACACAGGCTATGACCTTTGCCGCCATGCTGCTGTTCTTTCGCAATGAAACTGGCTTTGGCGGCAACAACGGCTTTACAGATTTCAAACGCATTCTGGACATACCGATTGCGACGCCCAGCATGCGTATGACACTGTTTGTCATGACATCGGTCACGCTACTGTTGTTTTTCCTGATGGGTCGTTGGCTGGTCAATGCCAAATTTGGCCGGGTGCTCCAGGCTGTACGCGATGCTGAAACACGTGTCATGTTTTCGGGCTACAACCCGATCGGCTACAAGCTCACGATCTGGACCATATCCGCCATGATGTGTGGTGTGGCCGGTGCCTTGTACGTGCCCCAAGTAGGCATCATCAACCCCAGCGAAATGAGCCCTGCCAACTCCATCGAGATTGCCATTTGGGCTGCGGTCGGTGGACGAGCCACCCTGATAGGGCCCATCGTAGGCGCATTCATTGTCAACGGTGCCAAGAGTTGGCTCACGGTTGCATACCCGGAGTTCTGGTTGTACTTTTTGGGTGCCTTGTTCATTGGTGTCACGCTGTATTTGCCCAATGGCGTAGTGGGTCTGTTTAAGAAATTGAAGGGAGGGAAAGCATGACTCCCGATTTATTTGAACAAGGTGCGCAGCGGGTCGAAAAGCACCAGGCATTGCTAGCCACCAAGACTGGGCAAACGGAGTCTGGCGGGCGAGCGGCAGGCATCGGCCGTGTCGTGAAAGATCGCGAGGTCGATGTCACCCACGGGCGTATTCTGTATCTGGAAGACGTTTGCGTCAGCTTTGATGGTTTCAAAGCTATTAACAACCTGTCCATGGACATTGCACCTGGCGAGTTGCGTTGCATCATTGGCCCCAATGGTGCTGGCAAAACCACGATGATGGACATCATCACCGGCAAGACGCGGCCCGACAGTGGCACGGTATTTTTTGGCAGCACGATTGATCTGTTGCGCTATACCGAGCCCGAGATCGCGCAACTGGGCATTGGGCGCAAGTTTCAGAAGCCCACCGTGTTTGAGCAACTCAGCGTGTTTGAGAATCTGGAGCTCGCACTGCACACCAACAAGGGCGTGAAGTCGTCCATGTTTTTCCGCCTGGATTCGGCTCAAGGTGATCGCTTAGCCGAGGTGCTGCATACCATTCATCTGGCCGACAGCGTGGGGCGGCAAGCTGGCAATTTGAGCCATGGGCAAAAACAGTGGCTGGAAATTGGCATGCTGCTGATGCAAGAGCCCGAGCTGCTGCTATTGGACGAGCCCGTGGCTGGCATGACGGATGAAGAAACCGAACGCACGGCCGAGCTCTTCTTGACACTCAAAGGCAAGCACTCGCTGATGGTGGTGGAGCACGACATGAGCTTTATCCGCACCATTAGCGATATCGTGACGGTGCTGTGTGATGGGTCTGTGCTGGCACAGGGTACGCTGGACCAGGTTCAGGCCGACGAGCGCGTCATCGAAGTCTATCTGGGGCGCTAAACATGTTGTCTGTTAAGAACATCAACCAATACTATGGCGGCTCACACATCCTGCGTGATGTGAGTATTGAAGCCCATCTCGGCAAGGTCACTGTGATTCTGGGGCGCAATGGCGTGGGCAAGACCACGCTGCTGAAATCCCTCATGGGTTTGGTGCCAATCAAGACAGGTTCCATCGAACTCGATGGCAAAGCCATTCACAAGGCCACACCGTATGAGCGCGCCCGTGCCGGTATCGGGTTTGTGCCTCAGGGCCGTGAGATTTTCGGGCGACTCACCGTCGAAGAGAATTTACAGATGGGCCTGGCGTACAAAAGCGCCAACACGCCCATTCCACCCGAACTCTTTGAACTGTTTCCAGTGCTCAAGCAAATGCTGGGCCGCCGCGGTGGAGACCTGTCGGGCGGACAACAGCAACAGTTGGCCATTGCCCGCGCATTGGCTGCCAAACCGCGCGTACTGATTCTGGATGAGCCTACCGAGGGTATTCAGCCCAGCATCATCAAGGACATTGGCCGGGTGATTCGCATGCTGGCGGATCGGGGCGACATGGCCATCCTATTGGTGGAACAGTACTACGACTTTGCGCAAGAGTTGGCTGATGACTACGTCGTGATGGAACGCGGCGCTGTAGTGGCCAAAGGCCTTGGCAAAGACATGGAAGCCAACGGCGTGCGCGGCTTGGTGGCGATCTAAGTCGCTGCCTTGGCCTGCGGTGCTACGCCTGTTCGCAGGACCAGCCCGCCAGCCTGGCGCTTCTGCTCGCCCAATGAAGCCTTCACGTTTTGCAAGCCATATTTGGACCGCAGTTCCTGCAACTCAACCGTCAGGATTTCGGCGTTGGCAATCTTGGCTGCGTGCTTGCGCAAGACCTGATGGGCGTTGTCGATCAATCGCGCGTTCAAGGTCTCTTTGCCATGCAAGATGAGGTTTTTGACTGCGGCAGTGGGGTTGCCCGCCATACTTAGCGACATGGCCGTTTCTGCCATTTCCAGAACTTTGGTTTGGCATTCCTGCATGCGCGCTGCATAGGGCGGGTGGGAGACGGCGCTTGCCGCCAGTAGCTCCGTTTGCGAGCGGTTGCTGCAAAAGCGCAAACCAATGGTGTCGACCACCTTTTCCACTTCGTCCAATTGGATCGCCTTGTTTGCCAACTGGGCCATTAACGCCACCACATTGCTGGCCGACTCAAAGTCGAATTCACTGTTGCTGATGGTCTTGGCCATTGCCCGGACTGCTTCTACAGACTGGGCAAACTGGTGCTGTTGGATCAGGTTCAACGCAATCACGATGTTCGAGAGCCGCAGAATGCGCGGATTGTCTGGGAACCGTTCGATCAGGCGATTGAAGTCATCGTGGCAGCGCTGCAAGCCCTTGCGATCGCCGTTCTCCAGCCTTGTAAAGGCCAGCAGCACCAAGCTCTGGCAGTCGAACATTTTGGACTCCAGCCCAATGCGCGTTGTACGGTCCAATAGCTTCTCGGCCTCTACGTGGTCACCGGAGTAGTAGGTCATCATGGCCAGATTCTGCAAGCGCGTGATCGAGGCTGGCGTCAGCATCGACGCCATCTTGTAGGTTTCCAGTGCCTTGTCGAATTTACCCAGTTCAAACTGGGCGCGCCCCATCACGTCATAAGCATCACCGTAGTTGGGGTCGGCACTGATCAGGTTTTCTAGCGTGCTCGTTGCTTGGGTGAACTGCCCGGCATCCAATTGCGCGCGGGCCACGCCCAACTTGGCCCACGGCAGGGTCTTGGATTCGACGACTGCCTGGTACACCTTTTGGGCGTCCGCAGGACGTCCAACGCGCAGCAGCAGCTCTGCCCCCACACGTGCGGCGTACAGCCAAAACTTGCCCTTGGTTTCAAAGCGCTCCATGCACTGGCGTGCCGCGTCCTCAAAGTCTTCCTGTTCAATGGCGGTGAAGATGCTTTGCAGCGACAGTTTGCGAATCCGCGCTTGGCGCAACCGCTCACCCAAATGCGTTGCTTTGTGGGGCTTGAGCAAATAGCCATCCAGTGCAGATTCTGCTGCCTCCGCAACTTTCGCATAGGTTGCTTCGCCCGTGATCATGATGAAGATCGTGGAGAACGGCAGCAAATGGTTGCGCCGAAGATCATCCAGCAAGTCTTGCCCAGAGCTGGCCTCATTGGCGAAATGCAACTCACACAGCACGAAATCGTAGTTTCGAAACTCCAGCTGGCGCCGCGCATCACTGGCGCGTGCCGCCTGCACCACAGTGCCGACGCCAAAATCCCGCAACTGCGAAACCAGGATGGAGCGGGACGTGGGGTTGCCGTCCACCACCAGGGCAGAGCAGGCTGAGAAGTCGTCTTCCAGTATGGACATCAGATAGCGACCGGGTGCTCCAAAAATCTTGTTCTTTTTGGTTGGCCACCTGCCAACCCGCCAATTGTTATCAAAATAATAGCATTACATAGACCAAATACGGGGGCTACAAGCCACTTTGTCCCACAATAGTTGTCGCCAACTGTTGCGCAGGGTTCGCAGCAGGTCCATGGCGGGCTCTACCACTGGGGCCAGCACACGCACGATGACGACTTGCGGATGGGGGCTGGTAGCTCCGGCCGTCAGTGCCAGGGCATGTTCGCTGATGGCAGCACGGGCACAGTCCAGCGCGTCTTGCCGCCGCGCGCGACCCAGTGGCGCGCCCGCTACGAAGAACAAGGATGCGATGCACCGGTTGCCCGCAAGACCGGCAGGGCTGTTGAGCAGCCGCGTATCGCCAGCTTCCACTACGCCGCGCTCCAGCCATACGTCTGGCACTTCAATGTGCTGGCGCAACTGGCCTGCTACAAAAGGCAGCTGTGCGTTGGGCAAACCCAGTGCGGTTACGTCCCAGCCCAAGAGTTCAGCGCCAGGTGCTATGTCGATGGTGATGCGGTTCTCTGCCTGGCAACCGCTGTAGCAGATGGCTTCCAGGGGGAGCCATTCCAGGCGCGCGTCGGCGGCAAGCCGCAGCTGTGTGCGTTGCAAGGCGATGTCACCGTCCGAGCGGTAGAAGCGGCTGGCTCCTGGGGTTGTAATCAACCCGTGGCTACCACGGTCGGCAGTGACTTGTATGTCCAGGGTGTCGCCGCCGACCAAGCCACCGGGTGGGTGCACCAGCACGTTGTGGCAAACAGAATCACCTTCGGGGTAGAGGCTTTGCAAGACCCGAAGGGGGCCGCTGTGGGCGTGCCGTGCAACAGTGCGGTTTGCTTCTACGCTGTAATCCAGCGTAAGCTGTGCATGCCATGTCATGGATTGGCGCGCCTACACCAACAGATCACACAGCATGCGTGCAATGACTTTGGTGGCACGGCGCAGGTCTTCCAGTTCTAGCCGTTCATCGGCCCGCTTGGCGTGTGACGCCAGCACCGTGCGGGGGCCGGCTCCATAAATGACTCCGGGTATGCCGGCTTCGCAGAAGAGCCGCACGTCGGTGTACAGCGGCGTGCCCAGGGCCGGTATGGGTTCGCCAAATACCTGTTCACCATGTTTCTGAATGGCATCTACCAGAGGGCGGTTGCCGGGCAGTGGTTGCAGTGCACGCGCGAGCAAGATGCGACGAATATCTACGGTAATGCCGGGAATCGACGCTGCGGTATCGGCAATAAGGGCGCGCAAGCCCGCTTCAACCGCGCTTGGATCTTCCTCAGGAATCATGCGCCGATCCAACTTGAAGCTGACACGGCCGGGCACAACATTCGTGTTCGTGCCGCCCTCTATGGTGCCAATGTTGAGGTAAGGATGGGTGATGCCGGCCACCTGTGACGTGATGGCTTGGTACAACGTGTTCTGGTGGTACAGCGCGGTCAATATCGTGGTGGCAGCCTGCAGCGCATCCACACCGGTCGACGGAATGGCTGCATGCGCCTGTTTGCCGTGCACCGTCACTTCCATTTGCAAACAACCGTTGTGCGCGGTGACAACCTGGTAGCTGAAACCTGCCGCCACCATCAGGTCTGGGTGAATGATTTTGTGTGCCAAGAGCCACGCAGGGCCCACTTCGCCGCCAAATTCTTCGTCGTAGGTAAACAGCAGCTCAACACTGCCGTGCAGGGGGCGCGCCACGGCTTCCAGCGCACGCACGGCAAACGTGTAGGTGGAAAAGTCGCACTTGCTGACAGCAGACGCGCGGCCATAGATTTTGCCGTCTGCAATCTCGCCGCCATAGGGGTCCTTCGTCCAGCCTTCACCCGGAGGGACCACGTCGCCGTGCGCGTTGAGCAGCACGGTTGTGCCCGGGCCATAGGGACGCCGTACCACCAGGTTGGTAATGGATTGCAGCCCCGCGGCTCGCACTTGTTCCTCTGGCACTGCATATTTCTCCGCAGTAAAGCCAAACCCTTGCAGCAGCTCGGCAGTGCGCTCGGCGTGTGGCGCGTTGTTGCCGGGCGGGGTGTCGGTAGGCACGCGTATAAGTGCCTGTAAAAAGCTGACTTGCTCATCAAAATGCGCGTCGATCCAGGCGTCGAGTTGTTCGTATGTGTTCATGGCGTGGGATCGGAAAGTTGTGTAAGGAGGTGGGCAAAAGCATCCACAGCCAATTGCATATCGGCGCTGGTGCTGGACTCCAGTGGGTTGTGGCTAATGCCGGAATTTTGACCGCGGACAAACAGCATGGCCTGGGGCAGGATCTCGTGCATCTTCATGGCATCGTGTCCTGCACCGCTGGGCATGCGGTGCAGCGGTACGCCTAGAGCGCTCACCGCGTGCTCCCATCGCGCCTGCCACGCGGGGGCGGATGGCGCAGCGCTGGCCCGCATGGTTTCTGTCACACGGTGCGAAAGCCCACGGCGGGTACAAATGGCGGCAAGCTCTGCCAACACGTCGCTGGCCAATCTGTCGCGCTGCGCGTTGTTGGGTGCGCGCAGGTCAAGTGAAAACTGGCAACAGGCTGGCACCACATTGATAGAGCCATTGGGTACGTGCAGCATGCCCACCGTGCCGACCGAGTCACCGTCGGCACAGGCGCGGCGCTCCACAAACAGCAGCAGTTCTGCAGCGGCAGCCGCGGCATCGCGGCGGCGGCCCATGGGGGTAGTGCCCGCGTGGCTGGCCACCCCGGTCACTTCGCACTGGTAGCGCACACTGGCATTGATAGAGGTCACCACGCCCAATGGAATATCGAGTTCATTGAGTACGGGGCCTTGCTCGATGTGCACTTCTACGAACGCCTGGTAGTCGTTGGGGTTGCGCTTGAGCTTGGGGATATCGGCCACATTCAGCTCGGCCTTTTCCATGGCGCTGCGCATGCTGATGCCATCCGCGTCCACCTGGTCCAGCCACGCCGGATTGAAATCGCCTGTCAGTGCACTGGAGCCCAAAAACGTGGCTTTGTAGCGTTGACCTTCTTCTTCTGCAAACGCGACAATTTCAAGGTCGAACGGCAGGCGCTTGCCAGCTGCGGACATCGCTTGCACGCACGCCAAAGGTACGTAGATGCCTAGGCGTCCATCGTATTTGCCACCATTACGCACTGTGTCATAGTGGCTTCCTGTGAGCAAAGTTTTTGACGAAATTGGGCTGTAGCCCTCGTGGTTTGTGCACAACGTGCTATCCTTTTTATAACACCCAATGACATTGCCCACTGCGTCTATGTGCACGGTGTCGCAGCCAGCTTGGCGCATGTCCATGCGGATACGCTGGGCGCAGGCGCGGTGGGCGTCGGTCAAATAGGTTACGGTGAGTTGGCCTTGCTCGGCGTAGCCCAGGTCTGAGCGCTGTGCCAGTACTTCTTGCCAATCCCACACCCGGTTGCCCTGCTCTGGTGTGAAACCAAACAGGTCATGCAGGCGTATCTCGGCAATCCGATGGATATTGCGAATGCACTCCCGGTGCTCGAAATCTGGGTGGCCCTGCAAACGGCGTTCAAATGTTGCAATGATTTCCGCTTTGGTGAGCCCCGTGCCACGCGGCCCGCGGATGGCCAGGATGAAGGGGAAGCCAAAGCGTGCGTTGTAGTCGCTGTTGAGCTGCTGGATGTGTGCAAACTCCTGCGGCGTGCAGTGCGTGAGACCTGCAGTGCGTTGTTCATTGGTGGACTCGGCCGTCAGGGTCTGGTCGACCATGGCCTTTCCGGCTAACTCCGGATGTGCGCGGATGAGTGCAAGCTGCGGTTCAGTACCCGCGGCATGGACTACGCTGACCATGGCGAATTGGAGTTGGGCCAGGCTCACGAAGGGGCGTTGGGCGAGCGCCGTGCGTGGAATCCACGGTGAGTGTTCGTACAGGCCGTGCAGCCATGCGCTGGCGTCTTCCAGCGATGCAGTGTTGATTTGATCCAGTGTCAGTGTGCGCGTGTGGGGCATGGCGGTGGGTCTTCCTCTATGCGCCCCAAGGGTGCGTGGTTTTCCAGTGGCGGGCGATGTCGATACGGCGGCAGACCCAAACCTTGTCGTGGCTGGCGATGTGGTCCAGAAAACGTTGCAAGGCGGTGATGCGGCCAGGGCGTCCCAGCAAGCGGCAATGCATGCCAATGCTCATCATCGCGGGGCGGTTGCGGCCCCCGCGGCTCGTGTCTGGATTGCCT
>CAYXWW010000163.1:0-8404 GCA_964468905.1 uncultured Rhodoferax sp. | reverse complement strand
GGCTGGCTGCTTCGACCAGTTATACGCTGTCGGTCAAGGCTGTGGATGCGGCGGGCAATGTGTCGGCGGCTAGTGTGGGGGTGGTGGGGACTACGAGTGCCGCCACCAACGGTGTCATAGCCGTCCCATTGGCACTGAACGAGCAGCCCTTTGGCAACTTGCAGCTGGTGGATGAAATTGATACAGCAACGGTGGCACCGAGCCAACAAATCCCAACGGGTACGAGTGGCGTGCAAACCGTATTGGGCCGCAGTGCGCGCACGGTGGCACCCGGCGACACTGCGCGTTTCCTGACGTACCGATTGGGCGCAGGGAAAGGCCTGGTGGCCAAACAAGCCTATGTGCTAGACATTGAATATCCGGATGACGTGGCGCGGGCCATTTTTGTAGCCAATCGCGGTTCTGATTTCGTTCGTGGTTTTGCCACAGGAAGCGCTATTGGTGACGTACGCCGTACCTATACAACCTCCACGCTGGAATCCATTGCCTACCCACAGTCGGGCACCTGGAAGAACTACCGTAGCCTCTTCTATTTGCACGAACGTTTCTCGCCACTGATTGCACAGCGCAATGCTGAGTGTGCCAATAGAAGTTTGCTTCCATCGGATGGTTTTGATGTGACAGTGTTTCAGGCGAAGGGACTGAGCGATCCGCGTTCCAATGGTCTGGCCATCGGCAAGATCAGGCTGTACAAAGTGGTGGATACGTCTGCATTGCCGGCCACCATTAATTACCCTGCTGCATTGCCAAAACGCCATGTCTACTGGCGTGAGGAAATGGCAGACGAGGCGGTTATGGGTAGTACTGCCGCCAAGCGTGCAGTTGCCGACCCGATTGACTGGTTCGTCTTCAAAATGGACATGGGCCGCGCGCTGGGATTTGACACGGTCGGCAAGGACATGATGGAGTGGGGCTTTAATCAAGGCTTTGACGCCGGAGATTCAGTCTGGATGCACAACGCGCAGGGCTTGATGACCAATATTTGGGGCCAAATCGTTACCCAGGCTGCTGCACGCAATTTGTACTTGTTCCCCTATCTGGAATATGGCGGTAGCCTGGGGTCGAACTGCTCCGCAGGCCAGCCTTGCGACAAGTCAGTCGGCAACTACAAGAGCATGGGCTTTCAACGCCGGCCCAAGAAACTTTTTGACGGTGTCTACGCTGCCAATGGCGAAACGGGCAAAGACAGTTACACCGACGTGTGGTGGACCGAGGACAAAGCTGCCGACTTGACAGACCCCGATACCCTGACGGACTTCAAGAAGATCATGGACAAGTTGCTGGTCCAGTACAAAGGACAAGCAAACTTCGTCGGTACCTGGCTGCGGATGCGGCCGACCAAATTGCCCATGAGCTTTTCTGCGGAAGCCATAGCGCGGTACAACACTGACAACCCAAGCAACACCCGCACCATCGCACAACTGCGCACCGACGAATCATCACGCGCCAGCTACTACACGTGGTGGTATGGCAAGCGCCGGGCTTTCCTGGTGGCGATTCGCGACTACATTCGCACACAGGTCGGAGACAACACACTCCAAGTGCATTTCAGCGCTTACGCAGAAGAACAGGTGCCACGCGCATATGACCCCAACCCAACCGAGACCAGCTCGCCGCTGAATCTCGTCACCGATGATCCAACTTGGTGGAACAGTTACTCCAGCTCGCTTTCGAGTGCTGGCAACGATGGTTGGTACAAATGGCAATGGTCGCCCAAGACACCAAGCAGCAGTTTGAGCGATCGGATCCATCGCAATGGTCTGAACCTGTTCAAGCGGCCCTATAACAATTGGGCCAGCAATTGGCCCGAGTTTGGGCACGCTGCCCCACCAGCTGACCCTTCACGCTACCAGTCCGACAATGGCGTGGTCATGACCATGCAGTTTGGCAATGGGCTCTATACGGTCGATGACCCAGCCTTGTTGGGCGAGTATGCCAATGCTTCTGGTGCAACATTGATTCACCACTTTCCGTTAAATGAAGACGACGGAAATGGCTACCAAGACAACACCTGTAGTGCCCTGCGCCCCATACAGGATGGTGATGCCTTCAACGCCAAATTCGGCTACCTTTCTGTGGCGGTGGAGCGCGATGGCCCCTACAGTGTGATCGCCGAAGCCAGGGCCTTGGCCAATGGCAACCCCGTCAACATTGGCTATCTGGAGTCCTCAAGCATGAGCCGGGGCTTCCCAGCATACGTGCGGCGTTTCAACCAGGCGCTTCTGTCATTGCCTGCGGTTCCGTTGTCTACTGTGAGTGGCATGAGCGACAAAGCGCAAGCTATTGTTCGCTCAACAGGCACAACAGCCAATGGCACGTACTACGCCGTCATCAACCCTGGCCTGCAGGCATTGAGCCAGGTGACGATCACGTTCCCTTCCTCCGGTGTCAAAGACCTCCTGACGCAGACCACGCATGCTGCGGCCAAGCTGCAAATGGACCTGTATCCCGGTGAGGTTCGAACTTTCTTGGTGCCGTGAAGGATCGCATCAAATTAGGGAACTTGCCCTTTTTCGGAAAAAGCATGAAGCGTTGTAGAGAGAACGTGGCAAGCCTTCAGTCAAGTGGAGGCAATATTCTTCGGCGAATCCTTGCCATTGGCTTGTGGAAGGAAACCCCGCAAATGTACCGTGCCGCTCATGTGCGAAGCACTTTGGACAGCGGTTCGTTGCAAATGTGTGCGCAAGATGAAATTCACGACAACACCGATTGCATTTCACACGCAGATGCACTTGCGCCCGACATAGCGAATAGGCTATTCAACGCTGCGCAAAAGTCATTTGGCAAGGGTCGGGGATTTTCGTCATACGTCAGACGATTCAACCGTGCCGTTCATTCTCTGCCCGCTTTGCCTTTATTTTCCGCCTGTGGAGTCAGCGACTGCGCACATGTCGTCGTTGGCAAAACCGGTTCGACTACCCACGGTACGTACTACGCTGCATTCAACCCGTCGCAATTCAACCAAAGTCGGGTTACGTTGACATTCCCGGCTGCAAGCGTGAAAGATCTTTTGACGCAGACCATGCACGCATCATCCACACTGCACATTGGTATGTACCCAGGTGAGGTAAGGACATTCCTGGTTCGCTGACCCAGGACACGTGGGCGCGCAAAACTCTCAACTTATAGGATTTTTGGAATGAATATCGAGAAACTGAAAGCTAATCTAGAAGACATTAGCTTTTACAAAAAGCATATCCCTAACTTGTTTTTCATAATCAGTTTCTGGAAGAAAGCCTATAAGGAATATCAAGGTGCACAGAAGAAATCTATTGTGCCCAGTTACCTCTTGCGAAAGTCTAAACACGACTCCAATCACTACAACACTTACGCCATCTCGCTCGCAGGTGAGATCGAGGAAGCAGTGGCGGAGAAGTTGATTGGGATCGCACAAAGTTTGGATTTAGGTGAAATACGCTTCATGGCGCACGCGACCAACGGCTTTTTTCCGATGGTGGATGCACATGGGGAAAGTGTAGACCACCCGAATATCACGTTACCAACGGGAATCTATATGTACACCCTCGCCGACAGTGATCCGAGTGTTATTGATTGCCCGTGTGCAGTTGTCATCACAAATGGTGAAGAATTCAAGAAGTGGGCAATCTTGCGCGCCGCGCTGGCCTAAAAGGTATCTTCATTTGTTAGGTCTGGGTGTAATCCCTGGACCTTGATGATGGACAAAAAACACTGGGCCACACTCGTTTCTCCACACGCGGCTTGTTTAGTGCTGCAAGATTTTGCTCAGGAAATCTTTGGTGCGGGGTTGCCGATTTTCGGGTTGATTGAAAAACTCGTCCTTGCCACAGTCTTCCAATATGTGGCCGCCCACATCGATAAAGATAACCCGATTGGCCACCTTGCGGGCAAACCCCATCTCATGGGTAACCACCATCATGGTCATGCCTTCTTTGGCCAGACCCACCATAACGTCCAGCACTTCACCGACCATTTCGGGGTCAAGCGCTGACGTGGGTTCATCGAACAGCATGACGATGGGGTCCATGGACAGCGCACGCGCAATCGCCACACGCTGTTGTTGGCCGCCTGATAGTTGACCGGGAAACTTGTCTTTGTGTGCCATAAGGCCCACACGATCCAACATTTTGAGCCCACGCACCTTGGCTTCATCGGCACTCCGTCCCAGAACCTTGATTTGGGCAATGGTGAGGTTTTCCGTCACGCTGAGGTGGGGGAACAATTCAAAGTGCTGGAACACCATGCCAACCCGGCTGCGCATTTTGGGTAGGTCAGTACCGGGCGCGGTAACAGATATCCCGTCTACGAGAATCTCGCCCTTTTGCACGGGCTCCAGTGCATTGACTGTCTTAATCAGGGTGGATTTGCCGGAGCCCGATGGCCCGCAAACGACAACAACGTCGCCCTTGTTGATCTTGACAGAGCAGTCTGTCAGAACTTGTACGGGTCCATACCATTTGGAGACATTCTTGATTTCAATCATGTGTTTGCTCTGAAATGTTTAGCGGATGATCGCGATCTTTTTCTGCAATTGCTTGACGGCGTAGGACAGGCTAAAGCAGATGGCGAAATAGAAGGCTGCGGCCAAGATATAGGCCTCGCGCGGGTGACTTAAGTTGGCACCGGCAATTGAAAAGCCATGCAGCAAGTCGTTGGCCGTGATGATGTAGACAAGCGACGTGTCTTGGAAAAGGATGATGGTCTGCGTAAGCAGGATAGGCAGCATGTTCCTAAACGCTTGCGGCAGAATTACCAGTTTCATGTTTTGGCCGTATGTCATACCCATGGCCATGCCTGCATAGACTTGGCCACGGGGTATGGATTGGATACCCGCACGCATGATCTCGCTGAAGTAAGCCGCCTCAAAGGCGACGAAGGTAATGACGGCCGACCACTCCGCACCGATGGGGTGGCCCACCAACATGGGGACCAGCAAGAAGAACCACAAAAGTACCATCAACAGCGGAATGGAGCGCATACCGTTGACATAGATGGTGGCGGGTACGTCCAGCGCTTTTCGACCAGATAGCCGCATCAGCGCCAAAATGGTGCCAAAAAATATGCCTCCCAAAGTGGCAACTGCCGTCAGCGCAACGCTGAAGTACAGACCGTGCAGCACATAGGAGCGAAAGATATCAACGGTGAATACGGAAAAATCAAGGGCTTGCATGTTAGTGCCCCCCGCCGCCAGAGGCTACGACCAAGCCCGGAATTCGAACCTTTTTCTCGACCCATGACATGATGCGATTGATGCTGAATGCCGAGATGATGTAGAGCAAGGTGACGCCCATGTAAATTTCAATTCCGCGCGATGTTTCTTCGCCAGCTTGTTGGGCAAAAAATGTCAGCTCTGTAATCGATACTGCATAGGCGACCGATGAATTCTTAAAGATGTTCATGCATTCACTGGTCATCGGCGGAACGATGATGCGAAAGGCCATGGGCAGCAATATGTAACGGTAGGTCTGAAAGGTAGTGAGCCCCATCGCCATAGCTGCATAGCGCTGCCCGCGCGGCAAAGCCTGAATGCCGGCGCGCACCTGTTCTGCAAAGCGCGCCGATGTGAAGAAGCCAAGGCCCAATACGACCAGTGCCAGTTTCGGCATATCAGCAAAAGAAGGAATCAATGCTGGCATGACGTGGTACCAGAGGAATATCTGGACCAATAGCGGGATGTTGCGAAACAGTTCAACCCAAGCGTTGGCCAAGCGCACAATCCAAGGGCTGTTGGGAAGCGTGCGCAAGGTGCCGACGAAAGAGCCAATGATCAGAGCCACCAGCAATGACAGGATGGACACCTGGATGGTCTGCGTCCATGCAGACAACAGCCATTGCAAGTAGGTTTGATCACGTCCAGAAGCAAAGCAGCCCTGAACCATTTCCTTGTCAATGGTGTCCAGGCAAAAGACCTGCCACTCGAAACTCATGGGTTCTCCTCTTTCGTAATACAGCGTTGCCCGATAAATCGGGCAACGTATTGGCGCGTGCGCCGATCAGCTTATTTCTTGGCGTTGAAGTCTTCTGCTGGCTTGTCGTTAGGCGCAGCGATCAAGCCCTTGAGCACGGAACCCATCGCCAAGTTGACGCTGGTGTTTTTGGGCGGAATAGAGGAAAGGAACCACTTTGAGTAGAGTTTGTCCAATTCGCCACTCTTCATCATGCCTTTGATCTGGTCATCCACGGCCTTTTTGAAAGCTGGATCGTCTTTGCGGACCATGATGGCGATCGGTTCGATGTTCAGGGTTTCGCCAACGATGGCGTAATCCTTGGGCGCGCTGGACGATGCAATCAGGCCGGCCAGGATGTTGTCATCCATAACAAAGGCATCGGCACGACCCGATTCAAGCAGCAGGAAGCTGTCGCCGTGGTCCTTTCCATAGACCTCTTTGAAGTCAACACCCGTCGCGCGTTCGTGCTTGCGCAGCAGGGCAACCGAGGTTGTTCCTGTGGTGGTGGCGAGGTTTTTGCCATTGAGTTGAGCGATGCTGGTAATGCCGGACTTTACTTTCACTGCGGTGCGCACTTCGGTCACGTAAGTTGTCACGGCAAAAGACACGTCTTTTTGGCGCGTCGCGTTGTTGGTGGTGGATCCGCATTCGATGTCGACGGTGCCGTTTTGCACCAAAGGAATGCGGTTGGCAGAGGTAACTGGTGTGTATTCCACCTTGGCGGCCGGTACGAGTGCTTTCAGAATGTGCTCACACAGTTCCACGTGGTAGCCGGTGAATTTGCCATCGCCCAAGGTGTAGGACAGTGGGGAAGAGGTCTCGCGCACGCCCATCACAACCTTACCACTGGCTTTGACTTTTGCCAGAGTGTCTGTCGCTTGCGCTTGTACGGATAGCGGTACCAAAGTGGCAGCGACAGCTGCAATGGCAAACAAGTGTTTCTTCATATCAATTCCTCGTGTAAGTCCGGTTGATGTTTAATCGATGGCGGATAACGCACTGAATCAGAGCGCCTTCAACCAACCCGTGGATGTTATCCCCTTGCGGAAGCAACATACCATGGGTTTTTACGGGGATATCATGCAAAATCCGCATGGCCCAATGTCCAGCGACTGCACTATTCCGCGTGCGAATTCTAGCAATTTTCGTGCCCAATAGTCTTTTGCAAGCGTTTAATTTTGAACAGCAAGTGGCCCAGTACTAGAGGCCCATCAACTCAGTAGAAGGACTCCACCATGTTCGAAACCGCGATTGCGGGCAGCTTGCCCAAGCCCTCCTGGCTCTCGGAGACCGAAAAACTGTGGCCCCAATGGAAACTGGCAGGAATTGAACTCCAACAGGCCAAGGCCGATGCCACCCTTTTGTGGATCAAAGCGCAGGAGGACGCAGGTCTTGACATAGTGGGCGATGGTGAACAGTCGCGTCAGCACTTTGTCCACGGCTTTTTGGAGCAAGTTGAGGGCATTGACTTTGAGCACAAGGTCAAGATGGGTATTCGCAACAACCGCTACGACGCCATGGTGCCGCAGGTCGTGGCACCGTTGCGGCTCAAGGGCCGGGTCCACGCGTTTGAGGCGCAATTGGCGCGAGCGCACACCCGAAAGAAGCTCAAATTTACTTTGCCCGGCCCACTGACGATCGTGGACACCGTCGCAGACCGCTTCTATGGCGACCGCCGAACCATGGCCATGGCCTTTGCCGAACTACTGAACCTGGAAGCTCTGGCACTGCAGGCCGACGGTGTAGACATCATCCAGTTTGACGAACCTGCCTTCAATGTCTACATGGATGACGCTGCAGACTGGGGCGTCAAGGCGCTCGAGGTGGCAGCACGGGGCCTAACCTGCACCACAGCGGTCCATATTTGCTATGGCTACGGCATCAAAGCCAACGCGGACTGGAAAGGAACCCTGGGCCAGGAGTGGCGCCAATACGCCCAGGTGTTTCCCGCACTGGCAGCCAGCTCCATCCAGCAGGTGAGCCTGGAGTGCTACCACTCGCACGTGCCACCGGATCTGATGGCTTTGCTCAAAGACAAAGATGTGATGGTCGGTGTGATCGACGTGGCCAGTGATGCCATTGAAACGCCCGAGCAAGTGGCTGATACCATTGGCGTGGCGATGCAATACCTGCCGCGCCACCGCATCTTCCCGTGCACCAATTGCGGCCTGGCACCTATGAGCCGTGAGGTGGCGGTGAAAAAACTGGAAGCCTTGGCGCAGGGTGCTGCACTGGCACGTTCGCGCTATGGGGGTTAGAGCAAAATAGGCCCGTAGCCCTCGCAGAATATGCGTAGGCAGCTACTTAATTTGTAGCAACTTCCAGCACCAGCTTGCCAAAATTCTCGCCGCTGAAAAGCTTAAGCAGGGCTTCGGGGAAGTTCTGCAGGCCCACCACGATGTCTTCCTTGCTCTGCATGCGGCCATCTTTCAGGTATCCCGCGATCGCCGCCACCGCCACGTGGTAGCGGTCCGCAT
>CAYXWW010000162.1:0-8406 GCA_964468905.1 uncultured Rhodoferax sp. | reverse complement strand
TGAAACACACGGGTCCGTTGCATCTGGAATGATTGAGCTCGCAAGCAATGTTGGCTGAACGAGAGCGGTTAATAGTGATTTTGTGACCATGCGTTCGCCGGCGGTCGAATTCAAATCAAGGTACCAGCCTTTCTTTGCGATCATGTCTCCAGCAACAGGGATGGAGAAGGTACGTACAGGCGTTCCATTAAATGTCCCACTCGCCAGAAATGTGCGTTCCTTGAGGTCGGTTCGACTGGTAATGGCGCTGCCTTCGTCTATCAAACCGTACCACGTCTGAACGTTTGTATTAGCTGGGTCTCCAGCTAGGAAATAGCTACCAGTACCAAAGAAGATAAAACGCTTACCGTAATGCGTATCGCCAGTGACCGTGTCAACGGCAATAGATATGGGCGCAGTTATCGGCTGTGGATTGTTGGACGCATCTTTGGCTGTAAACATGGGTGATGCACTATTGGCAATGACCCAAGACGAGTCAGACCCGTTGCTCACGTCAAACTTCCAGACATTCCCTTTGAGGTCACCAGCATAAATATAGTCAATGGTTCCATTATTGTCGGAGTCAAACCCGGTAGGCGCGAAGAGACCATTGTCGCCACCTACACTGGTTGCCATGGTTTTGATCGACGCAATAGTTCCATCTGCATTGAGCAGGAATATATAAAGCACGGCTTTACCATCGGTGCTGTTGACGCCGTTTCCTACAATGACTGCACTTCTTTTGCAGACAGTAGCAGGACCAACCAACGGACAATTCATTGTCACAAAACTTGGGCGACCCAACATCAGCCCTAGGTCGGTGTCAGCAGCAGCAGCGGTACTGGCCTTTGGTGTGTATTCCCACAAGAAACTAGATGAACCAAAAGTGGTTGGCGATGTAACGTCTAGTGCAAACAGCCCCTTGCCACCGCGCCCAAGCGCCGCAAAAAGATAGCTATTGTTATTAGTTTCTACTGTTCGCGGTGAGACCACGACATCACCATCCACATAGAAGTCATGTGTGTAGGAGATGGACGTCAAGTTCTTAAGGCGAGACACACTTTGCGCTGGAATAAAGCCAAACAATTCAGTTCCCGCACTGCCGAGCAGTGTACCGTCACTTCCCTTGAACGCGTGCAACATCCCGTCGTTGCCACCGACAAAGACAGTATCACTTGTCTTATCGTAGGCTGGAGAAGAGTGCAATATGTCACCCAATACGCTAGCAGGGCGGTTTCGCAAACTACCAGAGTACTGAATTTCTTTTGCGCGTACACCACGCAAGTAGTCAACAGTATTTTGCTGTTCCAAAGTTGTTGCGCCGAGATCGGTCAAATCGGTTCCCGTCAAATTGGAATACAAAAATTCTTTGGTTTGCGCATCGCTTCCGCGGAAATACAGTTTGCGACCTATGTCATTAAGAAGCTTTGATTTGGCAGACCAATCGACGCTGGTTGAAACCCCAGATCCAGTTACAGGATACGCGACCATGTCGCCAGACCAATACTGCGAGTCAAAGCGCGCTTGAAATACGCGTGTATCTGCCGTAAGGCTGGAACTGTTCGTAATAACGTTACTCGCACTAGAGTTCTTTTTTGCGATATTGTCAAAAGCTTTTTTCAGTTGCACTGGAAGCTTTGAAGGATTTTGTACCAAGAAATAGTTGTCGGGTCCCCCGTTTTTATCGGCGTCCCACTCTTCCGGTATGTCTGGTTTAGAGTTCGCCGGGTTAACGGGGTTTTCTGGGTTTAGGTCGGTGAAGCTGCCCCATTTGGCTGCGTACCACAGTGGCCCGTTCAGGAGCGTCGCACCAGTACCACTTGGGGTAAAGACAAATGTTGAAGGGGTTTGGCCGATCGTTGGTAATGTGCCGCAGCCTGCCGGTGGGGTCGCTACGTCGCAGTACCCCGGTGCGCGGCCTGCTGGTACATTCAGAAAATAGTTCTGTGCCCCTGCTTCATCCTGGGCTACCAAATAGACACCACTTGCAGCGCCGACCCCGGAAATAACGTAACCCATGTTTTGCTTGATGCTACCGGCCTGATACGTCGGCGTTACCGTTACGGTCACGGTGCCTGCAGCGAAGTTGGCCGTCACCTCATACTTTGCAATGGCGTCCATGTCATGGTCACCTCCTTGCTCCACGTCTTCGTAGTTGATAAGGAAAGTGGCAGAGTAGCTCGTAGTGGTCTGGACAAGGGACTCCACATAAAAGTCCACAATTTGGTTCGTGGGTTGGTAATTGTTTTTTGTGGCGCTAATTCCAGATCCGCCCACGCTCTTGGAAAAGGGTACCAGCGTTACGGTTCCATTCGGCATAGGAACCACAATTTTGGGCAACGGCGAGGCAAGTGCCACTACAAACGTATCTATCGATTGTTGCTCATCAAAGCCAGAGCCAGTGCGCAGGTCTGAGCGCTTGGCAAAATATGCCACACCAGCTGCGTTGTAGCTCCCTTGTTTACCTGGCTCTCCGGGGGCTAGACCGCGAATGGTTCCCAGCGAGGTCACATTTTTGGCCGTGGGCGCATTGTCGCTGGTCGAGTTGGACTCCCCGATAAAGCGATTCCCACTGACTGAGGTCTCCGTGGCCGTAATAGTGTCTAATTCATTTTTGACGTTTAGTGCGGGTAAATCGCCAGAAAACGCAGCACCGAAATAGTTGCCCGGCACGCTGTCGGAATCAAATGAGGGATCAATGTCTGAGATCGTCAGAAAGCTTGAGCGAGCACAACGCGGTGCTTTTGCTGCGCTGGTGCTTTCAAAGGGGTCATCCCAAGTCACAGAGGACAAGCCCACTGCAGAGTCATGGGTAGTAGCAGTGTTGAATGCAGCAGTAGCGCTTTTCTTGCCGGAAAAATAACGCACGCCCTCGTAAAGCATTTCGCCAATGGGGTTACCCCAATCAAGCAGCTCGCCTTGTGTGGGCGCCTTGGCAGAGTCTGCGTACGGACTGCTTTTCCAATATTCGCTTGAATTGCTACTTTGGTTAAAACCGCGGATTCGGATCGAGTTAAATGTATTTACGATCTTGGCCCCACTGGCAAATTGGCCTGTCGAGGCGACAACTTCGTCTTTAAAGGACGACACGACTTTGCGCAGCCGCCCGCCTGACATGTGGTTGTCATAGCTGCCGGTCAGCAATCCGAAGAGCATGGAGTCGTTTTCTCCATAGTCGTGCAATAGGCCAATAGGTTTGTAAGAACTATTGGGGTACAACTTGCAACCATCGTGAAACGTGGCAGTGCAGACCTCTACGCGGACGGTAAAGTTCTGTTCAGCACCGCTGCCAGCTGGAAATGCACCGCTGGACAGACTGTTGCCCAATACAGGGCGCTCCTTAGATGCCCACTCCCAAATTCGTCTGTCGGGGACGTTCTCACGAATGCGCAGCAACGGTGGCAAGTTGCTACAGGTGTTGAGCGTTGAGCAATTGGTACCGGCATTACTAGTGAGGCTGCCAAAAAAATGGCGCATGTTAGTCGCGGTTGGCAGTGCGAGAGGTGTGTAGTCCCTTATGTCGTAACCGTTCACCGCAATGCTGGTGTATTCTTTGCCCCAACTGTGGGCATCTGCTGGAATATACGCCCGGCGCAAAATGGTCTGGGTATTGCTATCCACTTCGCGGTACCCACCATAGAGCACTTTGCGCAATGAATCCATGCGACTGGTGGTTACATAATTGAGCCACAGCCCGGACCATTTTCCAACGCATTTGCCGTTACTCGTGCTTGAAGACGGGGTGAATAATCCAGTGTTATCTCCAGCGCCGTTGTGCGTGTAGCAAATATTGGGGTCAAACAGCCCATAATAAATAATATTCGGATTGTTGGGAATAAAGCCAATGTCCAACACGCCATCACCGTCAATGTCACTTGTGTCGTTATAGGCCTCATAGAATAGTTTGTGGTCCTTGCCTGCGACTAACATGACCATGGGTGTCGCCGATTGCATTGCAACCAAAGGCGTGTTGGGTATAACCACTGCGTTGGACGCCATAGCTGCAAACGCTGTTGTTAGGACTGCAGCGGATTTGAAACTGAACTTCCAGTTAGTGTGGAGTTTCATAATGATTCCTCTCAGTTGAATATGGTTTGCATCGTTTAGTCAGTGGCGTAGACAGACTGCAACATGACGGAAGAGCGACCCGCTGTGTTGTCACGGCTGCGGGCGGTTACGCGATAGCGGGCGCAGTTAAGGTTGTTGACTTGATCTGCGGGGTCGCAGGGGAATCCTGTTCCCAGGTATTCAGCAAAAAATTGTGGTGTAACTGCAGTCACACCACTTCCTACCGTGGCTGCGCTTACCCACGACGCAAAACTGGTGCTTAACCAGCGTGGTGTGTCAGTAGGCAATGGTGGGGCGCATAACATAAGCGTTCCGCCAGACACAATGGCGCATCCGCTCCCCGCGATTGGCTTCAGACTTTCTATTTCCAACTCTGCCGCGCGCAGTGCTGCTTCTGTGGCTTGAAACGCCAGACTGCGATCGTAGGATTGACCCGCCATGCGCTCTTCCATGGCTACGCCGCGTATTGCGGCCACACCGAGTAAGCTCATTACTAGCAGAAAAATCATGCTAATAATCAGGGCGGCACCACGCTGTGCGAATTTTGAATTTGCGTGTTTACTAGGGCGTAAATGTTTCATGATGCTATTCAAAATAGTAAGTCACGGCCGCGAAACCCGACAACATGAATGATTTTTCGCTCAACGGGCACGTGGTTTTCACCAGTGTTCTCATCACTTTGCAATGTCAATGTAATGCGCGCAGCAACAGCTTGTTGGACGTTGTCTTTCGTCCATCCGCCATTGGCTGTTGAGAAAATGGGGTTTGGATCTGCGGGTGTGCCAGGGTCGTTAGCTGGAATCCATGATGTGTCCAAGACGCTACTGGTTTTGTTCTTGGTAAGGTATTCAATCTGAAGATCTTTTACACCGTCCAATATTTCCTCGTATTCAGTGGTTGCGAATTTCACCCCAGACAATGACTTTGTTGCAATCTTGGTGCGGAAAAGCGATTTTTTGCCGCGCGAATTGTTGCCGACATACCAAAACGTTGACAACAGCTTGGCCACGACTGCTCCACTTTGAAATTGTTTCACCGCTGGGGTCGCGCAGTTGCTTGGCGTTGGGTAGCCCAAGTTGCCGCTGCAGTTGTAGTTGGAAGCGTCTAGCGCGTGGTTAATTTTTTTTGTTGATGTACTTACTGTATTTGCCTGAAAAATAGCAGCGCCATTCAAATCACAGGCAAGCAAAACATCGTACTCGTCTAGTCCATCAACAGAGTTAACCGTAATGTCCCATGCAGCAGTATCATGCGCGCTAACTATTTTTTCGTCTTGCGCAGCACGAATTACCAGAATGGAGTCAGTGCCTGATGCTCTTGCGCCTGCCGCAGTGCCGATGGCCACGATGGATGTCACATCTTGACCCGCATCGTAACCGCGAACGGATCCCAAATTCCAGTCACTCCACCAGGGTATTGCCCCCGAAGTACGTATGACATTTGCAATTAGTGGTGTGCCACACGGATTGCTCCCGGCTTCGCGAAGATCCCGGGCCATGAAGTCAAATGCCGTGCGGCCATTTTCTTGCATGCGGGCTAAGTTTTCGTTTAACCGAAACGTTTCGCGGTTGGTTACAAAGATATTCAGCACGCCCGCGACGAGTACCAGACCAAGTACAAGCGAAACCAACAGCTCAACTAGGGTGAAGCCAGTTTGAAACTTACCAAAACGAGAGTAGGCCAAGTGGCTACCTTGTCGCGCATGCGCATTCGAAATATTCAGTTTGCGTTCCATATGGTGTCGAGTCAAAGACTGGTTAGTGTTTCAACCATTTGCGCCCCCAGCCCACCAGCACGCGAATCGTCCCAGCGAACCTGAACACGGCACTTGCCATCTGCATCACATAAGACGGCCCCACAGGTGCTGAGATCACTCGCCTCCCCAATAGTCGCTTTGAGCGACTCAATCCAGTGCTTGAGGTTGATCTTTGCCAAGCTTGTCCCCGTGACGGCAGCGGGATTGCAATACGGATCAATTACACCGCCAGACAATGACCCGGTGTTGTAATTCAACGACTTGGCACTGTCCTTGTCGACTCGCATTGCGTCAAGAATGTAATAGCTCATCATGACCGCCTGTGACCGCTGCAAGCTGCTGTGATTGCCTTTGAGTGCGCGAATTTGTGTGGCCGCCATTCCAAGTACGCCCATACTTAGGACCAATAATGCGATCAATATTTCGATCAAAGTCGCGCCTTTTGTATGGCGACGATTAGACATGTATTTAGTCTTGCGATGATTTTGCATATCAAGCTCTAACGTATTTAAGGATAGGGGCAAGTTGCATCGATATTGGCGAGAGTCGTGTAAGAAATACGACCTGCACTATTGAGCGTCAAATTTCGCGCACGTTTATCATCCGACAGTCCAGACGATGTGCTGCACACGCGGATAGTGCCAGAGTTAAAACCGCCTTGGATCGTCTTAGACTGACCATCAGCTGAATAGGAAATGTATGGCAAATTCCCCTTGACGACGACATCTGCCGCCAAGGCGCCCGATGTTGTAAGAATTGTCTCTCCACTATCTACCGTAGCGCTAGCGCTACTGCGAGTTGTGTCAATAAATGAGATCCAGCCTTGCTGCCAGCCACCTGTTGTG
This sequence comes from uncultured Rhodoferax sp., assembly GCA_964468905.1. Lineage (GTDB taxonomy): Bacteria > Pseudomonadota > Gammaproteobacteria > Burkholderiales > Burkholderiaceae_C > Allorhodoferax. The sequence goes on along the minus strand of CAYXWW010000162.1, from coordinate 1,758 downwards.
GTGCACGAGGTACCGTTGGCACTCATACATATAGTCACCCGATTGCCAGTTTTTATGGCGTTTGCACGAGCCAATGCAAATGCTGCCATCAGATCGTTGTTCGCTGAAGTCAAACGGGTTGATGCAATCATTCCGCGAAAACTGGGAACTGCCAGACTCATCAAAACAGCGAGTATCGATATCGTGACCATCAACTCAATTAGGGTGAAGCCGCGAGATCGAAATTGAGACTGTATGTGGCGAAGGCTATTCATTTGGATAAAGACGACTGTCTGGTGTGCTGTCGATCGTATTAAAGCGCTGAACGACCGACAAGAGAGGCATATTCCGCCAAACGGCACGTTGCACGCGATAAATGGCCCAGAGCTACTAGCTGATGTTTTCAGTGTGCAAGGCAATTACCTATCGACGCAATGTTACCGCCGCACCTCATCCACCAACGCTCGGAACTCATCAATGTCCTCAAAGCTGCGATAGACGCTGGCAAATCGCACATAGGCCACTTTATCCAGCTTCTTAAGCTCGCGCATCACAAGCTCGCCAATGCGCGCAGACGGCACTTCCCGCAGCCCTAGGTTCAACAGCTTTTCTTCAATACGCTCCAGGGCGCTGTCAATTTGCTCGGTGCTGACCGGGCGTTTGCGCAGGGCCAGGTTGAAGGACGCGAGCAGTTTGCTGCGCTCATATTCAATGCGCCGGCCATCTTTTTTGACGATGGCCGGGTAATTGACGTCGGGGCGCTCATAGGTGGTGAAGCGTTTTTCACACGATCCACATTGGCGTCGGCGGCGGATGAAGTCGCCGTCTTCCGCAATGCGTGTCTCAACGACCTGCGTTTCTGAGTGGCTGCAAAAAGGGCATTTCATGGCAGTGCGGTCAACTACTTTGCAATAAATTGACCGCTAGCCCTCGTGGAATATGCGCAACCCGCTATAAAAAACATAGCGGTTGCGCAAACCATTTTTGGGGCGATCCGCTTCAACTGTAGACCGGAAAGCGTGAGGTCAGGGCATGAACCTTGGCGCGCACGGCTTCGATGTTGGCCGCGTCGCGTGGGTTGTCCAGCACATCGGCAATCAGGTGGGCAGTGGCACGGGCTTCTTCGTCTTTGAAACCACGGGTGGTCATGGCCGGGGTGCCGATGCGCACGCCGCTGGTGACCATCGGTTTTTCGGGGTCGTTGGGGATTGCGTTCTTGTTGATGGTCATGTGGGCGCTGCCCAGCACGGCTTCGGCTTCTTTGCCGGTGATGCCCTTGGCGCGCAGATCCACCAACATGACGTGGCTTTGGGTACCACCGCTGACGATACGCAGGCCGCGCTCGGTCAGCGTCTGCGCAATGATTTGGGCGTTTTTCAGCACCTGCTGCTGGTATTCCTTGAAGCCGGGTTGCAGTGCTTCCTTAAAAGCAACAGCCTTGGCGGCAATCACGTGCATCAACGGGCCGCCGTGGTGCTGGTGACCACATCAGCGTGGGGTACGGGGTTGGGGTAGACGCCGGCGGCAATTAAACCGGCGTAGTGGGCCATATCGACCATGAAGATGGCACCGATTTCCTTGGCGATTTTGGCAAAACGCTCAAAATCGATGTGCAGGCTGTAGGCAGAAGCGCCAGCAATGATCAGCTTGGGCTTGTGCTCGCGCGCCTTGGCTTCCATGGCCTCGTAGTCGATGGCTTCCTGGGCATTGAGGCCGTAAGAGATCACGTTGAACCACTTGCCGCTCATGTTCAGGGGCATGCCGTGTGTGAGGTGGCCG
>CAYXWW010000161.1:890-8425 GCA_964468905.1 uncultured Rhodoferax sp. | reverse complement strand
GAAGGCTGGGTACTGGCGCAACCTGCCAAACACAAGACCGGTAAAAAAGTAGCCGTCGTCGGGTCCGGACCTGCAGGTATGGCAGCCGCTCAGCAGTTGGCTCGCGTCGGGCATGACGTGACTTTGTTCGAAAAGAACGACCGAGTCGGCGGCCTGCGGCGTTATGGCATTCCAGATTTCAAAATGGAAAAGTCGCATATCGACCGACGGGTTGATCAGATGACCAAGGAAGGCGTCACCATCCGCACGGGCGTCCTAATCGGCGAAATGCCCAAGGACTCCAAAGTGACCAACTGGGCCAAGGAGACGATTTCCCCAGCCCAACTGCAAAAGGACTTTGATGCAGTCCTGTTGACTGGCGGCTCCGAGCAGTCGCGTGACCTGCCGGTGCCGGGCCGCGATCTCGACGGCGTCCATTTCGCCATGGAATTTTTGCCGCAGCAAAACAAGGTCAACGCAGGTGACAAGCTCAAGAGCCAGTTGCGCGCTGATGGCAAGCATGTCATCGTGATTGGCGGAGGCGATACCGGCTCAGACTGCGTAGGCACCAGCAATCGCCACGGTGCGGCCAGCGTGACGCAATTCGAAGTCATGCCCCAGCCGCCGGTTGAAGAAAACCGCCCCATGACCTGGCCCTACTGGCCCATTAAGTTGCGCACCAGCTCTAGCCACGACGAAGGCTGTTCGCGTGAATTTGCCATTTCCACCAAGGAATTTATTGGTGAAAAAGGCAAAGTGACGGGTCTCAAGACCGTTCGCGTCGAATGGAAAGACGGCAAGATGGTAGAAGTTGCCGGCAGTGAGCAGATCCTCAAGGCCGATTTGGTCCTGTTGGCAATGGGTTTTGTCCACCCTGTGGCGACTATTTTGGAAGCGTTTGGCGTTGAAAAAGATGCCCGTGGAAATGCCAAAGCGAGCACTGACTTCAACGGGGGCTATGCAACCAGCGTAGCTCGCGTTTTTGCGGCAGGCGATATTCGGCGTGGTCAGAGCCTGGTTGTCTGGGCGATTCGTGAAGGCCGGCAGGCGGCCCGTGCAGTGGACGAGTACCTCATGGGCGCAAGCGATTTGCCGCGGTGATACATACCAAATACAAGGGTTAACGCGAATCCTTTATCATCCAAGAGCCGGAAATCGACCGGCTTTTGTTTTTTATGGCTCCAAACCCGTCCAATTCCCTTGTAGAACTGCGTAACCTGACCTTCGGGTATGGCGCGCGCATCATTCTGGACAACGTGTCCCTGCGTGTTCCACGGGGCAAAGTTACTGCACTTATGGGGGCCTCGGGCGGCGGCAAGACCACCATTTTGAGACTCATCGGTGGCCAGAATCGTGCGCAAAGCGGTCAGATGCTGTTTGATGGGCAGGATGTCACCCTGATGGATTCCACCGCGCTATATGCAGTGCGAAGGCGCATGGGCATGCTGTTCCAATTTGGGGCACTGTTTGCCGATTTGAATGTGTACGACAACGTAGCGTTCCCGCTGCGTGAGCACACTGATTTGTCCGACGGCATGATCCATGACATTGTGCTGATGAAGCTCAACGCCGTAGGTTTGCGCGGTGCACGGCACATGATGCCCAGCGCTCTGTCGGGCGGTATGGCGCGCCGGGTTGCTTTGGCACGGGCTATTGCGCTGGACCCCGAGTTGGTGATGTATGACGAGCCTTTTTCGGGTATCGATCCCATATCAGTGGGTACATCTGCACAACTGATTCGCCAGCTCAATGACACCATGGGCCTGACCAGCATATTTATCTCGCACGAGCTGGAACAAACATTTGCCATTGCTGACCATGTGATTATTTTGGCCAATGGGAAAATCGCTGCACAGGGTACCCCCCAAGAGGTCTTGCACAGCACGGACCCACTCGTATACCAATATGTCAACGCGCTGTCGGACGGGCCGGTTCGCTTCCATTACCCTGCGGTGTCTGTTGATGACGATTTTGGCGCGGGTGCAACGCAAGAGCAGCAGTACGGAGTAGCACAATGACCTGGTACAAGCCCGCCGATGTGGGATTCGCGACCCGCACCAAGATGGCCAATCTGGGCTATGCAGCCCGTTTGTTTTATCGGTTGCTCGTGTCGGTCGTGCCAACGTTCCGGCGTTTTGGCCTGGTACGTGACCAGATCCATTTCCTTGGAAATTATTCGCTGGCCATCATTGCGATTTCGGGGCTATTTGTCGGGTTTGTTTTCGGTTTGCAAGGCTATTACACCCTGCAGCGCTATGGCTCGTCTGAAGCATTGGGTTTGTTGGTGACATTGAGCCTGGTGCGTGAACTGGGCCCTGTCGTGACCGCATTGCTGTTTGCAGGGCGGGCCGGCACATCACTGACCGCGGAAATTGGCCTGATGAAAGCCGGTGAGCAGATCAGTGTGATGGAAATGATGGCAGTTGACCCCATTCAGCGGGTATTGGCTCCGCGTTTTTGGGCGGGCGTGATTTCCATGCCCTTGCTTGCGGCAGTGTTTAGCGCCATGGGCGTGATTGGCGGCTGGGTTGTTGGTGTCCTGATGATTGGTGTAGATGGGGGCTCTTTTTGGAGTCAGATCCAAGGTGGTGTGGATGTGTGGGACGATGTGGGTAATGGAATCGTCAAGAGCATCGTATTCGGTTTGACCGTTACTTTTATTGCGGTCTTTCAGGGTTTTGAGGCGCAGGCCACGCCTGAAGGTGTCGCCAGTGCAACCACCCGTACGGTTGTGGTGGCATCGCTCTCGGTGCTTGCACTTGATTTCATCCTCACCGCGATGATGTTTACGATTTAGATATTTTGCGGGACAGTCCTGTGCGCAGCACTGTCCTCAACTGTTAAAAGGGAAAGTTTATGCAGCGTTCCAAGATTGATGTATGGGTTGGTTTGTTTGTCCTCATTGGGGGTGTCGCCATATTGTTTTTGGCACTCCAGTCGGCCAATCTGTTGTCTCTGAATTTTCAGGCGACTTACCAAGTGACCGCCAAGTTTGACAATGTCGGCGGTCTCAAGCGCGACGCCGCTGTGCGCAGCGGTGGTGTGGTTGTAGGCCGCGTGCAGTCTTTGGTGTTCGACGACAAAACGTTTCAAGCCCGCGTGGTTCTCGCCCTTGAAAGTCGCTATGCCTTTCCCAAAGACAGCTCTCTGAAAATCTTGACGAGTGGCTTGCTGGGTGAGCAATACGTTGGTATTGAAGCCGGGTCCGCAGACACCAATTTGGTCGCTGGCGATGTCATTGGCTCCACGCAATCGGCGGTTGTTTTGGAAAATTTAATCGGTCAATTTTTGTATAGCAAAGCTGCGGAAGGTCCGAGCTCAGGTCCTGACAAGAAATGAATTCGAACGAAATAGTTCACTGTGAAACGGCACGGCCGCGAAAAGCTGGCTGGTCCCGATTGGCTAGCGGTATCTTGCTGGGCGCAGTTTTGTTGTTGCAAGCGTGCAGTGCCGTTCCTTACAAAGATCCGCGGGATCCCATGGAATCCTGGAACCGCACGGTGTTCGGATTCAATGACGCAGTAGATGGTGCCGTGGTCAAACCCGTAGCTACAGCGTACAAAAATACCTTGCCAAGCTGGATGAGAACAGGCGTTGAAAACTTCTTCAATAACCTGGAAGACGTGTGGTCTGGTGTTAACAATGCCTTGCAGTTTCGCGGTTTGGATACGGCCGACAGCTTTGGTCGGTTTCTCATCAATACGACATTTGGGTTTGGCGGATTTCTCGACATTGCCAGCGAAATGAAGATGGAGCGCCATCCCGCCAATTTTGGACTGACTCTGGGGCGATGGGGTATGGGCGCCGGGCCATACGTTGTCTTGCCCTTACTGGGTTCGTCGACTTTGCGCGATACTGCTGCGCTATCGATCGACATCAAAGGAAACCCGGTTCGCAACGTCAATGACGACGACGTCCGCAATGGTTTAACCGTTCTTAACCTGGTCGATAAGCGCTCTCAGTATCTGAAGGCCGGGGATGTGGTCTCTGAGGCTGCGCTGGACAAATACAGCTTCACCCGGGATGCATACCTACAACGCCGCCGTAACCAGGTCTACGACGGCAATCCTCCCGACGAAGAAGATATTTCGCCAGACTACAGTGCACCGGCTAAGCCCTGAAGCGTTAAGACATAGAAATTAGTAAAGTGAACGGAACGACAATGAAACGAACTTTTTTGCGCCAAACCCTCGTACTGTTGACGATGGTCACAGCCGCGCTTGCCGCACCCATGGTCCACGCTGAAGATGAAGCGCCCGACGCATTGATCAAGCGCCTGTCGACAGATGTGTTGGACACTATCAAAAAAGACAAGGCCATGCGCGCAGGTGACACTGCCAAAGTGGTTGCATTGGTTGACTCGCGCATCATGCCCAATGTCAATTTTCAACGCATGACTGCATCAGCCGTGGGCCCGGCTTGGCGTCAGGCGACACCTGAGCAGCAAAAACGTTTGCAAGACGAGTTCAAGATTTTGCTCGTACGCACGTATGCAGGCGCACTGGCGCAGGTTAGCGACCAAACCATCACCATGAAGCCTCTGCGTGCAGCGGCTGAAGACAAAGAAGTGCTGGTTCGTTCCGAGATCAAAGGTAGCGGTGAATCCATCCAACTCGACTACCGCCTGGAAAAGACACCCGGCCAGGGCGCAGGATGGCGCATTTACAACCTCAATGTATTGGGCGTTTGGTTGGTCGAGACTTACCGCAGCCAGTTTGCCCAAGAGATCAACGCCAAGGGTGTTGAGGGTTTGATTACAACGCTGACAGAGCGCAACAAAGCCAACGGCAAAAAGGCCTGATGTGTTGAGTTTGCCCGCCGAACTGACACACGATCTGGCCAACGCCTGCCTGGCACAGCTGATCGCGGGCATGGATGCTGAAGCGTCTCCTGTCGTGGTCGACGCCAAGCCATTGCAGCGTTTCGATTCGTCGGCGTTGGCGGTGTTGCTCGAATTGCGGCGCAACTGTCAACGGGCTGGTAAGGCGCTGGTGGTGCAGGGCCAACCGCAGCATCTCAGCGATTTGGCTGCGTTGTACGGCATCGAGTCGCTGTTGCCTTCTGCCTAAATCCTGGTCGCCTAAAATGGCGGTCTCCATGTCTGCCATTTCCTTTCAGTCTGTTTCCAAACAATATCCGTCGCCACGTGGCCCGAAAGGCTCCACGTTTTTGGCATTGGACAATGTGCAACTCGACATTGAGGCGGGTGAATTCTTTGGGTTGCTCGGGCCCAACGGCGCTGGCAAAACCACAATGATCAGCATCCTGGCCGGTTTGACCCGTGCCACCAGTGGGCGTGTGACCGTGCTGGGGAGCGACGTGCAAACCGATTACGAACAAGCGCGTCGTAAGCTGGGCATCGTTCCGCAAGAGCTGGTGTTTGATCCTTTTTTCAATGTGCGTGAAGCATTGCGGTTTCAGTCCGGGTATTTTGGCATTCGCAATAACGATGCCTGGATTGACGAATTGCTCGACAGCCTGGGCCTAGCCGACAAAGCGGGTGCGAATATGCGCCAGCTGTCCGGCGGCATGAAGCGCCGTATGCTGGTGGCACAAGCGTTGGTACACAAACCGCCAGTCATTGTGCTCGACGAGCCGACTGCGGGGGTGGATGTCGAGTTGCGGCAAACGCTGTGGCAATTCGTATCCAAACTGAACAAGCAAGGCAACACCGTATTGCTGACTACCCATTACTTGGAAGAAGCTGAAGCGCTGTGCGGGCGCATTGCCATGCTGCAGACAGGGCGCATCGTGGCACTAGACCGCACCAGTGCATTGCTGAAGGCAGCGTCGGGCAACGTACTGCGTTTCAAGACCACGGGTGCCTTGCCGCCAGCTTTGGCGGCGCGCGCGCGCGTGACCGGCAGCGTGGTCCAGCTACCGGCCCACAATGCGCTGGAAATCGAACAGTATTTGGCGGCAGTGCGCGAGTCGGGGCTGGTGGTAGAAGACGTTGAAATGCGTAAGGCCGATCTGGAAGATGTGTTCATTGACATCATGAACCGCCATGCCAGGGAACCTGAAGTGGCAAGCGTGGGGGCCAAAGCATCATGACCGATTGGCAAACGCTTTTCTACAAGGAAGTATTGCGCTTCTGGAAGGTCGGCTTCCAGACCGTAGCAGCACCCGTGCTCACCGCCATGCTGTATTTGCTGATCTTTGGCCATGTGCTGGAAGACCACGTGAAGGTTTATGAGTCTGTGCGCTACACGGCTTTCTTGGTGCCGGGGCTAGTCATGATGAGCGTGCTCCAAAACGCCTTTTCCAACAGTTCATCGTCGCTGATTCAGAGCAAGATCATGGGCAATTTGGTCTTCTTGCTGCTCACACCACTGTCCCACCGCAGCTGGTTTGTGGCCTACGTTTTGTCGTCCATTGTGCGGGGCTTGGTGGTGGGCGCTGGCGTCTTACTGGTTGCCATGTGGTTTGCGCCATTGGGTTTTGCTGCACCGTTGTGGATCATTGCATTTGCGTTGTTGGGTGCCGGTCTGATGGGCGCACTGGGTCTGATTGCAGGGTTGTGGGCAGAAAAATTTGACCAACTGGCGGCGTTTCAAAACTTTGTCATCATGCCCATGACGTTTTTGAGCGGCGTGTTTTATTCCATTCAGTCACTGCCTGCGTTCTGGCAAGCTGCCAGCCACGTCAACCCATTTTTTTACATGATCGACGGCTTTCGCTACGGCTTCTTTGGCGTGAGCGATGCATCACCCTGGCTGAGCCTGGGCATCGTGGGATCGGCCTTTGCCGTAGTGAGCGTGGTTGCCATGCACCTGCTACGCACGGGTTACAAAATTCGTAGTTGAACCTATTACCCTTATGACCGCAGAAGAAATTCAGTCCCTGATCGAAAGCCACATCGTGTGCGACTTGTGTCATGTGCAGGGCGATGGCCGCCACTGGTATGCCACTGTCGTGTCAGCCACATTTGAAGGCGTGCGCACCATCACCCGCCACCAAAAGGTGTATGCCGCCATGGGCGATCGCATGAAGACCGACGAAGTGCACGCCCTGTCGATCAAAGCCCACACGCCCGCCGAGTGGGTGGTGTTGTCCGCCTGAATAAAGTGAACCACATGATTACCCTGGCTCTATCCAAAGGTCGCATCTTTGAAGAAACCCTGCCACTGCTCAAGGCCGCCGGCATTGAGGTGCTGGACGATCCTGAAAAGTCCCGCAAGCTGATCCTAGACACCAACTTGCCCGACGTGCGTGTATTGGTGGTGCGCGCCACCGATGTGCCCACCTATGTGCAATATGGCGGTGCGGATTTGGGCATTACGGGCAAAGACACGCTGCTGGAGCACGGCAGCCAGGGCTTGTACCAGCCGCTGGATTTGCAGATCGCCAAGTGCCGCATCAGCGTGGCGGTGCGGGCAGATTTTGATTACGCCTCGGCTGTTAAACAGGGCTCCCGCCTGACAGTGGCTACCAAATACGTGGCCATTGCCCGTGAGTTTTTTGCCAGCAAAGGCGTGCACGTAGATTTAATCAAGCTCTACGGCAGCATGGAGCTGGCACCGCTGGTTGGCATGGCAGATGCAATCGTCGATTTG
>CAYXWW010000161.1:0-880 GCA_964468905.1 uncultured Rhodoferax sp. | reverse complement strand
GATCATGGAGATCAGCTCACGCCTGGTGGTGAACCAAGCCGCGCTCAAACTCAAGCGCGAACCCCTTCGCAAAATCATTGACGCCTTTGCCGGCGCGGTGGGGGCGTAGCCCATCCGACAATTTTTAAAAGTATATGCTATGAATTTGGTAGCTGCTCCCGCACGTCTTTCAACGGCCGACAGCCAATTTGATGCTCAATTTAAAGCGCGCCTGCATTGGTCTGCGGATACGGACACGGCGATTGAAACCAGCGTAGCGGCGATTTTGCAAGACGTGCAGCAGCGCGGCGATGCTGCGGTGCTGGAGTACACCGCCCGTTGGGACCATGTAGAGGCCGACACCGTGGCCGAGCTGGAGCTGACGCAAGCTGAACTGAAGGCCGCGTTTGACAGTATTCCCGCGCAACAGCGCGATGCTTTGCAGGCTGCCGCCAGAAGAGTGCGCAGTTATCACGAAGCACAAAAGCGGGCCAGTGGCGAGAGCTGGAGCTACCGGGACGAACATGGAAGCTTGTTAGGCCAAAAGGTTACGCCGCTCGACCGCGTCGGCATTTACGTGCCCGGCGGCAAGGCCACCTATCCATCGTCCGTGTTGATGAATGCTATACCCGCCCACGTGGCGGGGGTAGGGGAGATCATCATGGTCGTACCCACCCCCCATGGCGAGAAAAATGCCATGGTGCTGGCCGCAGCCTATGTGGCCGGTGTTACCCGCGCCTTCACCATTGGCGGCGCACAGGCAGTAGCCGCGTTGGCCTATGGCACGGGCACCATTCCCGCCGTGCACAAGATCACAGGCCCCGGCAACGCCTATGTGGCCGCCGCCAAGCGCAGCGTTTTTGGCACCGTCGGCATCGACATGATTGCTGGCCCTAGCGAA
>CAYXWW010000160.1:0-8461 GCA_964468905.1 uncultured Rhodoferax sp. | reverse complement strand
CATGGGCCAGGTTGGTGCAGGCATCGGCTTGGTAACTGCCCTTAACAGTGGTGACAGTCTAAGCATCGCCACCAGCGGGGCTGCTTTTTACAATAGCTTCTACAGCGGCACCAGCAGCGCCATACCTGTGCCAGTCATCGGCTTTCTGGGCATGGCCAATGCGATGCAGCACGACGACCCTTGGGGCGCGGCGGCCAGTGCGGCATCCTTCATACCGGGCTATGGCCCGATCATCAGCTTCGCCATCACCATGGTGGGCATGATGTTCCGCGATGACCACATCCCCCCACCACCACCGCCCCCCATGGGCGAAGTCAGCTTCACCTGGGGCGCAGATGGCCACATCACCACCAGCCTGCAAAACAACGTCAGCGGCGGCGGGGCCGTGGCCAGCAGTGTAGGGGGCAACCTGGTGGGCGCGGTGCAAGGCACGCTGGACGCGCACAACACCCAGGTCTCCCTCAACATTGCCAAGAACGAAGCCCGCACCCCCGCAACCACCACCGACACCACTGCAACCACCACGGCAACAACTACCACCGCCCCCTTCACAGGCCTGGACATCACCGCTATGGGCATAGACCCCAGCCGCCTACCCACCGTGCGGTATGAGTATGGTCGTGTGTGGATGGACATACGCCAACCCGATGGCAGCATCAAGACCGAAGAAATCAAACCCGAAACTGCAAGCCAGCGCATGCTGGAGGTGGCCGACCAGAGCGGTGCAGTCGTGCCCCTGTGGCAAGCGCAAACATCACAAGCCCATGCGCAGACGGCAAGCCAGGCATCCGTACAGCACAACATGCTGTACGCATCGCCCACCAGCCATGACAGCAACTCAGCCCATCCTGCACCCGCACCCGCCAGTACAAGTGCCAGCACCCCCCCGCGGTTTGTCTACGACGTCAGCGGCCGCGCCGCAGAATCCGCAGACCACAAAACCCAAAACTACGGCACCCTGGTAGTGCACCTGCGCAGCGGCAACGCAGCCGCCATCCAGCAGACGCTGGACGAGGCCGAAGCAGCCCACGCAGAAGCCCAAACCAACTACGACAAAACCCACGGCATTACCCCAGAGCAGCGCGCACAGGCCCAAGCAGCAGCCCAAGAAGCCAACCCCGATGGTCACGCCAACGGCACCCACACCGTCTACCGCAACATAGACAACGACGAATTCCTCGAATCCGGCCAATGGATCAACAACACCGACAGCAACGGCGCAGCCCAAGGCGTGCTGGTGCTGGACCGCGACAACAACGGCGTCATAGAAACCGCTGACATATTGAACCTGGGCGGCAACACAGGCCAAGCCGCCTGGACCGTGCAGACCGATGGAGCCCAACAGCGCAACAACGTAGCCTGGATGGATGCCAACGCCGATGGCGTGCTCGATGCCCACGACCCCGCCTTTGCTGCCATCCGCATATGGGTCGATGTCAATGGTGACAGCAAGGTAGACGCTGGAGAAATGCATGGCCTGCAAACCATCCATCTCACCCAAATTGACTTCAAATCCGGAGAGGTTCACTACAGCGATGGCCAAAAGGATTCCCTCACCACCCAAACCCTCACAGCCGACACCAGCGGCGTCAAAGCCGTAGCGTTTAGTGAAGTGGGTGCAGACGGCAAACTGGTTGCCGTCAAAGACGCAGGCACCGTCATCGTGCACGAAGGCTACGAAGGCCGGGTGTGGGTCGATGGCAAGGGTAAGCAGCTCGAAGCAGGAGCCATAGGCGGCCACTGGGAAGACAAACGCACTATCAGCACAGACCACATTGCCAAACGCACGGGCGACTGGGAGAAGACCGCAGACCGAGACCTGCACCGCCATGGTGGGGGGAATGTGGCCGGGGCGCCTACGGCCACCACGGCCAGTCTGATTGGCAGCACAGGCCCGGTGCTGGGTAAAGAAAACGTCATCACCTACACCACTATGGACGTGGGAGACGGCCGTATTGCGAGTGATGCACCGGCCCAGCCCAACCAGGCAACAGGTTCCAACACAGGCACCACCAAGACCATCACCTTGAACGCTGGGGACGCCCGCATCCGCAGCCTCACTCCGCAGGAAAATTCCAAGGCGTTAGCCTTCGTCCCCGGCGGTGCCATGGCCAGTGCCGGTGCAGATTCCGGCAACACCCTGCACCTGCCCGAGGACACCTTGTTCGGCGGCGTGGGCTGGACCGGTGCATTGACTGCTGGTGCAGTAAGTCCCGAGTGCTAAAGTCAGAGGTTCTATTGCCAGTCGTGTTTGATTCGCAAACTACTTTTTCAAAGTCATGAAGTCAGAAACCGTAACACCAGCATACGACCCGTGGAATCCCGTCACGTGGCCGACGGAACATGTATTCTGGTGGACATTCTTTTTTCTCAATATGGTTTTTGTATGGTTCACGCCTTTGGATGTTCTTGATCGTTACCCCCAGCTTGTGCCGTTCACGGATTTCATGGCGAGCTGGAACACACAGATACGCCGGTTAGGCGAATTCAGTGGGCCTGCCAATCAGGCAAACCGCTTTTGTAGTTCGGTGTTTTGGTGCCTGATGCCGCTCGTTATGTTGCGAGTGTTGGCAGAAGGAGTGGGTGATCGCAAAAAGGGCGGGGTAGTTGAAATGTCCTCTTTTCAAGTGTTTAAGGTGTTGTTTGCGACTTTGGTAGGTATGTATATGTTCTGGATTATTCCGAATCACCCTGTAGAAAGCAGTCGTATAGGGCGAGCTCTCTTTGTTAGTCCAATTGGACGAGGTTTTTTCTTGCCAGGCATGGCCTACATATTTGGAATAATGGTTTTCACGTGCTTGGCGATGGTTCTAACAATGTTGCGTGGCAAGTTAATTGCAAAAGGGAATAGATAGCCATGGCAGACGAAAATAAGAACCTCTTTGAGGGCATCAAGTTTGACTTGAGCAAGCTGTCGGCAGTTTCTCTGCCAGCAAACCTGGCGCAATCAGTCACTATCCCGAGTTCCCCCATCAAAATGCCGGACACCGTGACTCCACTGGGTAGCATGGATTCGTTCAATGCTGGTGTAGAAAAGGCAGCCGGCGGGTTGCCCAGCAGCCTAACCCATGCGCTACCGGTAGCAGTAACCGCAGGTCGGCTCGGTATGGTTAACGACACTATCGCGGTGGGACAGCACCTGATTCAAGGGCGCTTGTCCGATGCAACGATTGAATTTGGCGGTGTAGCTGGACAGACTCTCGGGGCGGCTGGTGGATATGGCATAGGGCAAATCGTCGCATTAGGCGCTTCCAAACTTGTGCCAACGCTATTGGGCTCAACACCAGTTGGAACGGGCATCAAACTTATTGCAGCGACTGGCGGCGCATTTGTCGGCAGCAACGGCGGCAAAGACCTCACGGCTGAACTCATCAATACCACCCCGCCACTAGCCAGTGGGCAATCCGTGCAACAGGTCGCGACGATTGGCGACCAGCGCTATGGCTTGGGCACGACGGTGGACGGCAAGCTGGATTGGTATCGCATCGACACTTATGCTGGCGACACACGCACCACATTTGGCACACAATCTGGCACGCTTGTGCCCTTGAGTACGAGTGAACGCCTAGCATTGACCGATCAGTTTGCCAAGTCGACCATGAGCCCTGACGGCTATGCAACCTATCAACGCATGGTAAAGGACGTGCAGACGCAAGGCGATATTTCTGAGAACATTAACCAACGCATCCAGCCCGTTGGAACCGTAGTCATAGACCCCAACGCCAACACGCCGCTCACCCCCACGCAAGTCATCCAAAAGGTTGCAGATGGCTTCAGCCCCGTAGGCTGGGAGCCACTGAACCAATCCATCCCCAGTAGCAACGGCGGCACCCATAGCTGGAGCACATTGCCTGATGGCAACGTAGTGCGTGTAGAGCAAAAAGGCGGCTCGGTCACCGTCACGACCTATGCCAAAGGTTCAACCACCCCAGCCTACGAGCGCCAAACTGTCTCTGGCGACAACAACGGCGTATCAGGCGTCATTAGTGACACCCTGCTCAAGCCCGATGCCAACGGGCAAATGGTTGTAGACAAATCTAAGCTGGGTGGTTTCTTGGATGAATCCAGCATTCCGACCAGTAAACCCACTCTTTTCAACCCCGCCACAGCTCTGGGCAACAGCACTGCAGACCACACCATCACAGTTTTTCCAGGCGACACAGTTACCAGCATTGCCACACGCTGGGGCATGGAGCCCAAACAGTATGAGGCCTATCTTCGTGAGGAATACGGAAGCAACGCAGACCTCAACAGCATCATCGCCGGACGCAAGTTGCCCCTGCCACCAGAGGTATATGAGCGCACCATGGGTGGAGTCAACGGGCTAGACCTGCCTTTACCCCCTGCCACTGCAGGCGACGCAACTGGAAAGCCCGTCGTTGTCGAGACAAGCGTTGAAGAATCGACGACACCGACGACGAGCACAGCAACTACCCCCGCCACCACAAGTTCTGAGCAAAACCAGCCCGTAGCCCTCGTACCCACTGCACAACCCGCTACAGAAAACGTAGCGCCTGTAGCGTCAACAGCGAACGCAACATCGACATCAAACGCCACCACCGACAGCCAAACCACAATCACCGCCCCTGCCGGCCTCACCCCTGCCGAACTCGCCGAGCTCAACACAATCGGTGGAGGCTTGGGCGTAGTCAGCAGCATCTTCTCTCTGCGCAACTGGGACAAGATGGACGACCTGGGCCACCTCGGTGCAGTGGTAGGCACCTACAACGCATTCGCCAACCTCGGCCAATCCGGAGTCCCCAGCGCCATGGGCCAGGTTGGTGCAGGCATCGGCTTGGTAACTGCCCTTAACAGTGGTGACAGTCTAAGCATCGCCACCAGCGGGGCTGCTTTTTACAATAGCTTCTACAGCGGCACCAGCAGCGCCATACCTGTGCCAGTCATCGGCTTTCTGGGCATGGCCAATGCGATGCAGCACGACGACCCTTGGGGCGCGGCGGCCAGTGCGGCATCCTTCATACCGGGCTATGGCCCGATCATCAGCTTCGCCATCACCATGGTGGGCATGATGTTCCGCGATGACCACATCCCCCCACCACCACCGCCCCCCATGGGCGAAGTCAGCTTCACCTGGGGCGCAGATGGCCACATCACCACCAGCCTGCAAAACAACGTCAGCGGCGGCGGGGCCGTGGCCAGCAGTGTAGGGGGCAACCTGGTGGGCGCGGTGCAAGGCACGCTGGACGCGCACAACACCCAGGTCTCCCTCAACATTGCCAAGAACGAAGCCCGCACCCCCGCAACCACCACCGACACCACTGCAACCACCACGGCAACAACTACCACCGCCCCCTTCACAGGCCTGGACATCACCGCTATGGGCATAGACCCCAGCCGCCTACCCACCGTGCGGTATGAGTATGGTCGTGTGTGGATGGACATACGCCAACCCGATGGCAGCATCAAGACCGAAGAAATCAAACCCGAAACTGCAAGCCAGCGCATGCTGGAGGTGGCCGACCAGAGCGGTGCAGTCGTGCCCCTGTGGCAAGCGCAAACATCACAAGCCCATGCGCAGACGGCAAGCCAGGCATCCGTACAGCACAACATGCTGTACGCATCGCCCACCAGCCATGACAGCAACTCAGCCCATCCTGCACCCGCACCCGCCAGTACAAGTGCCAGCACCCCCCCGCGGTTTGTCTACGACGTCAGCGGCCGCGCCGCAGAATCCGCAGACCACAAAACCCAAAACTACGGCACCCTGGTAGTGCACCTGCGCAGCGGCAACGCAGCCGCCATCCAGCAGACGCTGGACGAGGCCGAAGCAGCCCACGCAGAAGCCCAAACCAACTACGACAAAACCCACGGCATTACCCCAGAGCAGCGCGCACAGGCCCAAGCAGCAGCCCAAGAAGCCAACCCCGATGGTCACGCCAACGGCACCCACACCGTCTACCGCAACATAGACAACGACGAATTCCTCGAATCCGGCCAATGGATCAACAACACCGACAGCAACGGCGCAGCCCAAGGCGTGCTGGTGCTGGACCGCGACAACAACGGCGTCATAGAAACCGCTGACATATTGAACCTGGGCGGCAACACAGGCCAAGCCGCCTGGACCGTGCAGACCGATGGAGCCCAACAGCGCAACAACGTAGCCTGGATGGATGCCAACGCCGATGGCGTGCTCGATGCCCACGACCCCGCCTTTGCTGCCATCCGCATATGGGTCGATGTCAATGGTGACAGCAAGGTAGACGCTGGAGAAATGCATGGCCTGCAAACCATCCATCTCACCCAAATTGACTTCAAATCCGGAGAGGTTCACTACAGCGATGGCCAAAAGGATTCCCTCACCACCCAAACCCTCACAGCCGACACCAGCGGCGTCAAAGCCGTAGCGTTTAGTGAAGTGGGTGCAGACGGCAAACTGGTTGCCGTCAAAGACGCAGGCACCGTCATCGTGCACGAAGGCTACGAAGGCCGGGTGTGGGTCGATGGCAAGGGTAAGCAGCTCGAAGCAGGAGCCATAGGCGGCCACTGGGAAGACAAACGCACTATCAGCACAGACCACATTGCCAAACGCACGGGCGACTGGGAGAAGACCGCAGACCGAGACCTGCACCGCCATGGTGGGGGGAATGTGGCCGGGGCGCCTACGGCCACCACGGCCAGTCTGATTGGCAGCACAGGCCCGGTGCTGGGTAAAGAAAACGTCATCACCTACACCACTATGGACGTGGGAGACGGCCGTATTGCGAGTGATGCACCGGCCCAGCCCAACCAGGCAACAGGTTCCAACACAGGCACCACCAAGACCATCACCTTGAACGCTGGGGACGCCCGCATCCGCAGCCTCACTCCGCAGGAAAATTCCAAGGCGTTAGCCTTCGTCCCCGGCGGTGCCATGGCCAGTGCCGGTGCAGATTCCGGCAACACCCTGCACCTGCCCGAGGACAGCTTGTTCGGCGGCGCAGGCTGGACCGGTGCCTTGACTGCAGTAGCAGTAGGCACCGTGCAAACCACGGCCTTTGCAAAGCCAGACCCGGATGACCAAGGCTTTGCTTGGCAAACGGCACAGCCCAACGGGGACGCGGACCAAGCCACTGCACCGGCCAACCAAACGGCCAGCCTGCTATCAAGCACCGGCAGCAGCACAACAACGCCTGCCACCACGATTGACCTGAGCAACTTCACCACCGTGCGCCAGGTGCACCTTGGGGTGCGCCACACTGCGGCACCGCTGCCTGCGGCCACCAACGTGCCTTTGTACACAGCCGATGGCATACCCCCGCAGGACAACCAGCCGACCAGGTACACCCGCTACCCCGCCTACGTGCGCGGCCCCTACGATGACACCGTCAATTCGCCCCAGGGCACAAGCCAAGGCGTGGTCGACACCACGGCTATCCCCAAAGCCATAGCACCCCGCGGACCTGCAACAACACCTGCATCGGATGCACTGCCCAGTGCGGATGCACCAGCCCCCAGTGCTGCAAACCCCAGCACCACGGTGACGGTGACCACCGCCACCACACTGGCCCCAGCTGTATCAACAACTACGACAACGACAACACCCACTGCAGCTGCCACCCAGGCCCCCATAGACACCACGCCCACACCACCGGCCCCATTAAGCGCCACGGCAGGTGACGACCACCTGTCTGACCCCCAAGAAGACGCCGTGCTGCGTGTCAGCGTATCCACGCTGTTGGGTAATGACACCAATGCTGTGGGCATCTCCGCAGTGGGCAATGCACAGCACGGCACGGTTGTGCTCTCGGGCAATGAAGTGGTCTTTACGCCAGAGGCTGATTACCACGGCCCGGCCAGCTTTGCGTATGTGGTCACCGGGCAAGACGGGGGTAAGGCTGCCGGTGTGGCCAGCTTTGACATCACCGGCGTTAACGATGTGCCCGTGGTGCTGGGTGAAGCCATCACCGGCACCGAAGATGCCACGCTGCTCATCAGCCCAGCGGCACTGCTAAATAATGACACAGATGCAGACATTGCCACCGACCACCAAACCCTGACCATTAGCACTGTTTCTAACGCCAACCACGGCACGGTAAGCATTACGGGTGGTGGCTCTATCCAGTTCATCCCCGAGGCCAACTACAACGGCACGGCTGGCTTTGACTACGTGGTCAGCGATGGCGCAGGCGGCACGGCCACGGCTACCGTGCAAGTACAGGTTAGCTCAGTCAACGATGCTCCCGTAGCCAGTGGCGAGACCATCAGCGGCAAAGAAGACGAAACCATCACTATCACAGCTGGGGCACTGTTGTCCAATGAAGTCGACCCCGACAACTCCACTGGTGCTGGCAATGCTGGCTTGCAGATTGCCCGCGTGGCAGCCGGAACCGGTGGCACGGTCACCTTGAATGGCAGTGGCGATGTAGTCTTTACCCCCACGGCCAACTACAGCGGTACGGCCAACTTTACCTATTGGGTTAAAGACCCGGGTGGGCTGGAGTCCAATGCGGCTACGGTG
>CAYXWW010000159.1:0-8533 GCA_964468905.1 uncultured Rhodoferax sp. | reverse complement strand
CCCGGCCAGCCCCACAAAAAGGCCGATGGTGAGGAAGTGCCAGTACTGTGTGGCATAACTCATGAGCCAGATGGCCGGCACGGTGGTGGCCATCACGGCCGCCATGACCACACGGCCACCAAAGCGGTCCGTCCAGATGCCGAGCGGCACCCGCGACAGCGCGCCGGTGAGCACCGGCATGGACATCAGCAAGCCAAACTGGGTGGCGTTGAGGTCCAGCATCTTCTTGATCGGGATGCCGATCACGCCAAACATCATCCACACCATGAAGCACACGGTGAAGGCCAAGGTGCTGACGATCAGCACGGACCACGCTTTTCTTGAGTTGTTTAAGTCTGATGCCATGTTTCCATCTCCATTAGGGATGGCATGACTGTCGCGGACTTAGGTAAGCTTGCCCATACACCGATGGAACACCTTCGGGGAGTTAAAAGAACTATGCCGGTTGCTGGGGCATAGTTCTAAAGAACTACTCGCGGTGGACTATGGGTTTTGTTTGATGTGGATCAACTAGGGATGGTCCTTGAGGGCTTTGGCTGCGCTTACACGCGGGAAGGGTTGGCAGGGCCGGTGGGCCGGGCATCCCTTCTCTGGCCCACGCTCGCGGGCGGCTGGGTTTGGGTTGCTGCTGTTGTTGCGTCAACGCGGTGGTTGGATCGCCCGCTCTGCGGCAACCGCAAATGGGGCCGACGAAGGGACACCCGACCCACCGACCTGGCGGTGTGTTGTTTAAGTTGCTACAGAATGCATAGCTAGTCACGCACGTTCTACGAGGGCTGGAGGCCAATTTTGCTTGCAATCATCCTGCCCGTGGGTATTTCAAGCCATCGCGCCCCAGCCACGCCGCCCGCCGCGCGCAGTCCTACCGCGTGCCACAAAGTTGCACACCACTCCGTATCAATCCGCATCCAGCGCAGTCGCGTAAACAGCGGCTCCATAAGCAAAAAATATTGGTGGCGTGGGTGTTTGGCGGTGCTGTCGTTACAACGCCGCCAGCCGTTGCACCATGTCCGGGAACTGAGCCACCATGCGGATCAGCAGGGCGGCTTGGGCGTTGGGTTTGGCGCGACCTTGTTCCCAGTTTTCGAGGGTGCGGGGGTTGGTACGCAGGTAGTGTGCAAACACCGAGCGTGACAAGTGCAACTGCTCGCGCACGCTTACCAGTTCTTGCGCAGTCAGCGTCGGCACGGGTTTGCTTTCCACCTTGACGGTGCGCAGCGTGCGTTTGCCTTCGCGCTGGGCTTGCAGCGCGCCAAACCCTTCGGTGAGCTCGGCAAAAATATCGCGTTTAGTAGCCATCGTGATCTCCATGTACGGGTTGCCGGTGTTCCAACTCGATTTTCAGTAACTGCTTCAGTGTCTTGCGCTGGGCGGGTGTCATGTCATCCACCTGGTCTTTGTCATACACAGTAAAGAGCCAGAACTGGTCGCCACCAGACCACCAGTAATAAATCACCCGCAAACCGCCACGCTTTCCCTTGCCTCGGCGTGGGTCGGGTTGGCGCAGTTTGCGCAGGCCGCCGGTGCCTTCCATGACGTCGCCTGCCGTTGGGTTGTCCATCAGTTCCTGTTGAAACTGGCGATAGGCATCGTCGTCCATGTAGTCTTTGCGATTGCGCTCGAACGCGGGCAACTCAATGAACGTCGCTTTCATGGGTGAATTGTACGTTAATTGCGTATCTTTCTGCCGGCAACAAAACACATATTCTGGCGGTTAGTACCTGATCGATGGCATCGGCTTCTAATCGTCGTCCCCTAGACCAGAGAGGCGAATACGCGCGTAGGTTCAATCTGCATCCAGCGCAGTCGCGTAAACAGCGGCCTGCACGCGTGACGTGAGTTGCAGCTTGCGCAGAATGTGCTGCACATGGATCTTGACGGTGGTCTCTGCAATATCCAGCTTGCGTGCGATCACCTTGTTGCTATCTCCCCGGGCGATCAGCACCAGCACCTCGCGCTCCCGCGCGGAGAGTTGGGCGAGGGCATTGGCTTGCGGGGTGGGGTCGGTAGCTGGGGCGGAAACTGAGGCTGCAGCGGGTGCGATAGTTTTGGCCGGTTTGGCCCTGAATGCGGTCACCAGCTTGGTCATCATTTCCGGGCTGACCACGGACTCACCGTCCATCACCTTCACGATGGCATCGCACAATTGATCAGACTCCACCGTTTTGAGCAAATAGCCTTCAGCCCCGGCGTGCAGGGCGGCGGCCAGGTCGTCTTCGTTTTCGCTGACGGTGAGCATGAGAATGCGCACATCGGGTGCCGCCTCTTTCAGGGCCGGGATGCCGTCCACACCGCGAACACCCGGTAAGTGGTTATCCAACAAGATGAGGTCTGGCTGGCCGCGTTGCAGGCAACGCAGGGCCTCACCAATGTCCCCCGCCTGGTCCATGACCTGCAGGCGGCTGTCTTGTGACAAAAGGGCTGTCAGCCCTCGGCGAAAGAGGGTGTGGTCGTCCACGATCAAAAGTTGTATGGGGCTGGCTTGCGTTTCCATGCGGTTCAGACTTCAACGGTTGTAGCAACTGCGGGATGCAGCGGCAGGGTCAGGGTGACGACGCTGCCTTTTTCCGGCTGGGATGCCACAACGACCGTGGCACCAATTCGCGCTGCGCGCTCTTTCATGATGTTCATGCCGACATGGGTCTCGCCTTTGGGCGATACGGTATCAAACCCCATGCCGTCATCTTCCACGCTGAAACGCCAATGTGCGCCCTTGTGAACCTGTAGCGTGACGCGTGTGGCATTGGCATGCTTGCGCACATTGGACAATGCCTCTTGCATCACGTGCAGCACCTGCACCTGCACATCGGAGGGCAAAGGAAGCCCCTCACCACTGGAGAGCAATTGTGCGGACAAGCCGGTTTGCTGGCGAAATTTTTGTAGCGTTTCTTGCAAGGCTTGCTCGATGTCGTCGGTGTTGGTGCGGGTGCGAAAGTGCACCAGCAATTCACGCACATCGCTGATGCTTTCTTTCAAACCCTCGTCCAATTCGTCGAGCGCGCTGCGAACCATCTCGGGTTGTTCCTTCTGGGTGGCAGACCGCATGAGCTGTACCTGAATTTTCAAGAATGCCAATGACTGGGCAATGGAATCGTGCAATTCTCGGGCGAGTAGCGCACGCTCCTCGCCCACAGCGGCTTCGCGCTCCAGCGCTGCAGCGCGCAAGCCTTCCAACGCACTGGCCAGGTGGCTAGCCAACGCATCTAGCAGTTCCACCTTATCGGGGCGCAGCGTCACGCTGCTGCGAAAAAACAGATCCACCTCGCCAATGAGGCGCTGTTGAAGGCGTATAGGCACACTCACCAGGCATTCATAGCCCACCTTTGCGCAGTGCCGCATGGGGGCCGAGGCATGGTTGTGAATGGGGATGACCCGCGTGCGGGCATCTGGTGGCAGCGTGCCGCAGGCACATGCACCCGCCAAGAGACTGCGCTCTTCTTCCAACATTTCTTGCGGAAAGCAGTCCGAGGCGAGCATCAGGTAGCGCTGGTTGGCTTCATCGGACCAGCGTACCGCCACAGCGTCTGCCTTCATCACCTTGCGCACGCGTTGGGCGAAGCCTTTGGAGAGATTTTCAATGGTGTCTGCGCCGGCCAAAAAGGCGCTGATCTCGTACAAGGTTTCTATGCGGGCGCGTTGCGCCTCGATGTGCTGGGTCTTTGCAGCCACTTGGGCCTCTAAGCCACCATAGAGTTGCCGCAACCGGCGTGCCATGCCATTAAAGCCTTCGGCCACTTGGCCAAATTCGTCATGCGTTTCGACCTCCACGCGGGCGTCGAAGTCGCCGGATTCAATTCGCTGCAATCCGCGCTTCAAACTGGACAGCGGGTTGATGACGTAGAGGTAGCCCGTGTAGAGCATCACAACCGCACTACCCACCGCCAGGGCCATCATGACAAACTGAAACAAGTTCAGAATGGCAGTAAACCGCGCCATCTGCTGCTCAATGGACAAGACCAGCCGATCAATGGCTTCTACGAATGTGTCGGCAGAAGCCAAGTAGTCTGCTGCAGAGGTCTTGTTGGGATGCAGCCACTGCCCGCGTTGTTCGGACCACAGGCGCTGCACGGTGCCAAACTCAGCCGTGGTGTGTTCGTCCCACGGCACAAACAGCGGTCGAGAAGGATCGCCCACACGCAGCAAGTCAAGACTCTTATCGAAGTTGTCGACCAGCTCGGCCACGGCCTGTTCGGAGATGCCGGCCTGAACCGAGCTCGACAACCGCCAGGTCTGCATACGCATGCGCCCGGCTTCGTTCACTGCCGCGGCACCACCTTCCAGTTGCCAGGTCACCCATAGCGTGAGGCTGATAGACGCCAGCCCAACCACGAGCAAGGCGGCACCAGTGCGGATCAATTTACGAGAAAGCGAAGCAGTAACTTGCATGCCTATAGGTTAACCGCTTGCACTGGCATGCATGCTTAGCGGCGCCGCAGTGGCGCTGGAGCGCATGACTTTTGGGAATAGAATTTGTCCACGTTGGCCCAGCGCAGGGCCCCAGGTCATCGCCCGTCAAAAAGCTACACCGGAGTCCATTTCCCCATGTACCAGCACATCCAAATCCCCGCCGCAGGTCAAAAAATTTCCGTCAACGGGGACATGTCGCTGAATGTGCCCGACCAACCCATCATTCCCTATATTCAGGGCGACGGAACCGGGCAAGACATTACGCCCGTCATGCTGCGGGTGGTAGATGCGGCGGTGGAAAAGGCCTATGCAGGCAAGCGCAAAATCCAATGGATGGAGGTCTATGCCGGTGACAAGGCGGCCCAAGTCTACGGGGCCGATGTGCGCCTTCCGCAAGAGACGCTGGACGCATTGCGCGAATACGTTGTCTCCATCAAGGGGCCTTTGACAACGCCCGTGGGTGGCGGCATTCGCTCACTCAACGTGGCGCTGCGGCAAGAGCTGGACCTGTATGTTTGCCTGCGGCCCATCCAATACTTTGACGGTGTGCCCAGCCCGGTCAAAGAGCCGCACAAGACCAATATGGTGGTGTTCCGTGAAAACTCGGAAGACATTTATGCGGGCATTGAGTTTGAGGCCGAGAGTGATCAAGCCAAAAAGCTCATCAAGTTTCTGCAAGACGACATGGGCATGACCAAGATCCGCTTCCCGGCGACCTCGGGCATCGGGGTGAAGCCCGTATCGCGCGAGGGCACAGAGCGGCTGGTGCGCAAGGCCATTCAGTACGCGATTGACAACAACCGGCCCAGCGTCACCATCGT
This sequence comes from uncultured Rhodoferax sp., assembly GCA_964468905.1. GTDB lineage: Bacteria > Pseudomonadota > Gammaproteobacteria > Burkholderiales > Burkholderiaceae_C > Allorhodoferax. The sequence continues at coordinate 3,305 of CAYXWW010000159.1, read as the reverse complement.
TCACAAGGGCAACATCATGAAATACACCGAAGGTGCCTTTCGTGACTGGGCCTACGCACTGGCGCAAAAGGAGTTTGGTGCGGAATTGATCGATGGTGGGCCATGGTGCAGGCTCAAGAACCCCAAAACGGGCAAAGACATTGTGGTCAAAGACAGCATCACCGATGCATTCTTTCAGCAAGTGCTGATGCGCCCTGCAGAGTACAGCGTCATCGCCACGCTGAACTTGAACGGCGACTACATCTCCGACGCCTTGGCCGCCCAGGTAGGCGGCATAGGCATTGCGCCGGGCGCTAATTTGTCTGACTCCATTGCCTGTTTTGAAGCAACCCACGGCACCGCACCCAAGTACGCGGGGCTGGACTACATGAACCCGGGCTCAGAGATCCTCTCCGCCGAAATGATGCTGCGCCATATGGGCTGGACCGAGGCTGCAGACTTGATCATCAGCGCTATGAAAAAGGCGATCTTGAGCAAGAAAGTGACCTACGACTTTGCCCGGCTGATGGAAGGGGCTACGCAAGTGAGTTGTTCGGGGTTTGGGCAGGTGTTGATTGACAACATGTAGGTGCCACATGGCGGGTGGGTGCACAGTGGCGAGAAACTTGTGTCGGGAGGTTTTTATGTCCAACTTATCCTGCAGTGCCAGAATGTATCGACCGTTTTTCCAAACCACATTTCGTTAAAGGCCAAAGTGGATACTTCCCATTTGCACCGCCAGAAGGTACTTGATGCGGCTCAGGTCAACGCGCTAATAGAGGCGACCCCAGAATCGTGGATGGCCTTTCGGCCCGCACTTATCGTTGAGGGCGTCGGCGCTGGTAAGGAGGGAATCAGGCATGAAATATCAAGCCTAGAAGGAAAGCCTGAAGTCTTATGTGCCACGCCCCAAATGTTTGAGGCGTCCTTTCGCATTTCGGATCACTTACACGGGCTCGGTCGTCCTCTTGCCTCGGCGATCTACGAGGCCAAGGCGCTGCCATCCGGCGAGTGGAGTTGGCACGGAGAGTGGTCGCATGAAACCCTTTAATATGTCAATCGAAACGGGCCCACAACAGCCGGCCGCGGCTTCGCCGCAAGTGTTGATCGTCCGGTCATTTTTACGTTGTGGCGCAATCCCATGAAGCGCTTCATCTGCTACACGCTAGCTTTGGTCTCGTTCGTTGCTTTGGTGGTCTTCCCATGGTTGTACTGGGAAGCAGCACGTCATGTCATGCGAGACGAACCAAGCCAATTCGCATCACTCGTTCCTAAGCACGGGGCCGAGCTCATCTGGTGGGGCATGGGCATTGGCGTACTTGCGTGGGTGCCCTTGTCAATCATATTTGCGGCTTCTGTGGGCTACTTCTTCATTGCTATTGGTCGCGCAAAGAAACCTGAAGGGCCAGCAACTCGTTTTGCAAGAGCCAGATCGCGAACTCGTTCCCTTGCCCAAACAACAACGCCTCGCGAGATCGAAAGTGAACCCGGTCAGCACAAGTAAAAGTACCACTAGTGCAAGCACGATGTCATTTCAAAATGTGCTGTCGATTCAAACGTTGAACGCCACGGTAATGCACATGCTGATGCAACACAAGCTCATCGTCGCAACTGCGGTCGAGGTCGCCTATGTAGTATTCACGCGTACTTGGCTTCGCCAGCACCTCGATGGGATTTACCTTGAATTGACAGTATCAGCCTTTCGCGTTGCAACGATTGCGGTCTACTGGGCCTTGTTTCATGACCTCGTGCGGTCGCGGGTCAAGGCGTCGCACACGCTTAGGCATCCGCTCTTGATTGCAGGCGTTGCCACTGCGTTGGCAATCCCATTCCTCTTTAAGGGCTGGTCACCCGGGGGCGGTTTGGGTACTGCGATCGTTTTCGGCCTCACCAGCATCGTCGTCGGTGCGCGCGAGGAGCTTCTCTATCGCGCCGTACTACTGAATCTCCTGCAGCCCCGTATCGGCGTTGTTGGCGCTCTGCTGTGCTCGACGGGCATCTTCATCGGGTACCACTATGGCGCTCAACCCTTTACCGTACTTTGGCTTACCGAAGGCATCTGCCTGTCTCTGTTGCTTGGGATCATCTATATTCGCAGCGGCTCATTGCTCACGGTCGCGGCTATTCATGCGCTGTATGACGGCATATGGTGCTTTGGCCCGTATCTCAGCACGCCCATTCCAGATGGGTTGCGGCCAGTATTCCTATGCTCGGCGCTCGCCGTCATCGTTGCGTGGTGGCGCTTTGGTGCCCAACCCTACAGCCGAGGCGACGCGCCGCGTTGATCGTGCGCCTTGTCGCTGGCTTCGACGTTCTTCAATTTCAACAATGCGATCAGGCGCTATCAAATGAGTAGCTGTTAGCGCACGTTCCACGAGGGCTGGTGTTCATTTTTGCTTGAGGTGTTGAGCCAAAGGCCATTTCTGTCCCATGTGTCAGGCTGTGTACTGACAGTGAGCCAATCACAGCGACCGCCTTTTTTTGTACCCGCCACTTGAATAGCAGCGCCATGGCTCCAATTCAAAGGAACGGAGCATTCCTTTGAGGTGGCCGATAGAATCAATTACATGGCTACAAATAACCCGATCAAACCACCAGAACCCCCAGTCAAGCAGCCCGAGCGCCACGAGGGCGGTTCCGTGGTGCTGGAGCGGCGCACAGAGCGTGTCAAGCCGCCGCAGATGTACCAGGTGCTGATGCTCAATGATGACTACACGCCCATGGAGTTTGTGGTGGTGGTGATACAGGAGTATTTTGGGAAAGATTTGGAATCTGCAACGCGGATCATGTTGAAGATTCACCTCGATGGCAAAGCGGTGTGCGGGGTTTATTCCCGTGATGTGGCCGTCACCAAGGTGGACCAGGTATTGGAGGCGGCGCACAAGGCGGGGCACCCACTGCAATGTGTGTGCGAACCCGTAGAAATGTAGTGTCAATCAAATGTTACGAACAATAGGCCGAAAAACGGTTTACAGTCAATCATCAACGCAAGGCTAAAGGAAATCACATGATTGCCCAAGAATTGGAAGTCAGCCTGCATATGGCGTTTGTAGAAGCACGCCAGCAGCGCCATGAGTTCATCACCGTGGAGCACTTGCTGCTTGCGTTGTTGGACAACCCCAGCGCCGCAGAAGTTTTGCGTGCCTGTTCAGCCAACATCGACGATTTGCGCAAATCGCTGTCCAACTTTATCAAGGACAACACGCCACAAGTCGCCGGATCTGATGAGGTGGATACCCAGCCCACGTTGGGTTTCCAGCGCGTCATTCAGCGCGCCATCATGCATGTGCAATCCACAGGCAGTGGCAAAAAGGAAGTGACCGGTG
>CAYXWW010000158.1:1936-8540 GCA_964468905.1 uncultured Rhodoferax sp. | reverse complement strand
TCCATGTGCATGTAGCGCAGATACTTGTGCGCCACCTCAAACTGCGGCTTCACCAGCGTCAACAGCGTTCCCCCCGCCTTGAGCAAGGGCACCGCGGCGGGCAACACCAGCGTTTGCGAGATGAAAGACAGATCTGCCACCAAGAGATCAAACGGCGGTGCGAATTCGGGCGGCAAGGCGGCCAGTTCAGCCTCCTCGTCATCGTCTGGGCTTTCGCCCTCTGCACCGTCGAAATCCTCAAAGGTTTCACCTTCTTCTTCAAGGTCAAACTGCCCCTCAGCCCCCGTGCTGTCTGCGTAAGCAGCTATCAATTGAATAGCAAATGCAAACAAACGCAAGTCCTCCGGTAAGCTGGGTCAAACAGATACGCTGGGATTCCAAAGGCCTGGTGCCGGTCATCGCGCAAGAGCAGGCCACGGGCGACGTGCTCATGTTCGCTTGGATGAACCGCGAAGCGCTGCAAAAGACTGTGGAGCTGGGCCGCGCGGTGTATTTCAGCCGCTCGCGCGACAAGCTTTGGTACAAGGGCGAAGAATCTGGGCACGTGCAAACCGTGCATGAGATTCGCATGGACTGCGATAGCGATGTGATCTTGCTCAAGGTCACGCAGTTGGGGCATGAGCCTGGCATTGCCTGCCACACGGGGCGTCACAGTTGCTTCTTCAGCGTGCTGAAAGACGGTGTGTGGCAAGCCGTAGATCCGATATTGAAAGACCCAGAGAGTATTTACAAATGACCAACCCCAATTCCTCTGACGCATTGGCTCGCTTGGCTTCCGTGATGGAGACGCGCAAGCCCCGCAATGGCGGCGACCCGACCACCAGCTATGTGGCGCGTCTGCTGGCCAAGGGCCCTGACGGTTTTCTGAAAAAGATTGGCGAAGAGGCCACCGAAGTGGTGATGGCCGCCAAAGATGTAGACCACGGCGGTGACAAGGCCAAGCTGGTGGGCGAAGTGGCTGATTTGTGGTTCCACTGCCTGGTGGCGCTGGCCCATTACGAACTCACGCCGGCTGATGTGATTGCCGAGCTGGAGCGCCGCGAGGGCACCAGCGGTATCAACGAAAAAGCCATGCGCAAGGTGGCACAGCGGGAGGCTGAAGAAAAATGAGCGTAGCTATAACCAACCACGATCCGAATTGCCTGTTTTGCAAAATTGTTGCGCGGCAAATTCCATCGCGCACGGTGTTTGAGGACGATGAGTTCTACGCTTTTCATGACATCCACCCATGGGCACCGGTGCATTTTTTGATTGTTCCCAAACAGCATATTGCGTCCATGGCACAAGTTGGCCCAGAACATGCTTCTCTGATGGGGCGCATGATGGCATTGGTGCCAACGCTGGCACTGCAAGAGGGTTGCAACCCGTACCCGGACGGAGGCTATCGCTTAATGGCCAACACAGGTGTGGAGGGCGGACAAGAGGTTCACCACTTGCATTTTCATGTTATGGGTGGTCCGCGCCCGTGGTTGCGCGGGTGAACGCCTAGAATACATTAACTAACAAGGAGTCAGCCATGGGCTTTTCGACTACACACCTGATTATTTTTTTGGTCATCATCGTCGTTATCTTCGGTACCAAGAAGCTGCGCAACATCGGCTCTGACCTCGGTGGCGCGGTCAAAGGTTTTAAAGATGGCATGAAGGACGGCAGCACGCCCGAAAAGGCCGCTGAAGCCCCCGCTGCCACATTGGCAACCACCGAGAAGACCGAAGCCAAGAACACGATTGATGTCGAAGCTAAAGTCAAAAGCTAATTTTCCGGCTCGGGGATTGCGTAGGTTGCATTCAGGTGCGTTGAGCCTGGGCTCGACGGTATTCGCCCATGCTTGATATTGGCGTCACCAAGATAGCCATCATTGGCGCGATTGCGCTGGTGGTGATCGGGCCTGAGCGGCTGCCCGGTGTGGCCCGCATGGTGGGCACTTTGCTGGGCCGGGCGCGCAGCTATATGGCCGATGTGAAGGCCGAGGTCAGCCGCTCCATGGAGCTCGACGAGCTCAAAAAGATGAAAGAAACCATGGAGAGCGCGGCGCGCGATGTGGAGCAGACCATTCACACAGGAGCCAGCGATTTTGAGAAAAGCTGGGCCGAGGCGACCGACACCGCGTCAAGTATCTCCGTGGATGCATCGTATGCACCTATGCCTGAATACCGGCACCCACAGAAGCATTGGCGTTTGAAGAAGAGCGCTGTGCCCGGCTGGTACAAGGCCCGCGCAGGCGTGCGGACCAAGGCATTGTCGGGCGCAGCCCGGGTTGCCCGTTTTCGCCCACCCAAGACTCACTAATGTCCGACGAAAAAAAATCTGTAGACGAGCTGGCAGGCACAGAACAGCCATTCGTGCAGCACTTGATGGAGCTGCGTGACCGGTTGCTGTACATCGTGTATGGCATTGGTGCTCTGTTTGTTGTTTTGGCATTTTTTCCAGGACCTTCGGCGCTGTATGACTTATTGGCGCTGCCCCTGGTAAAGACCTTGCCAGAAGGGGCGCGCATGATTGCCACGGGCGTGGTGTCTCCGTTTTTAGTACCGATCAAGGTGACGGTACTGGCCGCGTTTGGATTGGCTCTGCCTTGGGTGTTGTACCAAGTGTGGGCGTTTGTAGCCCCGGGCCTGTACAAGCATGAAAAACGCTTGGTCACGCCGCTGGTGGTGGCTAGCACGTTGTTGTTTTATTCTGGCGCAGCGTTTTGCTATTTCTTTGTGTTTGGCCAGGCGTTTCCGGCGATTCAAAAAATGGCTCCTGCTTCAGTGGCGGTGAGCCCAGATATTGAGGCATATCTGGACTTTGTGATCACCATGTTCATTGCATTCGGCGTCGCGTTTGAAGTGCCCATTGTCGTGGTGATATTGGGGCGTATGGGCGTTGTTACAGTAGACCAGCTGAAGTCGTTTCGCTCTTATTTTGTCGTCGGTGCTGCTGCTGTGGCAGGAGTGGTAACGCCACCCGACCCCGTGTCCATGCTGGCCTTACTGGTCCCAATGGTTTTGCTGTATGAGGTGGGAATTTGGGCTGCAGCCATTTTCATCAAACACACCCAAGCACCCGCGGAAGACGCGACAGCTACGCCACCCGTCGGCTAGAAGATTTAAACAAAATATGCCGCTAGCCCTCGTGGAATCTGCGTGAGCCGCTATCTATTAAATAGCAACTCAAGGCCACGAGAAATCACCAAGCACCGCCAGTAATTCCCCATCCGGCGCGCAACAACCAAATCGGCTGTCCGCCTTGACTCCCCCTCGCCCGGCGGGGCGAGGAGGTTGGGGGGAGTGGGGACTACAAAACCCCCGCATCCCCCACGCTCCAGCAAAGAACGATTTATCGGCCCAATGCCTTAGGCCGCGGCCGCACCCCAGGTGTAACTTGCAGCTCCATCGGTTGGCTCTTGCGTTCAATCGCAAACGGTGCGGCAACCCCAGGCTTGAGCGAAGCCACCAGAGACAGCAGCTGTGTCACATTCGTTACCGCAACGTCACCGATTTTCACAATCACGTCGCCAGGCCGAATACCTGCTTGCGCCGCGGGACCGCTTTGCAGCACGCCCGTGATGATGACGCCCTGGCGGGTCTTCACGGCAAAAGTTTCAGCCAGCTCGGGGGACAGGTCGTTGGGTTCGACGCCAATCCATCCGCGCGTGATGGCGCCATCTTTGACAATGCCTTCCAGCACCCATTTTGCTGTCGAGACCGGTATGGCAAACCCAATGCCCATGTTGCCGCCAGAACGCGAATAGATCGCGGTATTGATGCCCAGCAGATTGCCATTGGTGTCCACCAGTGCACCACCCGAGTTACCCGGATTGATGGCCGCGTCGGTCTGAATAAAGTTTTCAAAGGTGTTGATGCCCAGCTGGTTTCTCCCCAGCGCGCTCACAATGCCGCTGGTTACGGTTTGGCCCACGCCAAACGGGTTGCCAATAGCCAGGACTTGGTCACCCACTTGGGCACCATCAGAATTGCCCAGAACGATGACCGGCAGCCTGTCGAGTTCGATCTTGAGAATGGCAAGATCGGTATCCGGATCGGTACCAATGACCTTGGCGCGGGCAATGCGGCTGTCATTCAAGATGACCTCAATCTCATCTGCCCCTTCAACCACGTGGTTGTTCGTCAGGATATAGCCGCTGTCGCTGACGATGACGCCACTTCCCAGGCCTGTTTGCGCTTCACTTTGCTGGTCACCATAAAAGAACCGGAACCAGGGGTCGTTGGCATTGGGGTTCTTGCGGGCTGCCTTGCTGGTGTTGATACTCACCACCGCAGCCGAGGCTTTTTGGGCCGCTGCGCGGAAGCTACCAGCTGGAGTGGCACCTGACACTGCTGGGTTTGCCTCGATGAGTGCGACGGTGCCAGTTGGATTGGAACTACGCCCCAGCCACTGTGGCTTGAGGGTGGCGACTACAAAATAGGCCGCTAGCAGGACGGTGATGGTTTGGGAAAAGAGTAGCCAGAGTCGTTTCATGAAATATCGAAGTGCGCAATGGTGCAAAGCGAATGCCAAATTGTAGAGCGCGGCGGGAATCCCAGTACAGTGCGGTGCTGATATGCCGCAACTTGCCTACACCGAGCACACCATCCATATCCATCCGCAGGCCCCAGCAAAAGTGCCCGTGGGCGCGGCATGCAATGGGTGCGGTGTGTGTTGCCTGTTTGAGCCGTGCCCACTGGGTGCAATCCTTTCCCGTGCGCGAACGGGCGCGTGCGTTGCTGTACGTTGGCACGACCAGAGGGGCCAATACCGGTGTGGCGCAATCGCTGAGCCAGGCAATGTGCTGGCAGTGACCTTGCCGCGTTATGCGCAGTGGCTGTGTCCGCTGTTGTCAGCGCTGTTGCGCCGATGGGGCAAACGCTGGATAGCAGCAGGCATCGGTTGTGACAGTACGCTGGAAGTGCAGCTACCCGGTTCAACGACAATGCCATTGACCGATTCACCCCACTCCATGCGCGCTGTAGCGCGCCGCAGGCAACCATGACCGATCGCCAGGAATTTCAAACCATCGTCGATGCAATGCTGCAGCCCGAGACTTTCAAGGACTATTGCCCCAATGGTTTACAAGTCGAAGGCGGCGCAGAGGTGCGAAAAGTCGTTTCGGGTGTAACGGCGAGTTTGGCTTTGATTGATGCCGCCATTGCACACAAGGCTGACACCATCTTGGTTCACCACGGTTTGTTCTGGCGCGGGTATGACGGCAGAGTAACCGGCTGGATGCGCCAACGATTGGGCAAGCTTCTGGCACACAACATCAACCTCTTTGCCTACCATTTGCCGTTGGATGCACATGACACATTCGGCAACAACGCCCAATTGGGCAAGCTATTGGCCTTTCAGGCCAGTGGGCGATTTGGAGACCAAAAACTGGGGTGGCTCGGCACGGCATCCAGCGATTTTGCCGATGCGCCTGCGCTGGCAAAGCATGTTGAGTCGGTACTGAACCATTCGGTGGTGGTAGTGCCGGGTCGGGCGGCGCCGCTCAAGCGTATTGCCTGGTGTACCGGTGGGGCGCAAAGCTACTTTGAAGCGGCCATTGCGGCCGGGGCAGATGCTTTTATTACGGGGGAAATTTCTGAACCCCAAGCTCACTTGGCGCGCGAGACTGGAGTGGCATTCTTGGCATGCGGCCATCACGCTACCGAGCGCTACGGCGCGCCAGCTTTGGCAGCACAGGTTTGTGCCCAGCTAGGGTTGGAGCATGTATTCCTTGATGTTGATAACCCTGCCTGATCGTTTGCACTGCCTATGACCGATTCCCACAGCGCAACGGCTGACACGCAACCCCTGGCAATCACCATGGGCGATGCCGCTGGCATTGGCCCTGAAATCATTGCCAAAGCCTACCGGGCAGAGTCTGCACTTTTGCGCAATAGCTTTGTAGTGGGAGATGTGGCCACCCTGCGTCGTGCGGCACAGGTGGTGGCACACGAAGGGTACTTGCCATTGCCAGTGGCCGCCATAACCACGCCCGAAGAGGTAGGCCATATGCCGCCAAACTGCATTCCAGTCTTGCAAATGGGCGCGCCTTTGGAGCCAGTTGCTTGGGGTGTCGTCAGTGGTGTGGCCGGCGCGATGGCCGGCCGATGTGTAGAGTGGGCGGCAGATGCTGCCTTGGCCGGGGAAGTGAGCGCAATCGTCACTGCGCCCCTGCACAAAGAGGCCTTGTGTGCCGCAGGGCACCCGTTTGATCAATTTCCCGGCCACACGGAGCTATTGCAAGATCGGGCTGCTCGGTTTTCGGGGCGGCAGGTGTCTGAGGTTCCGGTGCGCATGATGTTGGCCAATATGGAGTTGCGCACCGTGCTGGTCAGTATTCATATGTCGCTGCGCCGGGCCATTGATGCAGTAACCCATGCCAATGTCCTGGAGACTTTGCACATCACGCACGATGCTTTGTCACGCCTTTTGGGCCGCAGGCCGCGAATAGCCGTGGCAGGCCTCAACCCGCATGCGGGTGAAGGCGGCTTGTTTGGCAGTGAAGAGGCCGAGGTGATCCTTCCCGCCATTCAATCGGCGCGTGCGCTCGGTATCGATGCCAGTGGACCATGGGCACCGGATACTGTTTTCATGCGGGCACGCAATGCCGCGGATCACGTGGGTGAGTTTGAAG
>CAYXWW010000158.1:0-1900 GCA_964468905.1 uncultured Rhodoferax sp. | reverse complement strand
ACGACCAGGGGCTTATTCCAGTGAAATACTTGGGGGTGGAGCACGGCGTAAACGTCACGTTAGGCCTGCCACTGGTGCGCACCAGTCCCGACCACGGCACCGCGTTTGACATTGCAGGCACCGGGAGCGCAGATGCGTCTAGTTTCATTGAGTCTGTGCGCATGGCACAGTTGTTGGCGACTGGGAATTGCAATTTGCCGCCGGGCGGACCCAAGACAAACTAGCCCTCTTGTCGGGCAGAGACCCGCGCCGCGGTGGATCGTGCCGGCACTATTTTTTCAGGCTATCACGGATTTCCCGCAACAGCAGTACATCCTCAGAGGTAACTACCGGCTCAGGCGCTGCAACTTCTGCGGGCGCTTCGCGTTTCAAGCGGTTAATTTGCTTGACCATAAGGAAAATAATCGCAGCCAAAATGGCGAAATTCACCGCGACAGTGATAAAGCTGCCGTAGGCAAAAACCGGCACGCCTGCTTTGCGCAAAGCATCAAGGCTGCTACCAGTGCCTGCTGGAATGGTCCCTAAAACGACAAACAGGCTTGAAAAATCGAGTTTTCCAAATGCGGCACCCACGACCGGCATGATCAGGTCAGCCACTACCGAATCGACGATTTTGCCAAAGGCACCGCCGATAATGACGCCAACCGCCAAGTCAATGACATTGCCTTTGACGGCGAAATCTTTAAATTCCCGGATCATTCCCATTGCCCAGCACTCCATAAGGTTGATTAAAAGCAGGAGTATTGCCGACAATTGATGGGTGTCAAGGGCCGAAGTTGCCTTGGTGCTTGTATTTTGGGCCCGCGGCGGTCAGCTACAATCGGAAATTACCCCCTAGTAGTCATGTTCATTGAGGATTCTCATGAGTGAAACCCTTGTCGACAGCCAACCGATCGACTCCAGCAAGCGGACCTGGTTGATTACCTCCAGTTGCGCCGGTGCAGTCGGTGCAGCCGCAGTCGCTGTCCCTTTTGTCAGCACATTCCAACCCTCCGAGCGTGCCAAAGCGGCCGGCGCTGCGGTCGAGGTCGATATCGGCGACTTGAAGCCTGGCGAGAAAAAGACCGTTGAGTGGCGCGGTAAGCCAGTTTGGGTTGTGCGCCGCACAGCAGAGCAAGTGGCTGCATTGGCGTCGCTCGATGGGCAACTTGCTGATCCGGCGTCCAAACGCAAGCCGTCAGAATTGACGCCTGAATACGTTGATAAGGCTACGCGCTCCATCAAGCCCGAGTACTTTGTGGCGGTTGGTATTTGCACCCATTTGGGTTGCTCGCCGTCTGAAAAGTTTCAGCCTGGTCCCCAGCCCTCGCTGCCTGACGACTGGAGGGGTGGATTTTTATGCCCCTGCCATGGCTCCACTTTTGACCTGGCCGGCCGTGTTTTCAAGAACAAGCCAGCGCCGGACAATCTTGAGGTACCTCCCCATATGTATCTTTCCGACAGCAAGCTGCTGATTGGCGAAGACAAGAAAGCCTGAGGAAAAAGAACATGGCTGATTTCAAGGAAATTTCCCCCAACGCATCGGCAGGTGCCAAGCTCACCAACTGGTTTGAGAATCGCCTACCCACCGCGTTTGACGCATACCGCGTCCACATGTCCGAGTATTACGCGCCAAAGAATTTCAACTTTTGGTACATCTTTGGCTCGTTGGCCATGTTGGTGCTGGTTATCCAGATCGTTACCGGTATTTTCCTGGTGATGCATTACAAGCCGGACGCCGCTCTGGCTTTTGGTTCCGTGGAATACATCATGCGCGATGTGCCTTGGGGCTGGTTGATTCGCTACATGCACTCCACAGGCGCTTCTGCGTTCTTTGTGGTGGTGTATTTGCACATGTACCGTGGTTTGATCTACGGTTCATACCGCCAGCCACGCGAATTGGTGTGGGTGTTTGGCTGTG
>CAYXWW010000157.1:0-8619 GCA_964468905.1 uncultured Rhodoferax sp. | reverse complement strand
CATGAGCGTTTGTAAGTCAGTTAAGACTTAGTTCCGAAGAACTTGGCAATCGCCTTCAAACGCCCACGCTTATCGGCTGTAAATTTTTAATGAACCGAAGATTTTTTACTCTCTTCGTTTGCTTTGCTGTGATCAGCGAAGCCTTGAATTATGACACAGTTTTTATACTTCAGTCAAATTTCTTGAAAACTTTTTAATGCCTCTCAGCACACTTAGTCTTCGTTCTCCGTTATCAGCGAAGCCCTCGATTCTAGCATTGAAATAGTGTCGCGCGCAAGAGATCCTTAATCTTATTGTTCACACGCGATATCGATCGGATGCCTCTCCCAGCCTCGACAACAACGCACCTGCAATGTCACTCAATGGTAGGACCTCATCAGCTGCCCCGTGAATGATGGCCTCTCTGGGCATTCCAAAGACAATGCAGCTCGCTTCATCCTGAACATAGTTGTAACTCCCCGCATCTCGCATTTCCCGCATAGCCTTTGCACCATCGTTACCCATACCGGTAAGCATGATCCCAAAAGCATTTCTGCCAACGACACGTGCGGCAGACTTGAACAACACTTCTACCGAGGGTCGATGCCTATTAACAGCCTCGCCGTCCTCCACCACACAAATGTAGTTGGCACCGCTTTTGTCAACGCGGAACTGCTTTCCTCCGGGCGCTATATATGCGTGCCCTGGAAGAACGCGCTCTCCGTCTACCGCTTCTTGGACGGTAATCTGACACAGCGTGTTAAGGCGCGCTGCAAAGCTAGTCGTAAACCCCGGGGGCATATGCTGCGTAACTACGATCGCGGGTGAGGCAGCAGGCATTTTGGTGAGGATTTCCTTGATGGCTTCTGTGCCCCCCGTCGATGCACCAATGCAAATGAGCTTCTCAGTTGATACCCTGGACAGAAGGGCAGCAGTGGACCGACTACTTAAACTCCCCTCTCCAGTAGCGGAAGGCGTAGCTTGCGGGGATATGCGTCTTATGTGGGCCGTTGCGGCAACTCGCACCTTTTCCACGATCTGACCGGCCAATTCATTTATACCGTCCGCCAAACCAATCCTGGGTTTCGCAACAAAATCAACCGCCCCAAGCTCTAACGCCCGCATCGTTACTTCCGCGCCGCGCTCAGTGAGGGTTGAAATCATCACAACAGGCATGGGGCGAAGCCGCATAAGCCTTGCCAAGAAATCAATGCCGTCCATTCTGGGCATTTCTATATCCAATGTGATCACGTCAGGATTAAGCTCCCGAATCATTTCGCGCGCAATCAGCGGATCATTCGCCGCACCGACGCACTCCATATCCCTCTGTCGATTGATAATTTCAGCGAGTAACCCTCGCACCAGTGCCGAATCATCAACAACAACAACTCGAATTTTTTTCACAACACAATCTCAAAACAAGTCGACAGAACCACCAGCATTTGACTTCGCAACACTAGCGGCGTTCCCTCTACGTTCCTCTACCGCGAGGGTCTCCGGATGCGAGTGCGCAAGCCTCTTGACTAGTGCCTTGCCCGTGACAGGGAAGAAGCAAACTTTTCGCGGGTGGATGTCCAATACATCCTGAGACACAACAGCAATCCGTTCTGTTGACAAATAGTCAAGGACAAATTGTGTATTGCGTTCTCCAACGTTCATTGTTGTGAAGCCAGCCATGACCTGTGCGCCACCGAATATTTTTGCCTGCATAGTCTCCCGGCGCGCTCCCAGCTTAAACATTTCATTTAACAGGAGTTCCATAGCAAACGATCCATAGCGCCCCGATCCTTCACCACCATCTCCGTCAGGCAACATGAAGTGATTCATCCCACCAGTTCGAGCCTTACCGTCCCAAATGCAGGCTGCAATACAAGAGCCAAGTACAGTCATTACGACCAGATCTTCATTCGAAACATAGTATTCGCCTGGCAAGACTTTCACCGCATCGTACTGAAAATGATGGTCAGCATAAAAGAAAGAGGCTTCGCCAGGCTTGCGCGGCTGCGCCTTCAATTGGTCTACCCGCGAAACGCGGCCATTGGCTAAAAGTTTGAGCGGCGGAGTCACGCCACCCACCGATCTATTTGCAGAAGATCCCGTGCTATTTTGGGAAAAGTTCATGTAAACCTTGTACTTAGTAGAAACAAAACAGGTCAGCGCAGCCCTACCTAGAAACAACTACGTTACCGTCTCTCGTATACAGTTTTCCCTCTGAGGATAAATAGGTCGCGGGAATCGCTAAAATTTTCGGCATGCCCCACAAACAGTAGCGCACCCGGCTTCATCACTCTGTGAATGCGCTCGAGAACTTTCCGTTGTGTTTCACCGTCAAAATAGATCATCACGTTTCTGCAAAACACAACATCAAACGGCTCACCAAAGGGCCAATCGTCCTTGATCAAATTCACCATCAAGAACTCAATTAGTCGCGACATTTCGGGTTTCACCCTGACCATTCCGCTGTTCACACCTTTTCCTCTGAGGAAAAAGCGCTGCAACTTGTAAGAATCAACCCCTTTCATACCGTCAACACGATAGATGCCTTGTTCGGCGGACGCCAGAACCTTTGAATCAATATCGCTCGCAACAAGCGAAAAATTGTTACTTTGACCCAGCACGTCAAGCGCTGTCATTGCGATGGAATAAGGCTCTTCTCCCGTTGAGGCCGCACTACACCAAACACGCCATGGGCTTCCTTGAGGCCTAGACTTTAAAAGGTCAGCAAAGATTTCGAAATGGTGATGTTCGCGAAAGAACGAGGTCAGGTTAGTTGTCAACGCATTGACGAACTCTTGCCACTCGGGGCCTTCAGAAGAAGCCAGCCAAGCAAGGTATTCACGAAAGCTTTGATGCCCTGTCTCTCTCAGTCGTCTCGATAGGCGGCTATAAACCATCGCATGCTTACCGTCATGGAGGTTTATCCCAGCTCTTTTGTAAATCATCGCCTGTACTTGGTCGAAATCTGCATCAGTCCATGCGAATTCGCGGCCTTGCAATCCTACTGACGAGCTCACATTCAATTCCGTTTCAGACAAAATCTACCAGCACGCCACCGACGTACCACTCAGAGTCTCAAGTTGGTATTTTCAATAGTCGCTTCCACTCAAGCGTCTCCGACCAACCCCATATCCGGGGCGGACATCAGCCGCTCGATATCAAGCAAAATCAGCATTCGGTCCCCCAGCGAGCCAAGCCCCAATACCGCCGCGTTGTCTATCACACTATCAATATCAGGTGCAGCCTTCAGACTTTCAGCAGGCAGTTCCATGACATCGCTTACTGAGTCAACAACGATACCAACGATACGGCTCCTCAAATTCAAAATGATGACGACGGTGAAAGTGTTGTATTCGGCCTTGGAGCAACTGAATTTCAGTCGCATATCAATGATTGGCACGATCGTGCCCCTCAAGTTCACTACCCCTTTAATAAAATTCGGCGCGTTTGCCACCCTGGTTGGCGGCTCGTAGCCACGAATTTCCTGAACTTTCAGGATGTCTATTCCATATTCTTCTTGATCCAACCGAAACGTCAGATATTCACGCGTATCAGATGAAGCCAATTCATCCACTTTTTCCATTGCGCCCATGTTTCGCTCCTTCAATATCTTGACATCAATGCCGAGACCGGCGAACCAAAGCTCCCGTATCCAAAATTAAAGCAACTTTCCCGTCACCGAGAATAGTTGCGCCTGATACGTTGGGGACCTTTCGATAATTGGACTCCAAGTTCTTGACAACTACTTGTTGTTGCCCCAGCAGTTCATCGACCAGCAAAGCCACTCGACTGCCATCAAATTCGACGACAACCATGATGTCGCACGATCTTTCAAAATCAAACCGCGGGATTTGGAATAGTTTTTCCAGTTCAATGACCGGCATGTACTCATCACGCACTTTTACCAATTGGGATCCCTGTCCGACAGTGCTGACGGTGTCAGCCTTGACTTGGAAAGACTCAACCACCGAGGACAACGGCAATATGTAGACCTCGCCGCCAACCCCAACCGACATTCCATCCATGATGGCGAGCGTCAAGGGTAGCCGCACAGAAACCTTCATGCCATAGCCTTCAGCAGAATCGATTTCGACAGTGCCGTTCAATGCAGCAATATTCTTTTTGACGACATCCATTCCGACGCCGCGACCAGACACATCGGTAACGACTTCCGCCGTCGAAAATCCAGGGGCAAAAATCAGTTGCCAAACTTCCGCATCGGACATCTGATCAGAAACATCCAGTCCACGCTCCTTGGCCTTATTCAGAATTCTCTGCCTCGACATGCCACGGCCGTCATCTCGTACCTCAATCACGATAGACCCTCCTTGATGCGAGGCTGACAGCGTAATCGTTCCTGTGGCAGACTTACCTGCAGCCACCCGCTCTGCGGGTGACTCCACCCCGTGATCACAACTATTGCGAACTAAATGGGTTAGTGGATCAGTAATTTTTTCCACCAATCCCTTGTCCAATTCAGTTGCCTCGCCTTGCGTCACAAAGTCAACTTTCTTGCCGAGCTTGGTAGCCAAGTCACGCAGCATGCGCGGAAAGCGACTGAACACAATAGACATCGGAATCATACGAATCGACATGACCGATTCTTGCAAGTCTCGTGTATTGCGATCCAAATCAGCCAAACCGGAAAGCAACTGCTGATACACAGCGGGATCCAGCGCCCTACTATTCTGAGCCAGCATTGCTTGGGTAATCACCAGCTCACCTACTAAATTGATGAGTTGATCCACTTTACTAATCGCGACTCGTATCGTCGCCGCCTCTGGCTGTGCAGCAGCATTTCCCGCTTGCGCTTTCGGTGCAACTTTGGGCGCAGTCTTGGGTTCTCCGGAAGCATTGTCTGCAACTGCAACCGGTGCGCCCGGCGCCCCATCAAAAAACCCAAAGCCTAGGGATGAGTCGCTTGACGGCACAGGCTGAGCGGCCGCCGCACCAGAAACGACGGGTTCGCGGGGCGCGCCTTCTTCAGCTAGAGCGATAGTGGCTGCCTTTTCAGTGATTTTGATGTAGTCGCGAGACACATGAAATGCGAACAAATCCAACAACTCATCGTCCGTTGAAACCGTTTCAACAGCAAAAACCCGCGTATTTTTCGCCTCGTTAGGCAATGCACTTATTGATCCCAAGCCTGGAATATCGCGGAACAACTCCTGAACAGCATCAGCCTGCTCCGGACGCTCAAGTGGCCCAATTTTGATTTCCAACACGCGAACCGGCTTATTTTTTCCCTCGACTGGTGCAGGAGCAGTTTTGACCGGTGACGGCTGCGGCCGAGGTGCTACGGCCACTGGCGCAGCAGCAACAGGCCCATTTCCTGCTGCCAACTCACTAATTCTGCGCACTAGGTCGCCAGTCGGCAAGGCCTCGCCATCGCCCCCTGCTTGATGCCGCGCAAGCAGACTTCTCGACGCATCGGCCGACTCCAGCAGTACATCAACCATTGCAGAATTGGGATGCAATTCATGGCGCCGCAGGCGATCCAGAAGCGACTCCATTTGATGGGTGAGCTCTGCAACATCCGCAAAACCAAATGTGGCCGCTCCACCCTTCACCGAGTGAGCACACCGGAAAATCCCATTTAACTCTTCATCATCAGCAGTTTCCAGATTCAAATTTAGCAGCATCTGCTCCATAAGATCCAGATTTTCACCGGCTTCTTCAAAGAAAATTTGATAGAACTGGGTTAGATCAAAGTCACCGCCACCACTGCTGTCCTGATGCGTATCAGACATACCTATCTCCTATTCTCAATCGACAATTGGCTGCCGATGTAATTAGCGGATTACCTTCTTGATGACATCCAGCAACCTAGCAGGGTCAAAGGGCTTGACAAGCCAACCCGTTGCGCCAGCCGCACGGCCTGCTTGCTTCATCAAATCACTCGACTCGGTGGTAAGCATCAATATGGGCGTGGTCTTGAATTGCGGATGGTCGCGTAGTTTTCTGGTTAGTCCCAACCCATCCAAACGTGGCATGTTTTGATCAGTCAACACCAGGTCAAAAGACTGCGACTGCGCCTTTTCATAGGCATCTTGTCCATCCACTGCCTCGACGACCTGATACCCGGCGCCCGTTAGAGTGAAGGAAACCATCTTGCGCATAGATGGAGAATCGTCAACAGCGAGAATTAAAGGCATTTGAAGCTCCGACTATTTCAGTGTGGTAAATAGATATAAAGAATCAGAAAAGCTCAACCGAGCCTGCGTCCATTTCGTCTTGCGTTACGGGATTCGGTCGCTCAGGAACCTCTTCGACAAATGGGACCGCCTCACCATCCTCCGCGCCCATTGACTCGGAGGCTAAGCGGTAGGCACACCCTTGGAGGATTTTTGACGTATGAACGATGAGCTGGGAAGCCATGTCTTGGAACTGCAACTCTGTGACCGCAGCACGTAAAGTGCTGCGCACTTCGTCAAGTTCCTTTGAATCCATGAGAGCAGGCGTCGCCAAATTAGCGCTAGCGCTTGTAAAGCGCTCCATGAGATTCTCCATGGTGTGCGCAAGCAATCCGTCAAGCCGTGTTAAATCGTGTACGACCACGAGCAACGAATCTTGAACTTCGGCAACTAGCATGACCGGCATTTGCACAGCGGGGACAGTCGGTGTCGTCAATGATGGCTGCATTGTCATAGGTCCTAAAAAACCACTCTCCACATCAGTCTTGTTCTCCCAATCATGAAACCAAGCGATCTCATGCTACTAGATTAGCAGGAAACGGTAGCGTTGGGGAACTTTTGCATATCACGGTCTCATTATTCACGCCCAAGTTGCTTGTCTATGCCAAGCAAGGTGAACCATAATCGCCGAAAGATGCTGCTTAGACGATGGAAACAATGCCACCCACTGACGTGCTGAATATTCTGCACTTGGAAGATTCTCCAGTTGACCACGATCTGGTGAGTCGGACGCTGAAACGCACAGGTTTTGCCCACACCATCACTCGGGTAGAAACACTGATTGATTTTTTGAATTACGTAGGCACTGGTGCATTCAGCTTGGTCATTGCGGACTATCGTTTGCCTGGTTTTACAGCGATCGACGCTTGGCTGGCACTGCCAGAAACAACGGATCGTCCACCATTCATACTTTTGTCTGGGGCGATCGGGGAGGCTGCGGCGGTCACTGCCATTCAAACAGGCATAAGCGACTATTTGCACAAAGATGAAATTGCGAGGCTAGAACGGGTCATCTCACGCACCATGGAGATGCATCGAACGCGTCGCGCCAAAGCGGAAGTCGATCGGGAACTCGCCTTGTCCGAAAAGCGACTGTCTGACTTGACCGGCCACCTGCAAACAGCGATTGATCGTGAGAGAGCCGCCATTGCGCGTGAGATCCACGACGACATTGGCGGATCATTGGCCGCAGCAAACCTCGACATTGCCTGGATAACACGCCACGTCAGCGACCCAGCCCTGCTTGAACACGCGCAGGCTGCTACGGATATGCTGCAGCATGCAATGGGCGCATCGCAACGCATCATGATGGATTTACGACCCGCAGTCCTGGATCAGGGTCTTCTTGCCGCAATACAGTGGCTCGCATCATGTTCAGAGCGGCGAAGCAGCATGAAAATTGTCGTACGTTCAAACTGTGAAGACCTGCACCCAGACAAGGCGGTTCAATTGGTGGCCTATAGGACAGCCCAAGAAGCACTAACCAACGTCACCAAATACGCCAAATGCTCGTTGGTTCAGATCGAAATCTCCAATGCAGGTAACGTATTGACTCTTGAGGTGTGTGACAACGGTGTTGGCATCACACGGGAAGAGATGATGAAACCCCATGCTTTTGGCATACGCGGTCTTCAAGAGCGCGCCAAAACCGTCGGCGGCTGGTTGGACGTCAGCACCCAAAGTGGCCGAGGCACAACGATCACACTTTCTGTACCCATGGCAAGCATGCCAAGCACACCCGCGGAGACTCAATTCCAGTGATCAAAGTAATACTGTGTGATGACCATGCCATGATTCGGCGCGGCATACGTGACACGTTGACAGAGGCGACTGATATCCAGGTTGTTGGTGAGTCCGGGACCTATTCCGAAGTTCGGGAGCTCATTCGCAACACCGCCTGCCACGTACTCATACTGGACCTGAATCTGCCGGGTCGTGGAGGCCTGGAGGTTCTTGCAAGTCTGCGTGAAGACAACTCCCCCATTCGCGTATTGATCGTCTCCATGTTTGCCGAAGACCAGTACGCCATTCGGTGTCTGCGTGCGGGAGCAGATGGGTATTTAAACAAGGCAGGCAACCCCAATGAACTCATTGCAGCCGTTCGGGCGCTTGCCAGTGGTCGGAAATATGTAACACCGGCGATCTCGGAAATGCTGGTCAACAACCTAGCGACGCCCACCAGCGAATCACTACACGCGACTCTATCAGAGCGAGAACTTCAGACCTTGCTCAAGATCGCCTCAGGAAAACGTCTGTCAGACATCGCAGAGGAACTCATGCTCAGCCCGAAGACTGTCAGCGTCTACCGCGCACGGTTGCTCGAAAAATTAAAACTCTCCAACAACGCCGAACTTACGGTCTATGCCATTCGCAACGAACTGGTCTAGTCTTTTTAACTACAAGGGCTTCCCAACTTCTGTCAAGCACAATCCCCTCGTGGTTGAATCGC
>CAYXWW010000156.1:0-8632 GCA_964468905.1 uncultured Rhodoferax sp. | reverse complement strand
CCCACACCCCACACCCCACACCCCACTGAACAGAGCCAACAGCAAACAACAATCAACAAACAGTCACGCGACCGTCAAATGAAAAATCTCTGCTTAACCCAGCGCTGCTGCCAAGCCGCCCCAGTGCGCGCGGAAGATGCCGGGGTCCATGGGCTTCACGTTGGTGATGATGGGTTTGAAGCTCATGTGGGCCAGTACGTCACGTTGCAGGTCCACACCGGGGGCAATCTCGGTCAGCTCCAGGCCGTCGGCGGTCAGTTTGAATACCGCGCGCTCGGTGACAAACACCACCTCTTGCTGGCGCTGTGCGGCGTCATGGCCGTTGAAGGTGATCTGCTCCACGTGGTCAATAAACTTGCGTGACTTGCCCTCGGTCTTGATGTGCAACTTGCCGTCGGCTACTTCTACATCCAATCCGCCGGCAGTGAAGGCACCGCAGAACACCAGCTTCTTTGTTGAGCGCGTGATGTTGATAAAACCGCCGCAGCCTACCGGTCGGCCGTTGAACTTGCTGACATTGACGTTGCCGTGGCTGTCGGTCTGCGCCAGGCCCAAGAAGCTCGCGTCCAGCCCGCCGCCGTCATAAAAATCAAACTGTGCGCTTTGCTCGATGATGGATTCGGCGTTGTACGCTAGGCCAAAGTCGCCCAGTTGCGCCGGGATGCCACCGTTTACGCCGCTCTCGATCGACAGGCTCAGCAGGTCGGACACACCCTCTTCCGCAGCCACCGCCGGAATACCGGCCGGAATGCCGATGCCCAGGTTAGTGATGGCGCCGGGCGTCACCTCCATAGCGGCGCGCCGTGCAATCACTTTGCGCTCGTCCAGCGGCATGGGTTTCAGGCTACCCGTGGGAACCATGACATCGCCGCACAGCGCAGGGTTGAACTGGGTGGCAATGGTTTGCATATGGTTCTCGGGTTGTGCCACCACCACGTAGTCCACCAGCAGGCCTGGCACCTTGACTGCCTTGGGGTGTAGCGTGCCAGCCTTGACGATGCGCTCCACCTGACAGATGACAATGCCGCCCCAGCGCTTGGCCGCCTGCGCGATTGATAGCTGCTCCAGCAGCACGCCTTCCTTGTCCAGGGTGATGTTGCCCCGTTCGTCTGCCAGCGTGCCGCGGATGATGGCGACGTCGATCTTCGGTGGCGCGTAGAACAACCATTCTTCGCCCTTGAAGTCGACCAGTTCCACCAGGTCTTCGGTGGAACGGCTATTCATCTTGCCGCCTTCCAAGCGCGGGTCAACAAAGGTGCCCAGGCCGACCTTGGTTAGCAAACCCGGCGAGCGGTTGGCAATTTGGCGCGTCAGGTGCGACAGGCTGCCTTGCGGAAAGTTGTAGGCTTCCACTTCCCCGTCGAAGACCATCTTCATCATCTCTTTGCCGGTTTGCCCAAAGTGGCCAGCCACCACACGTTTGACCATGCCTTTGTGCGCAAAGTGTTTCATGCCCGCCTCGCCAGAATTGCCCACAGCGCCGCAGGCCCAGGTGGTGACATTGCGCGGGTGGCCACTGGCCATAAATTGGCGCTCAAGGCCTTGCAAAATCTCTTCGGGCAGGCTGGTCACGGCCAGGCCGCCCAAAAAGATGGTGGCGTCGTCGGGGATCAGCGCGCCAGCTTCGTCTGCGGTAATGATTTTCATGGAGGGCTCCGTTAAGCGTTTGAGTTTTCGATCAACAGCGCCATGCCTTGGCCGCCACCTACGCAGGCAGATGCAATGCCGTAGCGCAGACCCCGGCGGCGCAGCTCACGCGCCAGCGTCACGGTGAGGCGAACGCCAGTGGCAGCCAGTGGATGGCCCAGAGCGATGGCTCCACCATTCACATTGAGCTTGTCGCGGTCCAGGCCCAGCTCACGTTCCACAGCGATAGTCTGTGCGCCCTGTGCTTCGTTGATTTCAAACAAGCCGATGTCGGCCAGCGTGAGCCCGCAGCGCTCCAGTAGCGCGCGGATGGCCGGGGCGGGCCCTATGCCCATGGTCTCGGGTGGCACGCCGACCGCCGCTGCGCCGACCAGGCGCGCCAGCGGTTGCAGACCGCGCCGCTGCACATAGGCATCGCTTGCGACCAACGCGCCCACAGCGCCATCGACCAGGGCCGAGCTGTTGCCAGCGGTCTGAACGCCACCTGCATACACCGGGCGCAGTTTGGCCAGTGCCTCAATTGGAGAGGGCCGGGGATGCGTGTCGTGGTCCAAGCGCTCCACTTTGCGCGGCAGCGCGATGCCACGCGTTGCATAGCCTTCCAATTCAAAACGCTCGTTCTCAACCGGTACGATCTCGCCCGCGTGGAACCCTTCAGCCTGCGCTTTCAACGCACGCTCGAAAGACTTGGCTGCATAGGCGTCTACGTCGTTGCGGCTGATGCCATATTGGCGGGCCAGGTTCTCCGCCGTCTGGATCATCGTGACCGGACCGGCGGGGTCGTTCAAGGCTTCGACCAGAAAGTCCTTGAACTCCACTGGCGCGCCCAGCTTGAAGCCAGTGCGGTGGGTGTAGGCTGCAATGGGGTTGCGTGTCATCGACTCCGTGCCCACCACCAGCGCGAGCTCGGCATACCCTAGTGCAATCTGGTCAGCCGCCTGGCGGAACAGCTCAAAGCCGGTGCCGCAAATCCGCTGCACCAGAATGGCGGGCACCGCGAGCGGCACGCCGGCGTACAGACCAATGTGCCGGGGCAGCACAAAAGCATCGAAGTCGGCTTGTGCCATGGACCCGGTAATAACGGAATCTATGTCCGTGGCGGGCAAGCCGCTGCGCGCGATCACGGCACGGGCCACCTTGATGCCCGTGTCAGTGGGCGACACAGCACCCAAAGCGCCGCAGTAGTCCACCATGGGCGTTCGAACGCCGTCGACCAGCCAGCTGTTTTGAAAACGGTTCGAAAAATGTTTCATGGTTCAACCTTGGTTTAAGCACGCGGGGCGTGCAAGAAAGCTATCACATTCGGGTAGCGGCTGGGTGTGGCAGGTGTGCCCTAGGACAAACCCTAGGCCGCAGCATTTCGGTCAATGTGTGGCTTGTAAATGCCGCAAATTGGTTATAGACTATAACTAATTTAATGCGATTGAGCAAGGAAAACTGAATGTCTGCAACCCCCGTTTCCGCTGATCTTTCCGTCGAGATCGTCGGTGCCGTCGCAGTGGTGCGTCTCGCGCGCGCGGCCAAACGCAACGCCATCAACGATGCGCTGGTGCTGGAACTGCGCCGCGTGTTCGAAGGTTTTGACGCGGGTGTTCGCGCGGCAGTTATAGCCGGCGACGGTGATCACTTTTGCGCGGGCCTGGATCTGAGTGAGCTGACGGAGCGCGATGCATTGCAAGGCTTGCACCATTCGCGTATGTGGCACAAGGCGTTGGATGCGGTGCAGTTCGGCCCGGTGCCAGTCATTGCCGCGCTGCATGGAGCGGTGGTCGGTGGCGGCCTGGAGCTAGCCAGTGCGTGCCACATCCGCGTGGCAGATGCCTCGGCTTTCTATGCGCTGCCAGAAGGTTCGCGCGGCATTTTTGTGGGTGGTGGGGGTTCGGTACGCGTGCCACGCCTGATCGGCGTGGCACGCATGACCGACATGATGTTGACCGGCCGCGTCTACAACGCCGAGGACGGCGAGCGCGCTGGTTTTGCGCAGTACCTCGTGGCCAAGGGCCAGGCCTTCAACAAGGCTATGGAGTTGGCCGAGCGCGTGGCCAGCAATGCACCGGCCACCAACTATGCCCTCACGCATGTTCTGCCCCGCATTGCCGACCAAACCGCCGACCATGGGCTGATGACTGAATCGCTGATGGCAGCCATTGCGCAGTCGGCACCCGAGGCCAAGACACGGGTGCGGGACTTTCTGGAAGGCCGTGCTGCCAAGGTGCTAAAAGACTAATCATGCACCGCTTAGACATCAGGAGACAGGCGTGAGCAGCACCGTCAGCAACCAGCCCAAGTACCGGCCCATGCGTTTTGGCGTGAACCGTGTGGTGGTGCGCGACGGTGGCCAGAAAGGTGTGTGCTACCTGCGGGCTGAAGATGCGTTGCAGCCATACGCAAAGACGATGGGTGAACGCCTGGAGCATTGGGCCCGGGTCGCTCCTGATCGCACCTTGTTTGCGCGGCGCGCGCAGCCTGCCGATGGTTTTAGAACGCCCGGTGGTGGTGGCGACTGGCAGCACCTGACGTTCGCGCAGGCACTCGATGGGGCACGCCGCATCGGCCAGGCCCTGCTGGACCGCAAGCTCAGCGTCGAGCGCCCGGTGGTGATCTTGAGCGAAAACGATTTGGAGCACGCATTGCTGGCACTGGCCTGCATTTACGTGGGCATTCCGTATTGCTCCACCTCACCGGCCTATTCCACGGTCAGTACCGACTACGGCAAGCTCAAGCACGTGATGGCTACGCTGACACCGGGCCTGGTGTTTGCAAGCAACGGCCAGCGTTATGGTGCGGCGATCGCCGCCGCCGTTCCAATAGATTGTGAAGTTGCTATGACTTCAATAGCAGGCTATGCACATTCTGCAAGGGCTACCACCACATTTGACCAATTGTTGGCGACGCAAGCCACCCCCGCAGTGGACGACGCCTTTTCACGCGTCGGCCCCGACAGCATTGCCAAGTTTCTGTTTACTTCGGGTTCCACAAAACTGCCCAAGGCGGTGATCAACACGCACCGCATGTGGTGCGCCAACCAGCAGCAAATGCGCCAGTCGCTAACCCCGTTGGGTGAAGAGCCGTTGGTGCTGGTGGACTGGCTGCCGTGGAACCACACGTTTGGCGGCAACCACAACTTTGGCATGGTGCTCTACAACGGCGGCACCCTATACATTGACGACGGCAAGCCCACCCCTGCATTGATGACGGAGACTCTGCGCAACTTGCGCGAGATTGCACCCACGGTCTACTTCAACGTGCCCACCGGTTTTGAAGCGATCGCAGACGCGATGAAGACCGACGACGTGTTGCGCAAGAAATTGTTGAGCCGGGTGCGCATGTTCTTCTATGCCGCGGCCGCTTTGTCACAGCCCATATGGGATGCACTGCATGCAGCCCAGGAGCGCGAGGTGGGCGAACGCATCACCATGGGTACTGGCTTGGGGATGACCGAGTCCGGCCCCTTTGCGCTGTCGGTCAACCGGGCCAACGTCAAGGCCGGAGACCTCGGTGTGCCCGCGCCCGGGCTGGACGTCAAGCTGGTTGATGTGGATGGTAAGACCGAAGTGCGTTACAAGGGACCCAACGTCACGCCGGGCTACTGGCGCAGCCACGAGGCCACCCAACAAGCCTTTGACGAAGAGGGTTTCTTTTGCAGTGGCGACGCCGTGACATGGATTGACCCGGACGATGTACACCAAGGCCTGCGGTTTGATGGACGTATCGCTGAAGATTTCAAGCTCAGCACGGGCACATTTGTCAGTGTCGGCCCCATGCGCAGCAAGATCATCGCGGCAGGCGCACCGTATGTGCAAGACGTGGTGCTGACAGGTCTGAATCACAAGGAAGTGGGGGCCATGGCGTTCCCGACCCAAGCGGTGCGCAAGCTCGCGTGTTTGCCCGCAACAGCTTCTATGGACGCCGTGCTTGCCAGCGCGCCGGTGCAGATGCACTTCCAGCATGTGGTGAATGAATTGGCCCGGAGTGCGACTGGCAGCGCCAGCCGCGTCGCCCGTCTGGTGCTGCTGGCCGAGCCACCGTCAATTGACCGTGGCGAAGTTACCGACAAGGGTTCTATCAACCAGCGCGCTGTGTTGCAGCACCGCGCAGCGCTGGTCAACGCGCTGCACGACGACAGCGTGGCCCACATCATCAAACCGGAAACTACGCGATGAATATTCAAGGACATGCCGCCCTGGTCACCGGTGCCGCCTCGGGCCTGGGTGAAGCTTGCGCACGGGAGTTGGCCCGACTCGGTGCCAAGGTTGCGGTGCTCGATGTGAACATGGCGCTGGCCGAGCAGGTTGCGGCCGACATCTGCGCGCAATTTGGAAGTGGCCGCGCCGTGGCTTGCCAGTGTGACATTACCAACACCGATAGCGTGACCGCAGCATTGACCATGGCCACGGCCGCGCACGGCCCGGCACGCGTGCTGTTGAACGTGGCCGGTATTGGCAGCGCCAAACGCATCGTGCAAAAAGACGGCTCGGCTGCGCCGCTGGAAGATTTTGTGCGCGTGGTGAACGTCAACCTGATTGGTGCCTACAACGTCAGCCGCTTGTTTGCCGCAGCCTGCGCCAAGCTGGAGCCGCTGGCCGATGGCGAGCGTGGCGTGATGCTATTCACCGCTTCGGTGGCCGCCTTTGATGGCCAGGTGGGGCAGCAGGCCTACAGCGCTTCCAAGGGAGGGCTGGTGGGCATGACGCTGCCTATGGCGCGGGACCTGGCGCAGCATGGCATACGCGTTTGCACCGTGGCGCCCGGGCTGTTTGCTACACCGCTAATGCAACAACTGCCCGAGGCCGTGCAGGCCTCGCTGGCGGCCAGCATTCCATTTCCGCAACGCCTGGGCAAGCCCGAAGAGTTTGCCCAACTGGCCGCGCACATTGTCAGCAATGGGCACCTCAATGGCGAAGTGATTCGCCTGGATGGTGCGCTGCGCATGGCACCCCGTTGATCCACTATTTGATTCCTGTAACCCGTTCACTAAACCAAGGAGACATCGTATGAAGTTCGTCAAATCCCTGATTGCTGCTGCCGCCACGTTGGCCATCGCTGGCACTGCGCTGGCCGACATCACCATTGGTGTCAGCTTGCCGCTCACTGGCCCCGCCTCGGGTCTGGGCATTCCGGTGGGTAACCAGCTCAAGCTGTGGCCTGCAACCATTGCCGGTGAGAAAGTCAAACTCATCGTGCTCGATGATGCGACCGATCCCACCAACGGTGTGAAGAACGCCAAGCGTTTTGTAACCGATGATAAGGTGGATGTCATCCTCGGTTCGGCTGCCACACCGGTGGCCATTCCTATGGCCGGCGTTGCGGCCGAGGCAGAGACAGTACAACTGGCGATGTCGCCCATGCAACTGCCACCGGGCAAGGACACATGGACATTCCGCATGCCGCAGTCCACACCCGTCATGGCGCACGCCATCGTTGCCTTGATGAAAAAGCAGGGCATCAAGACAGTGGGCTTCCTGGGTTACACCGATGCCTATGGCGAAAGCTGGCTTAAAGACTTTACCGCAGCGGCTGACAAAAGCGGCATCAAGGTGATCGCCACCGAACGCTTCGCGCGCTCCGACACCAGTGTTACCGCGCAGGCCTTAAAGCTGGTTGCCGCCAATCCCGATGCCATGCTGGTCGTGGCATCCGGCAGCGGTGCCGCCATGCCGCACATGGCCGTGGTGGAACGCGGATTCAAGGGCAAGATTTACCAGACCCATGCCGCCGCCTCACGTGACTTGATGCGCGTGGGTGGCAAAGATGTGGAGGGCGCGTATGTGGTGTCTGGTCCGGCTGTCGTGGCTGAGCAGTTGCCTGACAGCAACCCTTCCAAAAAGATGGCTCTGCAGTACGTGCAGCAGTATGAGAAGGCCTACGGCGTGGGTTCGCGCAACCAGTTTGCCGCACACGGTTTTGATGCGCTGCTGGTGCTGGAGAAAGCTGTTCCTATTGCATTGAAGTCTGGCAAGCCCGGCACCAAGGAGTTCCGCGCAGCGCTCAGAAATGCGCTGGAGACTATGGGTCGCACCGAGGTGTCCCAGGGTGTTCTGCAGTGGACCAAGGATGACCACTGGGGCTTCACGCTGGAAACCGGCGTGATGCTCAAAGTGGTCAATGGCGACTGGAAAGTAGAGTAGCTTTTTAAAGGTTATCCATGGATTTGTCCATCGTCAGCATCCTGCTGCTGGACGGCATCACCAACGGTGCCGTCTACGCACTGCTCGGCTTGGCCACCGTGCTGGTGTTCAGCGTGACCCGCGTCATCTTTATTCCACAAGGGGAGTTTGTGGCATACGGTGCGCTCACGCTGGCCATTTTCCGCACCGGCCAGGTGCCGGGCACGGTCTGGCTGTTGCTGATCATGGCGGCATTGGCTGCGGCGATGGACATGCGCTTGAGCTGGTTGCATGGGGGGAATGTGGGGCGTGCATTCCAGGCCGGGCTGCGCACGCTGGCCATTCCGCTGGTGGTGTCGGGCCTGTCGATGTGGGCGGCTCCGCACAACCTGCCTTTGCCAGTGCAGGCGGTGTTGACCGTGGCGATCGTCACTGCTTTTGGTCCGCTGGTGTACCGGCTGGCGTACCAGTCTTTGGCTGACGCGAGTTCTTTGGTTTTGTTGATTGTGTCGGTCGGGGTGCACTTTGCCATGATGGGTCTGGGCCTGCTGTTCTTTGGTGCCGAGGGGTTTCGCAACCCATCGTTTTGGGACGCACGCATGACGGTGGGGCCGCTGACCCTCAGCGGGCAAGCCATCATCATCTTTGGCGTGTCGTTGGCGTTGATCGTGTTGTTATGGCAGTTCTTTAGCCGCACGCTGTATGGCAAGGCCTTGCAGGCCACGGCGGTCAATCGCTTGGGCGCGCGGCTCATGGGCATCTCCACCCATGGCGCAGGGCAAACCACATTTGCCATGGCGGCGCTGATCGGTGCGTTGTCGGGCTTGTTGATTGGCCCCACCACCACCGTGTTTTATGACTCTGGCTTTTTGATTGGT
>CAYXWW010000155.1:0-8658 GCA_964468905.1 uncultured Rhodoferax sp. | reverse complement strand
CCCCTGGGACAAGCGTGAGCCCAACAAGCCCGGCAAGTTGCGCCTGATGTACGAGGCCAACCCCATGGCCTGGCTTGTGGAGCAAGCAGGCGGTGCTGCCACCAACTGTACGGAACGCATTTTGGACATTCAGCCCAACAAGCTACACCAGCGCGTGAGCGTCGTCCTGGGCTCCCGCAATGAGGTGGAACGCGTGACCCGCTACCACCAGGAAGCCGCTACGTCGCGATGATGCGCTGGCTATAATTTCACCCCGGTGCGCCGCTTTAGCTCAGTTGGTAGAGCAGCTCCTTCGTAAGGAGAAGGTCAACAGTTCGATTCCGTTAAGCGGCACCAAAAAAACCAAAGAAATCCGCGCGTTTGCCCGTAGCTGATTTTTTTATGGGCACTTCCCTCCCACTACTTAGCCAAGCCATTGACTTGAATTGGTAATCTATTTGTCACACACTTTTGTATCAGCTATGTGACACTTGGCGCTTGTCCTCCACGACGGAAATTCAACATGAATGCAGCAGACAAGCGCACGCACCCTCGGTCACAGTATTTTCTGGTCAAAGATGCGGGCCAGCCAATCCCCATCTATGCCTTTCGGAACGCCGCAGATGTATCGGCCATACCCGCCTTGGTGGTTGACCTGGGCGATGGTGGTGTTCAGGTGCTGACTGCCCAAACGACTGAATTGACAGACCGCGTTTACAACCTGGAACTGGTACTCGAATCACCGGCGAATGACGGGCTCGAACACGCAAAAATACACAAGGTCTGGTCGCGGGAAGATGGGGTCAACGTGCGTACAGGGTTTGCCTTCGCGCCAGGCGCCGACGTGTCAGAAAAGTGGGCTCCGATTTTGACCAGTGCGCCTCATCACCTTGTCCGCTGTGTTTTACATCCGCTTTGAAGCGTGCATCGATCCTGAGCGGTTAGAGTGTGTTGCTCAAGCCACGTGCAGCCACTCGTCTTCTGGCAAGGCCCTTAAAAACTTTCCAATTGCTTCCAGTGCACCGTGCGCAGCAGCCCACTCGATGTGTTCTGCTAGCCGCAAAGTCTTGAGGGCACCTGGCGTGTGATCCCACGCCTCTAGATTGAGCGGCAATGCAGGCTCCCAACCAATTGCAGTGCGCTTGCGTTGGGGCAGCATTTCAAACAAAGCGTTCCAGCGCTCAGGCATGGGACACACGCGTTGGTTTTCGCGGCAAAAGGCAATGAGGCCGTGTGACGTTTCTGGCATAAGCTGCTCTCCCAACCCGCAAGTGCGGCATTAAAAAACCCTGCTGGCCGGACGGTAGCAGGGTTTTTGTGCAAGGGCAAATCGATAATCAGGTCACCATGCCCATTGCACGCGGCAGCCACAGGGAAAGACCAGGCCAATAGGTCACCAGCACCAAGAAGCCCAGCATCGTTAGGAGCCACGGCCAGACGGCCACAGTCAGCTCGGTAATACCCATCTTGGTGATGCCAGACGCAACGTACAAGTTCAGTCCCACCGGCGGGTGGCACATGCCCACTTCCATGTTCACCACCATGATGATGCCGAAGTGCACCGGGTCAATGCCCAGTTTGATGGCGATGGGGAACAAGATTGGCGCAAGAATCAGAACGATGCTGGAAGGCTCCATAAAATTGCCCGCGATCAGCAGCAGTACGTTGGAGATCAGCAAAAAGCCGATGACGCCAATGCCCGTTCCGATCATCTGATCCGCCATTTGCTGTGGAATGTTCTCATGCGTCAACAAGAACGAAAACAACACCGCGTTGGTGATGATGTACAGCAGCATCGCACTCATATTGGCGCTGGAGAGCAGCACACGGGGCACTTCCTTCAGGCCCATGTCTTTGTACACAAACACTGCCACGATGAAGGCATACACCGCGCTCATGGCCGCCGCCTCAGTGGGGGTAAAGATGCCGCTGTAGATTCCGCCCATTACCACCACAATCAGCAACAGGCCCCAGATAGCCTTGCGGAAGGACACCCATCGCTCACCCCAGGTTGCTTTAGGCTGACGCGGGTAGTTATTCTTTCTGGCCCGATACCATGTGGTCAATCCCAAGAAGAAAGCCAGCAGCAAACCGGGAATAACCCCGGCCATGAATAAGGCCCCCACCGATGTGTTGGTAAACAACGAATACATCACCGTCACAATGCTGGGTGGTATCAAAATACCCAGCGCACCCGAGGTGGTGATAACGCCGGCACCAAAGCTTTTGGGGAATCCTGCTTTGACCATGGCTGGCAACAGAATAGAGCCAATGGCGACCACCGTGGCAGGACTGGAGCCGGACACTGCTGCAAACAAGGCACACGCCAAGACCCCACCCAAGCCCAGACCACCATGAAAATGCCCAACCATGGATGTGGCAAACGCAATCATGCGCTTAGCCACCCCGCCGTGGGTTAAAAAGTTGCCCGCCAAAATGAAGAACGGAATCGCCATGATCTCAAACTTCTCGATGCCGGTGAACAGCTTGAGTGCCACCGATTCAATCGGCACCTCGGTCAAAAAAAACAGGAAAGACAGAACCGTCAAACCCAGTGAAATGGAGATGGGCATGCCTGTGAGCATGAGCACCACCAGCAGGGTCAAAATGATGAGTGCATTCATGCTTTGGTTCCTCTACCCGAATCGGCCAGCTCCGCCGACACCACTTCATCCAAGCCATCCACATGCCCGTGGTCATGATGGGGCAGCTCACCCGTCCGCAGAAAATGCACGGTCACTTGCAGAAAACGAAAGCACATCAGGTAAGAGCCCAGTGGAATCACGGCGTAAACCATCCAGGTGGGCCACTCAAGATCGGGTGTTGTTGGCCCTTCGGGTAAATCAGTTGGCGCGATGCCCATCAGGGAATACACAAAATAGTGCATGCCGTTTTCCCACACAAAGCGCAGACCCAATGTGCCCACAATGCCGGTAAACAAGGCCCCCGCCAGCAGACCAAAAACGACAAATTTGGCGCGTCGGCTATCCGACATGCGGTTGATCAACACGTCCACACCGACGTGAATGCCAGTGCGCACGCCATAAGCAGCACCAAACTTGGCCATCCACACAAACATGATGATGCACAGCTCTTGTGCCCAACCCATGTTGATGGTGAGCAGCCAGTCCTGCACGCCCGGAATAGCGAACCCGGTGGCATAGCGGTGCATGACAGCAGCGAAGATGACAAGGGTCGCTGCACCCATGAGGAAGGTAATGATCCACTCTTCAATGTGATCAAGAATTTTCATGGCCTGTGTCCATTCATTTGCAAAAAAAACCCGACTCTGCGGCCGGGTTTTATATCGCCTTGTTACAGTTTTGCCGGATTAAATCCGGTTTCTTTGTACACATTTTGGATGATGTCTTTGCCAATGCGTGACTCCATGTCGGTATGGGTCTTGATCAAGACTTTCTTGAACGCGGCACGCTCAGCAGCCGTCGGGGTATAGACGGTTGTTTTACCAGATTTCTTGACCGCTTCGAGCGACTTATCGTTTTCCATCTTGGCAATTTGGTTGGCATAGCGTGTGGCTTGCTCTAGCGCATCCTCCAGCTGCTTGCGAATGTCTGCAGGCAAGCCGTCCCAGAACTTTTTGTTCGTGATGACCGCATAGCCCAAGTAGCCATGCTCGGTCAGTGTCAAGTGCTTCTGCACCTCATGCATCTTTTGCGTGTACAGGTTGGAGATGGGGTTCTCGGTTCCGTCCACCACACCGGTTTGCAGTGCCTGGTACACCTCAGAGAAGGCCAATACCTGAGGCAGACTACCTAGGGCACGCATCTGTGACTCCAGCACCTTGGAGGACTGAATACGCATCTTCAAACCCTTGAAATCAGCCGGCGCCTGCAATGGCTTGTTGGCCGAGAACGACTTGAAACCGTTGTCCCAATACCCAAGGCCTTTCACGCCCTTAGCATCGAGCTTGTCTAACAGCATTCGGCCTATGGGGCCTTGGGTGATCTTGTGCAAATCGTCATATCCGTCAAAGATGTACGGCAGGTCAAACACTTCAAATTCCTTGACACCCAGCGGGCCGAACTTGGCTAGTGATGGTGCCAGCATTTGCACGGCACCGATTTGCAGAGCTTCCATTTCCTCTTTGTCTTTGTAGAGCGTACTGTTGGCGTACACCTCCACCTTGACCCGGCCCTTTGTTAACTCTTCCGCCTTCTTCTTGAAATACTCTGCGGCATGGCCTTTGGGCGTGTCATTGGCCACCACGTGGCTGAATTTGATGACAATAGGCTGCTGAGCGTGTGAAAGCAGGGACAATGACCCAACAATGATTCCCAGTGCAATAGCGCGAATTTTCATGGCATGTTCCCGTAGTGGTTGCGTAGGCACGAAGGTTAAACAATTGACTGGCAAATACAAGGTGTGGTCATCCACTAAGTGAAAACCCTAGCGCAAACCGCGAGCCTGATTCCCGGCAAGTGCGCCCTTCCCTCGATTCGTTGCAAATCGATTTACCCTTTAACACCGTGTCCATAGTTTCAACTTTCCTCACACTTCTGACCCAACCATTAACCTGGATCGCCGTACTGTTGGCTGCCAGTGTGGTCTTAGGTAGCAAGTCCGTGTGGTCCCGCAGGCTGACTGCTTTGTCTTTGGCAGTGGTCCTGTTGATGGGTTGGCAACCACTGCCTGACTTGTTGTTGCGGCAGTTAGAGGGTCAGTACGCCGAGATCCAGCCCGACGCCAACCTCCAAGCCTACTATGGCATTGTGGTGTTGGGTGGCTCTACTGAGCCGGCGTATATTGCGCGTGCGCACAGGCAACCGTTGCTGACCGATGCTGCCGAGCGGATGACTGCGTCATTGCCACTGTTGCGCAACAACCCGACCATGCACGCCGTCTACACGGGTGGTGGCCCATTGCAAGAAGGCGAGCCCAGCGAAGCGCGGCAAGCCCGCACATTCTTTGAGAGCCAGGGCATACCCGTTGATCGGGTGAAGTTTGAATCCATGTCTCGCACGACGTATGAGAACGCAACCCTCTCCGCGCTACTGCCTGGTATCGACACCAAGCAACGCTGGCTGCTGGTTACTTCGGCCTGGCACATGCCCCGTGCGATGGCTACGTTCACCAAAGCAGGTTGGAACGTGACCGCCTATCCTGTGGACTTTCGCAGCGGCACAACGACGCCATGGACAACATATGGATTTGTGACGGGGCTGCGCAGTTGGCATGCGGCTTTACATGAACTAGTAGGCGCATTGGCCTACCAATGGACCGATCGCATGTAGTGCCATGCTCAAGGCGTGCTGCTGGATCGGGCGATGATCTTGTCAATGCGCTTGCCGTCAAGCGCGGTGACCTCAAATTGCCATAGCGCGCAGTCGATCCGCGCACCCACCGCAGGCAAGTCTCCAGAAACGGCCATCAACAAGCCAGCCAACGTGTTGTACCTGCCGCGGTCTTCCTGGGGTAGTTCATCAATTTCCAGGCGCGCCTTCAGTTCCCCAACGGGCATCAGCCCATCCAACAGCCAAGAACCATCGGCCTGTTGCGTGGCCCATGCCTGCGTCTGTGCATCGGGTTTGAGTTCGCCCGTGATGGCTTCCAGCACATCATGGGGCGTCAACAATCCCTGCACAACGCCGTATTCGTCCACCACAAACACCATGCGCGCAGACTTGGCACGAAACTGTTCGATCAACTCCATTCCGCTCAGCGTTTCAGGAACAAATGCGGCAGGCTCTGCGATTGACTCCACTTTGCCACCATAGCTGCCACCCAGTTCCAGCAGACGCGCCACGCTGACCAGCCCCACCACCTGATCCAGTGACCCGCGACACACGGGATACCATGAATGCGCACCCTTGCCGCCCGAAGCGCTGGCCTGAGCCAAACACTGCGCCACAGAAGAACCGGCATCCATCCACTCAATATCTGCTCGCGGCAACATCATGGATGCCAACGTCCGGTGGTCCAGATCAAACACGTTGCGCACCATTTGGTGTTCATGTTGTTCGATGATGCCAGCGTCCACGCCTTCTTCCAGGCTAGCCGTAATTTCTTCTTCCGTAACCCCGCGGTTGTCGGTGGTATCGATGCGCAAAAGTTTCAGCATGCCGTGTGTACACACGGACAACAGGCGTACAAATGGCTTGGCCCCTGCGGCAAACCAGGTCATGGGGCGGGCCAGCACGCGCGCCACAGCCTCCGGATACAGCTGACCAATGCGCTTGGGCACCAGTTCGCCAAACAGAATGGTCACAAAGGTAATGATCGTCACCACAAGTGCGGTAGCTGAGATTTCTGCTGCGCGGTGCGAGATAGGCAAAAGAGCACCCAACCACTGGGCCACGCCGTCACTGAACGCCGCCTCACCCACAATGCCATTGAGCATGCCAATGGAAGTAACACCGACTTGCACCGCAGATAGAAACTGGGTCGGGTTGGACAACAATACCTGGGCCGCCAGGGCGCCCTTGTCACCTTCGTCCGCCATGGCTTGCAGACGCACTTTGCGGCTCGCCGTCAACGCCAGCTCCGACATGGCAAATGCGCCATTGAGCAACGTTAACAACACAATCAAAATAAATTCCATGGAACCCAAGCGAGAATGAACACATGGCACTTTACCTGATTGGCGACGTGCAGGGCTGCGATGCTGCCTTGCAGCGTTTGCTTGACACGATCGACTTCTCTGCAAGCCGTGACACACTCTATGTTTTAGGGGACCTGGTCAACCGGGGGCCCGACTCTGCCGCCGTCTTGCGCCGCCTGATGGGCTATGGCGATGCGGCGCGTTGCCTCCTTGGCAACCACGACTTGCACCTGCTCGCAGTGGCACATGGAGTGCGCAAGGCGCACCGCAAGGACACTCTGGACTGCATATTGGACGCACCTGACCGCGCGGCCCTGTTGCGCTGGCTCAGCCACCAGCACTTGGCCATCTTGTTAAACCGTGGCAACACTCCGCTCCTCATGGTCCATGCGGGCGTGCTGCCCAGTTGGACGCCGAGCCAGGCGCTCGCACTGGCACAGGAAGTGGAAGCCGTGCTACAGAACAGCTATGCGGACTCGTTCTACCGCATCATGTACGGCAACGCACCCGCCCAATGGAGCGACGCACTGACTGGCATGGACCGGCTACGGGTGATCGTCAACGCCCTTACCCGCCTGCGCTTTTGTACAGCTGCTGGCGAGATGGAGTTCGAAATCAAGGAGGGTGCCCATGGTGCCCCCGATGGCTATGTGCCGTGGTTTGATGTTCCCGGACGTCAGACTGCGCACGCCACTGTGGCGTTTGGCCATTGGTCAACCTTGGGCTGGCTGGACCGCAAGGACGTGCTCTCCATGGACACAGGTTGCGTGTGGGGCGGTGCCTTAAGCGCCTTGCGCTTCAATGTGCACGACACAGCGCAGGAGCTTATACAGGTGCAGTGCAATGCCGAGCAAACGCCCGGCTAGCCATCATCACGTCGCGCGAAACAGCGCGGCGACTTTGACCTTGTGTTTGATATTGGCCGAAATACTGCGTGAAGCTGGCTTGGCTGAAGCCTCCCATGCAGGTGCAACGGCTTCACCTGCCACCGTGGGCTCGTAAGGCTTGTCAAAGAAAGGGTCACGCGGTGCCGACGCCGGGCGGGCATAGTCGCTGCGCGGGGCACGTGCCGTACGGGATGCGTATTGCTCATCGCGCGAACCTCTACCACCGCTGCGCCCATTGTCGCCACCAGCGTTCGACCGGCCTTCACCATCTTGCGCGTACATGCGGCGCCCATCGTTCATGCGGCCCTGCTTGCGGATATCGGGGGCGTCTTCGTCGTACTCCACGGCTTCGAGCTCGATCTTGGCTTTGATCAGCTTCTCGATATCACCCACCAACCGGGCATCATTGTTGCCACCAACAAAGCTCACCGCCAGACCGGTTGCACCCGCACGCCCGGTGCGGCCAATGCGGTGAATGTAATCCTCGGCATTGAATGGAATGTCGAAATTAAATACACATGGCACATCTTTGATGTCCAGCCCACGCGCTGCCACATCGGTACAGACCAGCAAATCAACTTCGCCCTTTTTGAAGGCATCGAGTGCCTTCAAGCGCTCATCTTGACTCTTGTCACCGTGCAGCGCTGCAGTCTTGAGCCCCTCGCGTTCCAGCGAGCGGGCAAGCCGGGCGCAACCCAGTTTGCTGTTCACAAACACAAAGGCTTGCTTCATGCCACGGGTTTTCAGAATTTGGTGGAGTGCGTGGCGCTTATCGTCTTCGGGCACGCTGTAAAAACGCTGTTCAACGGTCGAGGCCGTTGCGTTAGGACGGGCAACTTCAATCGTGACCGGGTTCTGCAAATAACTACCGGCCAAGCGTTTGATTTCCGGGGAGAACGTTGCACTGAATAACAAGGTAGTGCGCTGCTTGGGCAGGTAGGACAAGATTCGCTGCAAGTCCGGCAAGAAGCCAATGTCGAGCATGCGGTCGGCTTCGTCCAGCACCACATATTCCACCTGG
Source organism: uncultured Rhodoferax sp. (assembly GCA_964468905.1). Classification (GTDB taxonomy): domain Bacteria; phylum Pseudomonadota; class Gammaproteobacteria; order Burkholderiales; family Burkholderiaceae_C; genus Allorhodoferax. Next base: position 212 of record CAYXWW010000155.1, on the reverse strand, counting down.
TTCAACACTGCATTTTTGGCTTCAATATGGTCCAGTAAACGGCCCGGTGTTGCCACCAGGATTTCCACACCTTTTTTGAGTTCCAGTGTCTGTGGCTTCATGTCGATGCCACCGAACACCACCGCGCTGCGCAGGTTGGTGTATTTGGCATACATTTTGATCTGTTGCGCCACTTGGTCCGCCAACTCGCGGGTCGGTAACAGCACTAGGGC
>CAYXWW010000154.1:5070-8679 GCA_964468905.1 uncultured Rhodoferax sp. | reverse complement strand
CCAAAGAGGCTGGCCAAAGTAGCAAATGAACCAATGTGACCACCCAGATCACCACCGTCTACTGGGTGGTGGCGGTTGGCCTTGACCACCATCGCCATGGCGTTCCAGCGCATGTAGGCGCGCAGGCGCTCTTCAATTTCCAGGTTACCCGGTGATCGCTCTTCCTGATCCGGCGCAATGGTGTTGACATAGGCCGTAGTGGCCGAGAACGGCATATCGATGCTCTTTTGACGCGCATGGTCTAGCAGTTGCTCCAGCAGGAAGTGAGCACGCTCAGGGCCCTCACTCTGAATGACTGCGGACAGCGCATCCATCCATTCGCGGGTTTCTTGACTGTCCACATCAAGCGTGGGGGCGCTCGTTGCGCCGGTTGGAACTGCTGACATTGTGTGTCTCCTAGTTGTTTTAACGAGATTAGAACGTTGCGCCTATTTTTACACAACTATTTCAAAATTTCAACTGGTGCTTTATGATTTCATATTATGAATTTTAGATTTTGTACCTGCGGGCTTTCCCCTAAACTATGACCATGCCTCTGCCCAAGCTACCCGCACTACCGTCACCCATGGAACTGTCAGCCATCCAGCGCGCGCGCATGTGGTGGCATCGCCAGGCACCGCAGCGCCAGGACCGGCTCGCCGTGTTGACCCCTCTGGCGGCGGTATTGCTGTTCTTTGCGGCCATTGTTGCTGCCTTGGGCTACTTGCGCCTGGAGGAAATTGACCGGGAGCAACAAGCCGTCCAGCGCGATGTGGAATACACCCACCAGCAGTTGCGTTTGCGATTGCTCGAGCGCCAGGAACAGCTCATGCGTATTGGCCGCGAGATTTCCAACCGCGAGTTGAGTGTTGAAGATTTCCGCGCGCGTGCGCGATTCATGCTCAATCAGTACCCCGAACTGCAAGGGTTGGCGTGGATTGACGAACGCCGGCGTGTCCGCGCAGCGCTGGGCAGCGCCATTTTGGCGCCCAACCAGCTGGCGCTGGCAACCGATGCTTCGCAGCGCAGTGAAGGCTTTTTCTCCGCGCGCGAATCGCAACAACCGGTTTACGTTCAGCCGCTGGGTACCGCCACCGACACTCCATTCCTGCAGATGCATTTGCCGTTGATTGACCGCGCGCGTTTTACCGGCGTCTTGCTGGCGGAGTTCTCCGTTGATGCGCTGTACCGCTACGGCGTGCCGACCGAGGTTACTTCACGCTATGCCATTTCCTTGCAAGACGCACAGGGTGGCCTGCTGGCTGGCATTGCCACGCCCGTCACACCTTCGGTCAAAAACCTTCTGCCGTGGTCCGGCCCACCCAACGAGTACTCCATGCCTGTCTCGCCCGTGGGCAGTGCATTGCTTGTGCGTGGTCAGGCCTATCGTGCATCCCTGGGCGTGATCGGAAGCGGCCTGTTTTGGCTGGTCAGCGCTTTGAGTGTGATGACTGCTTGGATGCTGATTGCCAACTGGCGCCACACCCGACGCAGGTTGCAAGCTCAAAAGGCACTCATATCCGAGACGACCTTTCGGCGGGCCATGGAAAACTCCATGTTGACCGGCATGCGCGCCATGGATTTGCAAGGCCGCATCACCTACGTCAATACCGCGTTTTGCCAAATGACCGGCTGGTCCGAATCAGAGCTGGTAGGCCGCACCGCGCCATTTCCTTACTGGCCAGACAGCGACCGTGAACAACTTCACACCCTTCTTAATGAAGAACTCGCTGGCAAGACAACACCGGGCGGCATTCAGGTGCGCGTCAAACGTCGGGACGAAACTCTGTTTGATGCACGACTCTACGTATCCCCATTGATTGACGCTTTGGGCAAACAAACTGGTTGGATGACGTCCATGACCGACATCACCGAGCCCAACCGGGTTCGCGAACAATTGTCTGCCTCGCACGAACGCTTCACCACCGTGCTGGAGGCGCTGGACGCCTCCATCTCCGTAGCGCCCTTGGGCAATGACGAGCTGCTCTTTGCCAACAAGCTCTACCGCCAATGGTTTGGCCTGCAAGCCAAAGGACACTTGCAATTGGTGGCACAAGCTGGTGTACCCACCTCACTGCAAAACGACGATGGTATGGACAACGTGGATTCGTTCGCCGGTTTGCCAGTCGCGGCGCTGCCCGATACCGAGTCGGAAAGCGCTGAAATATTTTTGGCTGATTTGAACAAATGGCTGGAGGTCCGCACGCGATACCTCAGTTGGGTCGACGGGCGCTTGGCGCAAATGGTGATTGCGACCGATATCACCTCACGGCGCATTGCCGAAGAGCAATCGGCCAATCAGACCGAACGTGCACAAACCGCCAGTCGCCTGATCACCATGGGCGAAATGGCGTCGAGTGTGGCCCACGAACTGAACCAGCCACTGACAGCGATCAACAACTATTGCAACGGCATGGTCTCGCGCATCAAAGCCACCCAGATCCCAGAAGACGACCTGCTCGGTGCGCTGGAAAAGACCGCCAAGCAAGCCCAGCGTGCGGGCCAAATCATCCACCGGATCCGCTCATTCGTGAAGCGCAGCGAGCCCAACCGCACGCCATCCGAAGTTCCCCTGATCGTGGCCGAAGCCGTGGAGCTTGCCGAAATCGAACTACGCCGTTTCAATGTCCGCCTGAACCACTATGTAGCGGCGCGCTTGCCCACGCTAATGGTCGATCCTATTCTGATCGAACAAGTGCTGATCAACCTGTTGCGCAACGCCGCTGAATCAATCGACATGGCCCTGCGCCAAACGTCCCAGCGGATTGTGGAGCTGCGGGTGGTTCCCAAGATCATTGAAGAGAAGCAGGTGGTTGAGTTTACGGTTCAGGACACTGGAAAAGGCCTGACGCCTGAAGTGATGGCTCGCCTGTATGAAGCGTTCTACTCCACCAAGGCAGACGGCATGGGCATTGGCCTCTCTTTGTGCCGCTCTATTGTCGAATCGCACCTGGGACGGATGTCGGCGGAGAACCTCTACAATGGCGGCGATGTAGCCGGATGCCGATTCACCTTCTGGATACCACTGACCGACGTTGACCCGAGTTTGACGCGACATCCAAGCAAAAGCACTTAGAACCCTGGACACTTGAATGAGCCTGCTTCCCAAAAAAGGTACTGTATATGTGGTGGACGACGACGAGGCCGTGCGCGATTCGCTGCAATGGCTTCTGGAAGGCAAGGGATTCCGCGTCCGTTGCTTTGACTCTGCCGAATCGTTCCTGAGCCGCTACGACCCCCGTGAAGTTGCCTGCCTGATTGTGGATATTCGCATGGGCGGCATGACCGGTCTGGAACTGCAAAGCCGCTTGATTGAAGCACGCTCCCCCCTGCCCATAGTGTTCATCACGGGCCATGGCGATGTGCCCATGGCGGTGGACACCATGAAAAAGGGTGCCATGGATTTCATCCAGAAGCCCTTCAATGAGGACCAGTTGGTCGGCTTGGTTGAGCGCATGCTCGAGCACGCGAAAGACTCGTTCTCTGATTTCCAGATGGCAGCCAGCCGGGATGCATTGCTATCAAAGCTCACGTTGCGGGAATCACAGGTCCTCGAACGCATCGTCGCCGGGCGGCTAAACAAGCAAATTGCCGACGACCTGGGCATCAGCATCAAGACCGTCGAGGCAC
>CAYXWW010000154.1:0-5060 GCA_964468905.1 uncultured Rhodoferax sp. | reverse complement strand
CACCGCGCCAACATCATGGAAAAACTCAGCGCCAATACGGTGGCTGACCTCCTGAAGATTGCACTTGGACAAAACGCCCCAAAAACCTGACGCCTTTAATATGTTGAGGGCAGAGCTTGCGCTGCGCGCGGCGGTCTGTCCCGCAAGACTATTAGTTTTATAGCATCTCACGCCCGCCCCGCAAGGACTGCGGGCGTTTTCTATTTGAAAGCCGCACCATGACACACACCACTGGCCAAATCATCGATGGCGTCGCCCTCTCGAAACAATTGCGTGAGGACGTAGCAGCCCGTACCCTTGCCCTTAAAGCACGCGGTGTGACACCCGGATTGGCGGTAGTGCTGGTGGGCGACAACCCTGCTTCGCAAGTCTATGTGCGCAACAAGGTCAAGGCATGTGCGGACGCGGGGCTGCACTCGGTGCTGGAGAAATACGAGGCATCCATGACCGAGGCCGAATTGCTGGCTCGCGTGGACGCGCTGAACAATGACCCCGCCATCCACGGCATTTTGGTCCAATTGCCCCTGCCATCGCACATTGACGCGCAGAAGGTGATTGAAGCCATTTCGCCTGCCAAAGACGTGGACGGCTTTCACGTGGCCAGCGCGGGTGCATTGATGTTTGGCCAGCCTGGTTTTTGGCCCTGCACGCCCTACGGCTGCATGAAGATGCTCGAATCTATTGGCTACGACCTGCGCGGCAAGCACGCCGTGGTCATTGGCCGCAGCAACATTGTGGGTAAGCCCATGGCGCTGATGCTGTTGCAAAAAAATGCCACCGTCACCATATGCCACAGCGCAACAGCAAACCTGAAAGAAATGACCCTGCAAGCGGACGTGATCGTGGCTGCCGTGGGAAAACGCAATGTGCTGACAGCCGACATGGTCAAGCCCGGAGCGGTTGTGCTCGATGTGGGCATGAACCGCATTCCCGAAGGCGTTGAAGGTGCAGGCAAGCTCTGTGGCGACGTCGACTTTGCAGGCGTTAGCCAGGTGGCCAGCCACATCACCCCGGTTCCCGGGGGCGTGGGGCCCATGACCATCACCATGCTGCTGGTCAACACGCTGGAAGCGGCTGAGCGGGCAGCAAGCGCTCTTGCAATCCAGTAGCGCACACCCACATCCATTGCACACCCGCTCACTTTGCACCACGGCCACCTATGAACCCATTGTTAAGTCCGTCCACGCTGCCGCGTTTTGACGCTATCCAACCCGAGCACGTTGCGCCGGCCATTGAGGCGCTACTGGCGCAAGCGTCTACCGCTTTGGATGCGGTCACCGCACCCAGCTTCCCTGCGCAATGGGTTTCCATTGCCAAGGTACTGGACGTTGCAACGGAAAAGCTCGGCATCGCATGGGGTGCGGTCAGCCACCTCAACAGCGTGGCCGATACACCCGAGCTAAGGGCTGCCTACAACGCAGCTTTGCCCGCGGTGACCGAATTCTGGACCCGCCTGGGTGCCGATGAGCGCCTTTATGCCAAATACAAGGCCATTGACGTTCAGACACTCAATGCCGAACAACGCCAAGCGCACAAAAATGCCCTGCGCAACTTTGTATTGGGTGGCGCCGACCTGCACGGGGCACAACGCGAGCGATTTGCCGCGATACAAGAACAGCAAGCGGCCTTGAGCCAGAAGTTCAGCGAAAACACCTTAGACGCCACCGATGCGTTCAGCTACTACGCCACGGCCGAAGAACTGGTTGGTGTGCCCGACGATGTGCAGCACACCGCACTGGCTGCAGCCAAGGCTGAAGGCCAATCGGGCTACAAACTCACTCTCAAAATGCCTTGCTATTTGCCGGTCATGCAGTTCGCGCACAGCAGCGCCTTGCGTGCCACGTTGTATCGGGCCTATGTCACCCGGGCGTCAGACCAGGCCGATGCAGACGCGTTGAAGTTTGACAACTCACACATCATCCGCGAGATCTTGACACTGCGCCAGGAAGAAGCGCTACTGCTGGGCTATCCAAACTTTGGTGCCTTGTCGCTAGTTCCCAAAATGGCAGCATCTACCGACGCAGTCATCACCTTCCTGCGTGATCTGGCGCACAAGGCACGGCCGTTTGCAGAACAAGACCTGGCCGACCTGCGCGCCTTTGCGCGCGACACCCTGCAATTGAGCGATCCGCAGCCCTGGGACTGGTCCTATGTGGGTGAAAAGCTCAAAGAAGCGCGCTACGCCTTCAGCGAACAAGAAGTCAAACAATACTTCACATTCCCCAAGGTATTGGCCGGCCTTTTCAAAATTGCTGAGACCCTGTTTGACATCTCCATCTCACGCGACAGCGCACCGGTGTGGAATGCCAACGTAGCGTTCTACCGGATAGAACGCGACGGCCCCCATGGCCGGCAACTCGTAGGCCAGTTTTATCTGGACCCAACGGCCCGCAGCGGCAAACGCGGCGGCGCGTGGATGGACGACGTGAACACCCGCTGGCTGCGCCCCGACACTGGTCAGCTACAAACACCCGTCGCGCACCTGGTGTGCAATTTTGCAGATGGTGTTGAGGTCAACGGTATTCAACAACCGGCGCTGCTCTCCCACGACGATGTGACCACCCTCTTCCACGAATTTGGCCACGGCTTGCACCACATGCTCACGCAGGTGAATGAGCACGACGTTTCCGGTATTAGCGGCGTGGAGTGGGATGCGGTGGAGTTGCCCAGCCAGTTCATGGAAAACTTCTGCTGGGAGTGGAGTGTGCTGCGCCACATGACCGCGCATGTGGAAACTGGCGAACCCCTGCCCCGCGCCCTGTTCGACAAAATGCTGGCCGCGCGCAATTTCCAGAGCGGCCTGCAGACCTTGCGCCAGATTGAATTCTCGTTGTTCGACATGCTGCTGCACGCCGGCCACGACCCAGCACAAGACTTCATGCCGCTACTCAACCAAGTGCGCAGCGAAGTGGCGGTGATGACCCCACCCGCCTGGAGCCGCACCGCCCACACGTTTAGCCATATTTTTGCCGGTGGGTATGCAGCTGGCTACTACAGCTACAAGTGGGCCGAGGTACTGAGTGCAGATGCTTACGCCGCCTTTGAAGAAACCGCTGGCCCAGATGGTTTGCCCAATGTAGAAACCGGTAAAAAATACCGCCAGGCCATTTTGGAGGCAGGTGGCAGCCGCCCGGCAATGGAGTCGTTTGTTGCCTTTAGGGGACGCGAACCGTCGCTGGATGCGCTGTTGCGCCACCAAGGCATGGGCGCGTAAGAAAAACCGTTGTGTCCTATGCCACACTACGGCCATTGAACTGACAGGAGACCGAACATGAAACACCACACCCTCGCATGCATTTTGGGTAGCGCCGCACTGGCCCTCGGTGCCGTCCATGCACAGGCGCAAACTGTATACAAAATTGTGGGTCCCGACGGCAAAATCTCCTTTTCGGACAAGCCACCGGCCAGCGAAGCACAAGGCAAAGTAGCAACGACCGGCGTCGGGGCCGCAGCTGCCAACCCCAGCAGCGGGCTGCCATTTGAATTGCGTCAGGTCGTTGGCAAATACCCCGTCACCCTGTACACATCCACATCTTGCCAACCCTGCGACACCGGGCGATCCATGCTGTTAGCCCGGGGCATTCCGTTTAGCGAGCGCACGATCTCCACCGACGCTGATCAGGCGTCGCTGCAGCGCCTCACGGGCAGCAATGCACTGCCTTTCTTGACCATTGGCTCGCAGCGTATCCCGGGGTTTTCAGACCAGGAATGGGCCCAATACCTGGACGCAGCAGGCTACCCCAAGACTTCTGCCCTACCGCCCACCTACAAGAATCTGCCCCCCACGCCGCTGGTTGCCGTGCAAAAACCTGTAACACCTGAGTCCAAGTCTGCAGATAAACCCGACGCAGCGAAAGAAGCGCCCAACCAGCCGCCACCACCCAACGTCTCAAATCCGGCCGGCATTCAGTTTTAAAACGTCAGCGTCTTCACGCCATCAGCAGTGCCCAGCAAACAAACCTGGGCACGCTGAAAGGCAAACACACCCACCGTTACCACGCCCGGCCACTGGCTGACCTCAGCCTCAAATGCCAGCGGATCGGTAATCTGCAAGCCTGTCACATCCACAATGTGTTGGCCGTTGTCGGTCACCAGCGGTTGGCCGTCCTTGGTTCCGTTTTGGGTGCGGACGCTGGCCTTACCACCTTTCGCCGCAAACTGCGCAATCACGCGCTGCGTGGCCATGGGAATGACTTCCACCGGTAGCGGGAACGCGCCCAGCGTCTGCACCAGCTTGGATGCATCGGCAATGCACACAAACCGATCCGATTGGGCTGCAACAATCTTCTCGCGCGTGAGCGCGGCGCCACCGCCCTTGATCATGTAACCATGGCCATCGATCTCATCGGCCCCGTCGATATAGACCGACAGACGTGGCACATCGTTGGAGTCAAACACCGGAATTCCCAAGGCCTTTAAACGCTCAGTACTGGCAACCGAACTCGACACAGCGCCCTTGATCTGGTCCTTCATCGTGGCCAGCGCATCAATGAACTTATTGACGGTTGAGCCCGTTCCCACCCCCACAATCTCGCCCGGCACCACGTATTGCAAGGCTGCCTGGCCCACCAGGGTCTTGAGCTGGTCCTGGGTCAGGGGCGTATTGGAGGAGGCGGAAGTGGTCATCGGCGAAAATCTGTGGAGTTACGAAATATTGCAGGAATTATCCAATGTCACTTGTCCCCTACAGTCTGGCCCGTCGCATCTTATTTTCTATGGACCCTGAAACGGCCCACGAAGTGACCATGGCCAGCCTGGCGCGCCTGCAGGGTACGCCGCTGCAACTGGCCTATTGCGCCGCGCGGGTGGACGACCCCATTACGCTGGCTGGCCTGCACTTTCCCAACCGGGTGGGCCTGGCCGCTGGCCTCGACAAAAACGCACGCTGCATCGACGGCCTGGGCGCTATGGGCTTTGGTTTTGTAGAAGTGGGCACGGTCACACCCAAGGCCCAGCCCGGCAACCCCAAACCGCGCATGTTCCGCATTCCAGAAAAGAATGCGCTCATCAACCGCCTGGGCTTCAACAACGAGGGCTTGGCGGCCTTTGTGCAGAATGTG
>CAYXWW010000153.1:223-8793 GCA_964468905.1 uncultured Rhodoferax sp. | reverse complement strand
CATCACACAACCCCCATCACCCCCAACGCCGCCCCCGCCCCCAGCAACCACAACATATGCAGCCGGGTCCGCCAAACTACCAGCGCAGTAACCACCGTCAATAGCCATCCCTGCCAATGTTCCACTAGGCTGCCCTGGCTGGCAGTCAGTATCCAAGCGGTAGCGATCAGCAGGGCAATCACGATGGGGGCCATGCCTTGTTTAAACGCTCGCACCGCACGCAGCTCCCGGTTGCGATGCGCCCAGCGTGCGGCAACGAATGTGAGCGTGGTGCTGGGTAACATGATGCCCACCATCGCGATCACGGTACCGGCCAGTGCCAGCCACCACGCGTGTGGCCCTGCGCCCAGGCCGCCACCGGCGTTCAAGCCTACGTTCCAGCCCAGCAGGGCGATGAACAGCACGTTGGGGCCGGGCGCGGCCTGCGCGAGAGCAATGGATGCGGTGAACTGGCTGTCGGTGAGCCAGCCCTTGTCGGTGACCAGGTAGCTGTGCATCTCGGGCACCGCAGTAATGGCGCCACCAATGGCCAATAGCGATAGCGACATAAAGTGCATGAGCAGAGCCAGCCAGTCGACGTTGGTTAGTGTGGCGGTCATGGTGCGTCTTCTTCGGTTGGCGCAGCGGTAGGCCCACACGCAGGCCATGCCACCTATGCCCAGCAGCACCCACACCAATGGCCAGCGCAAGAGGCCAATGGCAACAAAGGTCAGCACCGCAAAGCCGCAGCACACCGCCAGGCCCATGGCATTGCGCTTCAGGGCGCTGATTAGCTTGAAGCCCGTGGCCGCAATCAGACCGGCGGCCACGGCCCCCATGCCGTGCAGTGCACCTTGCACAGCGGGCGTATCGCCCACGCCGCCCAACAGTGCGGCCAGTAGCAAGACGATGACCAGTGGAAAAGCCAGCATGCCTGCCAATGCGGCCAAGGCACCGCTCAGCCCAAAGTACCGGTCACCAATCATCAGCGATAAGTTGACCACGTTAGGGCCGGGCAGTATCTGGGCCACGGCCCAGTCTTCCAGAAATTCTTCTTGCGTGAGCCACTGCTTTTTTTCTACCAGCTCACGCTGTACCACTGCAAGCACGCCGCCAAATCCTTGCAGCGCAAGAATTGAGAACGAAACGAACAGGTCGGTCTTTGACGTGGGGTGGTTGCGAGCCTGTGGCATGTTCACTTGCGCACAATGCGTCCCGGCTCAATCTGGTCTGTGGCCTTGGGGTTGTCGCGCAGCCATTCTTCAAATGCGTCAATGTCCATGCCCACAGTCTCCCGGTTGCGGCCCTGCTTGAGCACGCTGAGGTCGTTGCCGCCTTCGGCCATAAAGGCGTTCACCACCACGCGGTAGTCGCGGGCCATGTCCAGCCGCTGGCCGTTCACAGTCACCAATTCCAGTTTGGCTTCGCCACCGGGCGGCTGGGTCCACTGGTAGCGCAGGTTGTGTGACACCTGCAATATGGCGGGGCCGTTGGCGCGCTTGTTGTAGAGCTGTCGGCGAATCAGCTCGTGCAACTGGCTGCCGGTGATCGTCATGACAATCAGCTCATTGTTAAAGGGCTGGATGGCAAACAGGTCGCTCAGCGTGACGGTGCGTCCGGGCTCCACGGTCAGGTCAGCGCGGATGCCACCGGCATTGGTCATGGCAATGTCAGCCGCGCCACGCTTTTTGGCAAAGGCCAAATGTGCGTCAGCCACCAGGTTGCCCAGCGGGCTATCGCCAAACGGCGGTGTGGCAGACCGTGTGGCCCCACGCGGCAGATCGGCCACCGGTTTGTTGCGGGCGGCGGTGGTGAGTGCTGCTGCGCGCGCCACCAGTGCCGCAAAGGCGGGGTTGGGTGCATACACGCCCTGCAAGACCGGGTGGTTGACGGCCTGCGCATCCAGCACCTGTCCAGCGGCGTCCAGCGTCAGGCGGCTCTCGGTCAGCCAGCCGCCAAAGCTGCCTGCCTGCACCAGCAGCCGCCCGTTGATCTTGCAGGTATAGGCTTGGTGAGTGTGGCCGCTGATGATGATGGCGTAGGCCGGGTCCAGCCGCTTGGCAATGTCCACACCGCGGCCTTGCAGGCCGGGGCAGGCATAGCTGGGGTCGTTGGCAGCACCGTCGTAAATAGCGCCTTCGTGCATGATGGCAACCAGCACCTGGGCACCGGCAGCGCGCAGCTCGGGCACCAGGGCGTTGAGCGTATCCGCTTCATCGGCAAAGCGCAGACCCACTATGCTTTTAGGAATGATGACCTTGGGCACATCGCGCGTGACTGCGCCCACAAAGGCCACTTTGAAGCCGCCAATGGATTGCATGGTATGGCTGGGCAGCACGCGCTGGCCGGTTGCACTGTCAAACATGTTGGCTGCCAAGTAGGGGAAGCTGGCCCCTTTGAACTCGGGCCACTGGCAGCCCGTGCTCGCGCATTCGCCACGGGTCTTGCGCAACAGCTCGGGCAGGCCGGCATCCAGATCGTGGTTGCCCAAGGCAGTGGCGGCCAAGCCCAACTGGCCCAGTGCGCTGAGGGTTGGCTCGTCCTTTAGCAACGAAGATATTTGTGGCGATGCACCCAGCAGGTCACCCGCTGCTACAAACACTTGGTGCTTGCGCTGCGTGCGTAAGCTGTCCAACACGCTTGCCAAGTAGGCCACGCCACCGGCAGGCTGGGGCTTCACTTCTCCGCTCACCGGGTCTGGCAAGCGCGGTGAAATAGGCACCGGCGCATTGGGCTGGATATGCCCGTGAAAATCGTTGATGGAGAAGATGCTGATTTCAATTGGCGCGGGCTGGACTTGCTGCGCTGGCAATGGCGTTGCAGGGCCGGGCAAGGTGGGCGTAGCAGCGCAGCCGACCAACAACGCAAGCGCACTACATGCACTGAAAAACGCGTGGCCAATGCGTGTGAACGAAGGGGAATTTTGCAAAATGGTATTCCAAATAGACAACTACCGCGCGCAGAAGGAAAGCACCAGGCAAATCATACAGTCGCCTTCGTGCGCTGATTAGTCCAGCCCGCGACTCAGGGTTGCACCCTAATCGCCTTGGTGAATAATGGGGGCCTTTCAAATTTGTGCCCAAAGCACCCGCTCACATGAAAACACTGTCTGATATCGGTTTGGTAGGCCTCGCCGTCATGGGCGAAAACCTGATTCTCAATATGGCCAGCAAGGGCTACACGGTCACGGCCTATAACCGGTCGATAGACAAAGTAGACAACTTTTTGGCGGGCCGGGCCCAGGGCAAGAGCATTCGCGGTGCGCATTCCATTGAAGAGCTGGTGGCCTCACTGGCCAAGCCCCGCAAGATCATGTTGATGGTCAAGGCGGGCAAGGCGGTTGACGATTTCATTGAGCAACTGATTCCCCACCTGGAGCCGGGCGACATCATTCTGGACGGTGGTAACACCCATTTCCCCGACACAGACCGCCGCACACGCTATCTGGAGAGCAAAGGCCTGCTGTTCATTGGCACTGGCGTATCGGGTGGCGAAGAGGGGGCGTTGATTGGGCCATCCATCATGCCCGGCGGCTCACCCAAAGCCTGGCCTTTTGTCAAAGGCATCTTCCAGAACATTGCGGCCAAGGTAGACGACGGCAGCCCCTGCTGCGACTGGGTGGGCGAAAACGGCGCAGGCCATTTTGTCAAGATGGTGCACAACGGCATCGAGTACGGCGACATGCAGCTGATCTGCGAGGCCTACCAAATTCTCAAGGAATATGTGGGTCTCAATGCAGACGAACTGCACCAGGTCTTCAAGGAATGGAACGAAGGCGAGCTCGATAGCTACCTGGTGGAAATCACGCGCGACATTTTGGGCTACCGTGAAAACGGTGAGCCGCTGGTGGAGAAGATTTTGGACACAGCCGGCCAAAAAGGCACGGGCAAATGGACCGGCGTGATTGCGCTGGACCTGGGCGTGCCACTCACCTTGATTTCAGAAGCCGTGTTTGCCCGCTGCCTGTCATCGCAAAAAGACGAGCGTGTGCTGGCATCCGGCATTTTGACCGGCCCCAAGCCCACATTTACCGGCGACAAGAAGGCCTTTATTGACGATGTGCGCAATGCCTTGTTGGCATCCAAAATCATCTCTTACGCACAAGGCTACTTGCTGATGCGTGAGGCAGCCAAAGAGTATGGCTGGAACCTGAACTACGGCGGCATTGCGCTCATGTGGCGCGGCGGCTGCATCATCCGCTCGGCATTCTTGGGCAAGATCAAGGCAGCATTTGATGCCAACCCTGGCTTGCAAAACCTGTTGTTGGATAACTATTTCAAAGACGCTGTGCACGCCGCGCAGGGCGGCTGGCGCCGTGTGGCGGCTGCAGCCATCACCAATGGCATTCCTGCACCATCCATCACATCGGCCCTGAGCTACTTTGATGGCTACCGCACCGCGCGCTTGCCAGCCAACTTGCTGCAAGCCCAGCGTGACTACTTTGGTGCCCACACCTACGAGCGCACCGACAAGCCACGTGGCGAGTTCTTCCACACCAATTGGACGGGCAGGGGTGGCAACACGTCGTCCAGTACCTATACGGTGTAAGCGCCGTACACTTTTGCTCGCACGATGGCACGCACCGTTCAACAACTTTTCGATCTGACAGGCAAGACGGCGCTGGTGACGGGCGGTTCGCGTGGGCTGGGATTGCAGATGGCCCATGCCTTGGGTGAGGCCGGCGCACGGGTAATGATTTGCTCGCGCAAAGCGGCTGACCTGGAGCAAGCCTGTGCCGAATTGCAAGCTGCGGGCATTGATGCCCGCTGGACTGCGGCAGACTGTAGCAACGAGGCGGACATCGCCCGCCTGGCCACCGAAACGCTACAGCGCATGGGGGACGTGGATATTTTGGTCAACAACGCAGGTGCATCCTGGGGTGCGCCCGCTGAAGACTACCCCGCAGCGGCGTGGGACAAGGTGATGAACCTGAACGTGCGGGGCTATTTCTTGCTGAGCCAGGCCATCGCCAAGCAGAGCATGATCGCCCGCCGCACGGGGCGCGTCATCAACATTGCGTCCATTGCAGGGCTGGGCGGCAACCCGCCCGCCATGAAGGCCATTGCCTACAACACGTCCAAGGGGGCGGTCATCAATTTCACCCGCGCCTTGGCTGCAGAGTGGGGACCTTATGGCATCACGGTCAACACCATTTGCCCCGGGTTTTTCAGGACCAAGATGACCGTGGGCCTGATCGACAGCGTGGGCGAACGCAAGATGGCGGCGCATGCACCACTGCAGCGACTGGGTGACGATGAGGATCTCAAGGGCCTGTGCCTGCTGTATGCATCTGACGCGGGCAAGCACATCACCGGCCAATGGCTGGCGGTGGACGGCGGCGTGAGTGCCTTGGTAGGTGGCTAAGAATATGTCCCTCGGGTTTGGCGTAGACATACCGTTTGTAAACCATCTGGGCTTTGTGCTCACGCAGTTTGCGGGCGGCAAGTCCGAGATTGAGTATGCGGTTTTGCCCGAACACCTCAATTCCTTTGCGGTCACACACGGCGGTGCACTGATGACCCTACTGGACGTGGCCATGGCCACAGCAGCCCGTAGCCATGCACCCGAGCTGGGTGTGGTCACCATCGAGATGAAAACCAGCTTCATGCAACCTGCAATGCCCGGCAGTGGCCCGCTGGTTGCCAAGGGGGAGCTGATGCACCGCACCGCAACCATGGCATTCACCCAGGCAACCGTGTTGGATGGCGCAGGCCGCAAATGTGCCCACGCTACCGGCACGTTTAAGTTTGTCAAACGGCTGGCCGCTGCTGACCGCAGTGTCCTTGGTCTGCAAACTATCTCTACAGACTAAACAGGGCTGTAGCCCTCGTAGGGAAAGCATGATGTGCTATTAAAAAAAGAGCAATGGCGGCTAATGCGCTACGACAGTTTGTCCGTCCCCGATCTGTATGCCATGCTGCAATTGCGGGCGGAAGTGTTTGTGGTGGAGCAAGCCTGTGCGTTTCAAGATTTGGACGGCGCAGACTCCAAGGCCATGCATTTGCTGGGCTACCTGACTACAGGCGGGCAGGGTGCAGACGCGACGGCTGGCCAGTTGGTGGCCTATGCCCGCTTGTTCCCAGCAGGTGTTACGTTCGCTGAGGCCAGTATTGGCCGGGTCGTGATGCGCAACAGCGCGCGCGGCAAAGGTCTGGGCCATAGCCTCGTCCGGCAGGCTATTGGCTGCCTGCACGCACAGTGGGGTGTGCAACCCATTCGCATCGGTGCGCAAACGCGCCTGAAAGCGTTTTATACCCAGCATGGCTTTGTGGATGTGGGCCGGCCGTATGTGGAAGACGGTATTGACCACATTGAAATGCTGTGGAAGCCGTAATCATCACTGGTGAAAATTCCTTGCAATCAGCGCCCTGTATGGCAGCGCTGTGCTTACCGTCACCGTTGGAGTAAACCTAAATGCTGAGATTCATTGGTCGCTTTTTGATTGCGTTTTGTTTATTTGCGAATGCCTACGCTTGTTTGAACTCGTATTCATCTGACGAATTCCAATTCATACTGGATGGCCATCGCAGAAAGCCACCAGCCGAAGAGTTGGAGAACCGTGAACGCGAGTTGGAGGCGGCGTATACGCAAAACTACTCGCTGGAATCCGCCAACGACTATGCGGTAGCTTTGGTTTTTTCAGGAAAATACAGCAAAGCAATTGACATTTTGAAAGGCCTGGAAGCCAGGTATCCCGGCCAATTCAGAACAGCGGCAAACCTGGGCACGGCGCTTGAGCTGGCGGGGGATAACGAAAAGGCGCTCCATTGGATCAAGGAGGGCATCAAGCGCAACCCCGAAGACCACGGCGGTACAGAGTGGCTACATGTAAAAATTCTCGAGGCAAAACTCGCCATTGCACAAAACAAAGACTGGCTTCGGACGCATCGGGTCTTGGGCGTCGATTTTGGTGATGGTTATTTGCCAAACGATTCTTCGGTTGTGATCAAGGATCATCTTGGAAACGTGCGTACCCAAGCAGAAGCAAAACGCGCGATCGAATACCAATTGCGTGAGCGATTGAAATTTGTAGCACCACCGGATGCTGTTGTTGCAGATCTATTCTTTGCGGTGGGAGATTTGCCCCAGTCTGAATTGCCAAGTCGAAGCATTTACGACTCGCCGGCCAGAGACTACTACCAAACTGCACTTGAATATGGTGTTACGCCGCACGACATCGTCAAAAAGCGCTTGCTGTGGATTGAAGCCGGGATATGGGGCCAAACCATTGCCTGGTGGGGACTTGCAATCCTCGTGCTGGTGGGCATACCTGTGTGGTTTTTGAAAAGAAGGTTTGCCAGACGCAAGCAAGCCGGTACCACAACACCAAGCAAAGCCTAACCCTGTGGCACACTCCCGGCCTTCTGGTATTTTTCCCTAGCGTTTGCCTTTTCCCGTCATGCAAAAAATCATCGCGCAACTCGCGCAAGAAATCCGTATCCGCCCCCAACAGGTCGAAGCCGCTGTGCAACTGCTCGACGGCGGGGCCACCGTTCCATTTATCGCCCGTTACCGCAAAGAGGTTACCGACGGGCTGGACGACATCCAGCTGCGGGAGTTGGAAACCCGGCTGGCTTACTTGCGCGAACTGCGCGATCGCAAAGAGGCGGTGTGCAAGGCCATTGAGGAGCAGGGCAAGCTCACACCCGCGCTGCTGGCCGCCGTGCACAACGCGGCGACCAAGCAAGAGGTCGAAGACATTTACCTGCCCTTCAAACTCAAGCGGCGCACCAAAGGCCAGCTGGCCCGCGAGGCCGGGCTGGAGCCGCTGGCGGATGCGTTGTTCAACGATCCCACGCTGGTGCCTGCCGAGGCCGCCGTGCCCTATGTCATCCCCATGCGCCCGGTGGTGGAGGGCGAGGACAAACAACCCGATTTCTCCACCGTGCAGGCCGTGCTGGATGGTGTGCGCGACTTGCTGAGCGAACGCTGGGCGGAAAACCCAGCGCTAGTGCAAGACCTGCGCGAATGGCTGTGGCAGGAGGGCCTGCTGAAATCCACGCTGATGGATGGCAAGGACGAGAACAACGCCGATGTGGCCAAGTTCCGCGACTACTTTGATTACGACGAGCCCATTGGCCGCGTGCCTAGCCACCGGGCGCTGGCGGTGTTTCGCGGCCGCGCGCTAGAGATTCTGGATGCCAAATTAGTGCTGCCAGAGCCAACCTCTGCACAAAACAAGCCGCTAGCCCTCACCAACAGTGCACAAGCAGCTACAAAAACAGGAGCGACTTCAGGGCTTGCCCGCGCCACGCCCGTGGTCTCGCTGGCTGAAGGCCGCATTGCGCTACGGCTGGGGTGGAGCCACGCGGGCCGCGCCGCCGATGATCTGATCCGCAAGTGCGTGGCATGGACCTGGAAGGTCACGCTCAGCATGTCCACCGAGCGCGATCTCTTCACCCGCTTGCGGGAAGAGTCTGAAAAAGTGGCGATCAAGGTGTTTGCCGACAACCTGCGCGACCTGCTGTTGGCCGCACCTGCGGGCCCACGGGTGGTGATGGGCCTGGACCCTGGCATTCGCACCGGCGTGAAAGTGGCGGTGGTGGATGCCACCGGCAAGCTGGTTGAAACCGCTACGGTGTTCCCACATG
>CAYXWW010000153.1:0-213 GCA_964468905.1 uncultured Rhodoferax sp. | reverse complement strand
AACGGCACGGCCAGCCGTGAGACGGACAAGCTGGCGGCGGATTTGATCAAGCTGATGGCCAAGGCTGGAAACGGCAGCGCAAGCGCTGCCGAGGGTGGCGGCAAACCCATGGACAAAGTAGTGGTGTCCGAAGCCGGTGCGTCGGTGTACAGTGCCAGCGAATTTGCATCACAAGAGATGCCTGATGTGGATGTGAGCCTGCGCGGCGCGGCC
>CAYXWW010000152.1:0-8898 GCA_964468905.1 uncultured Rhodoferax sp. | reverse complement strand
GGGGCCGATTCACCCCACACTGGGCATTGCGATGGACATGAGCATCCAGCTGCAGGCCGCCAATGGCGCGATCTGCACGCTCTCTTTGAGCTTCAACAACGACGGCCCGCTGGGAACTTTCTTTCGCTACATCGGCGACAGCGCGACCTACATTGCCCGCTACGACGACCTGTTCAATGGCAAGGACGACAAGATTGATGTATCCAAAGTGGACGTATCCATGAACGGCGTCGGCCGTTCGCGCCGACATGACGCGCGTGCGCTTCACGCTGCCTGCATCGACTGGCTCAACGAAGCTCGGCGACACATATTCGCCGCCATTCGCGAAGGGCGTGAGCCCAACAGCAGCGTGGGCCAGGTGCTAGCCTGCTACCAGGTGCTTCACGACTTGGAACAACAGCTAGGGGTTTAGATTGTGTGCCTGTGCGGGCATGGTCTGGCGTTGTGGTATGTGAACCTGTCAATCCGTTTCCATTTCACTGCGACAGTAGGCGCACCGACGCATTCGGGCCAAGCATTTTTGTCATTTGTAGCCCGCTCAATTCGTGAGCATTTGTAACGATGCTTACTTTTCCCCGGGTATTTTGATGTAATCGTGCTCTAACTGGATAGCGCAATCTAAGGGGCTATCGATGGTCATAAAAAGAGTGGTCAAGCCCTAAAGGAACTCCCCGTGTACAAATCATCCGCCAAAATATTGATCAAAGGTCAAAGGGCTGCAAGCATGTGGCAGCTTAGCGCCCTGAGCCTGAGCCTCTTGTTGGCCGCCTGCGGCGGCGGTGGGGGCGGTGGCACTGCGTCACCAGCAGTTTCCGGCCCCACGCCCTTGCCCGGCGGCACGCTGGTAGCGGCGGTGGTGACACCGGTAGTCACACCCACCGCACCGACTGCTGTAGCACCGGTGGTTACGCCGGTGGTTACGCCACTCGTTACCTCAACACCCAGCACCGGGGCAACCGTTGCGCCAGTTGTGGCCCCGACAACATCCTCCACCGGCGCGACCACCACAGCATCCATTTCGACACCTACAGGATCGAGTACTGCAAGCCCAACACCCGTAAGTTCAACTCCAGCGGGTGCCACTACTACGGGCTCCACACCCGCAGGTTCGACCACCACTGCCGTTGCCACCACCTACAGCCTCACGCCCACCGTCACTGGCCTTGGGGTAGGCAAGACCCTGGTCTTGCAAAATGGCGCAGACACCCTGAGCTTTACCGGCAACACCAGCACCAGTTTCGCTACCAAACTGGCCACGGGTGCGAGCTATGCCATCACGGTTAAAACCAATCCCGCTGGACAGACCTGCACAGTAGCCAATGGCAGCGGAACCGTTGGCAGCGCCAATGTGACGAATACCACGGTAAGTTGTGTTGCGGTGGTCGTAACTCCTGCACCGGTGGCCACCACCTACAGCCTCACGCCCACCGTCACAGGCCTGGGTGTTGGCAAGATTTTGGTCTTGCAAAATGGCGCGGAAACCCTTAGCTTTGCCGCCAACACCAGCGGCAGTTTTGCTACCAAGCTGGCAACGGGTGCGAGCTATTCCGTCACGGTCAAAACCTACCCTGCAGGGCAAAGCTGCACGGTCACACACGGCAGTGGCACGGTGGGTAGTGCGGATGTGTCAAATACTCTGGTGAGTTGTGCAGCATCAACTGTCACGACCCTATGGACGGAAGATTTTGAGACCGTGCAGCAGCTCTATGACAACAACACGGCGGCGTTCACGGGGACCGTTGAATTGTCCAAGGACACATCCAAAAATGCCGGAGGCAGTGCCGGTAGTGTGAAGGGCACTATTGCAAGGCCCTTTGGTCCGGGCGGCTGGGAGGTGTGGGGTGGGTTCAAGCAAGTGCCAGCCAATACCAACCACCTGTACATTGAGTTTGATGCCAAGATGCCCGGCCCCAAGCACGGCCTCAAGTTTGTGAAAGTGTTTGGCCATGGCGGCAACGGCAATTACGCCAACACAACGTTCGGCCTAGATTACACCGGGGTGGATTTTGGCGGCATGTACGTTGTCAGCTTTGGCGACGGCACGACTGAGGGCAATGACACAGCAAGCATTATTCCGTTTGATGGAACCTGTCCGCAGTGCGTGGGGCGCTCGTTCACCAAGGGTTCAAACGTGAAAACACCCGTTGGCCACAATTGGCGCTCGACCGATTGGGGCACTGGCTGGCATCACTTCCGGCTGTACCTCAAATTCAACTCCGGGACCACCGCACAAAATGAAGTGAACGACGGCGAGTATTACGTAGAGATTGATGGTCAGGTCTACGTATGGGCCACCAAGTTGTTCAATCGCCATCCCTCCAACGGTTCTATTGCTGAAGTGCAGTTTTTCGGTTGGAGTCAGAGCTCGGACAACAACCCAACGTTTGGCGCTAACCCGAACTTTGAGGTTTGGTATGACAACTTCAAGATCACAACGGGCGGATTCCTGAGCGGACCGAAATTGGTTGGACCCTGAACAACCTCTGTAGGAGGCGAAAAATCAAGAAGCACAGCCAAGACTGGGAGCCACAGTAAATGCCATGCGGACTAGCGACTTACTTGTAGACTTTTTTCAGCAATTGCAACAGCGTTTTGCGCTCCGCGTCCGTCAGGCGCGTGGTGAGGTCCACTTCCAGTTGTGCTGCTGTTTTCTCCGCGCTGCCCACCAGCGAGAGCCCAGCAGCTGTTAGGTGCAAGCCCATAGCCCGGCCATCCATGGGGTGGGGTTGGCGATTGATCAAGTCACGCGTCTCCAAATTGTTGACGATTTGCACAAGATTGGGGGCTTGTATGTTCAGGGTTGCGCACAGCTGGCGCGAGGTAATCCCTGGGTTGTGGTTGATCAGGGACAGCACCGAAAAGTCCACAATGCGCAGCTCGTACACGGCCATGCGCGTCAGAAATACCTCAATGACAGCGAGTGAGACGCGGCGTGCGTTGTAGCCCAGAAGCGTTTCCAGATAGCGGTTGTTGACCTTGTCTACGTGGGGGAGTTTGGGCTTAGCGGGCATAACAAATTGAAGGCGGAAAATCTACAGAGATATCGCGGGACAACTCCGGAAGCATACCAAGGTGCTCAGTCGCCGCCTTCCAGCCGCGCGGTGATGATGTGCACGCGCATCGCAAACTCCGGCAGCACCCAGTGGCGCGCAGCACGGGCGGGCTCGGCCCAGCGTGTGCCATGGGCCGCGGACCCGTCCACCTGCAGGGTGTCGCCAATGCGCAGCCACGCCCACGACAGCAGGCACAGGGCCAGGGCGCGCAGGTAGTCGTCGGCCACCCAATACAGTAGTTCCGGGTCCTCCTGCGCGGCTTGCGCCAAACGCGCGGTCACCTGGCGCAACGCGGCAACTTGGTCCAGGAAAGAATCATGGACGGGCGCGTGTGCGGCCCCCTGGGGTGCCAGCTCGTCGCTCAGCATTTGCAGCAGTGTGAACAAGCCTGCGCCCGCATCGGGCATTACTTTGCGCACCAACAGATCGATGGCCTGAATTTCATTGGTGCCTTCGTAAATCATGGTCACCCGGGCATCGCGCACGATCTGCTCAATACCCCACTCACGCACATAGCCGTGTCCGCCAAACACCTGCAGGCAGTCACTGGCACCGTGAAATGCTTGGGCGGTCCACGCGGCCTTAAGCACTGGCGTCACCAGGCTGCACCAGCGCTGCGCGGTGTCGCGCCGCGCGGCGTCGGGGTGGTGTTTGAGCAGATCCAGCTCAATGGCCGTGCGGTAGGCCAGCACCCTTCCAGCGTCAATCCATACGCGCTGTGTCGCCAGGATGCGGCGTATCGCCGGGTGTTCGCACAGCAGACTGGCCACCTGGCCAGACGCTTCGCGCACCGTGTTGCCTTGCAACGGGCCCTTGGGCGCGCGCATTTGTCGTCGCTCTTTGGAATAGGCATCTGCCTTTTGCCACGCAGCCTCCAGCAAGCCTATGCCTTGCAAACCCACGTGCAGCCGGGCGGCGTTCATCATCACGAACATGGCGCTCAGGCCCTTGCCCGGCGCACCGACCAGCCAAGCTGTGGCGTCGTCAAAGCGCATCACGCAGGTGGGGCTGCCATGCAAGCCCATTTTCTCTTCAATCCGCTCGCAGTACACGGCGCTGCGCGTGCCATCGTCGTAGAACTTGGGCACTAAAAACAACGACAGGCCCTTGGGCCCAGGCGGCGCATCGGGCAAACGTGCCAGCACCAAGTGGAAGATGTTGTCGGTTAAATCGTGTTCACCACCCGAGATAAATATTTTGGTGCCTGACAGCCGGTAACTTCCATCGGGCTGTGGGCTTGCCTTGGTGCGGACCAGGCCCAAGTCACTGCCTGCGTGTGATTCGGTGAGGCACATCGTGGCCAACCACTCGCCAGTCGCAACTTTCCCCAGATAGAGCGCCTTGAGTGCGTCACTGCCGTGGTGCGTCAGGCACTCGTAGGCACCATGCAGCAGACCCGGTGCCATGGTCCAGGCGTGGTTGGCAGCGCTGAGCATTTCATACAGCGCAGCTTCGAGCACGTGGGGTAGGCCCAGTCCTCCGTCACGCTCAGAGACAGAAAGCGCAGGCCAGCCCGCTTGCCAGAAGGCCTGATAGGCAGCTCTAAAACCCGGTGGCGTAGCGACCTGTCCATGGGCAAACTGGCACCCTGCTTCATCGCCCGTGCGGTTCAAGGGAGCAATAACCTCGCCAACAAATTTCCCCGCCTCATCCAGCACTTGCCGCATCATGTCGGCATCCACCGCAGCAAAGGTGGGCAGCCCCTGGAGCTGGCCTGGTGCTTGGAGCACCGTCTGCAAAATACAGTGAATATCTTGTAGCGGAGGCTCGTAGCGCATGGTTAAGGCGTGCCGTATTAGAACGTGTGGTTCACACCGAGCATGAAGCCAGTTTGTGATCCGCCCAACGATGGGTTACCACCAGGCGCACCACCACTGACTGCAAGATTGGCCAAGCTGTCATTGTTGATAGTGCCGAGTTGACCGTACAACGTGGTGCGCTTGGACATTTTGTACAGCGCACGTGCAACCAACAATGCGGAATCCGAATTGCTGACGTTCTCGTAGCTTAGCTTGGCGTAAGTTCCATCAATGGTCCACATGGGGGTCAGTGGGTAAGACGCCCCCACATACCAGAGGTCGCTCTTGGGCTTGGTGGCGCTGCCATCGTTGGTGCGACGAATCAAGCCACCAGCCAGCTTAACTGAAGAGAGTTTCACATAGCCATTGACCATCAATCGACTGTCATTTTTTGAACTGCTGTTCAACCCGCCAAAAATGGCATCCGGCGCTGCGCCCAAAGCACGGCCAGATATGGTGTCATAAGCCACCGCCGCACCCCAGCCGGCCGTGTCGTACTTCACCATCACAGAAGATTCTTTGCACGCTGAACTGTCAGCACTTTGACCCGCGCAATTGGTGCCCGCAGGTGATGGACCGGCATTGACCGTGTCACGCCCCAGGCTGTAGGTAGCACCCAGTGTGACATCCCCAAACTTACCTTTGTATGCCAGAGAGTTGTCTGCACGGGAGTTGGGGATATAGTTATCCAGCGTACCCAATCCATATACAGCCGGGCCAACGACATCCGAGTCCAGGATGGACCAGAACAGCATCGTCCATTGACGACCTATGGTGATAGCACCCCAATCACCACTGAACCCCACCGTGGATTGCCGACCAAACAGGCGACCACCTTGTCCGGATGCGCCAGTGCCCGGCACAATGCCCATTTCCAGCGTGTAGATCGCGCTCAAGCCTCCGCCCAAGTCTTCCTTGCCGCGGAAACCCACACGCGACGGAAGAATGCCGGTGGTCGAAGGTATGCGGGTGAGGCTTCCTGTACCGGCCACGTCACTGATCACCTCGACACCGGTGTCGATCATGCCGTAGATGGTGGCGTTTTGTGCTTGGGCTTGCATCGCGCACGTGCCAAGCAATCCCGTGAGGGTGAGAAGTGTAGGAATTTTCATAATTGTCTCCAGGAAGTTTGGGTAAGTTTTGGACAACTCCACGCGTGGAACCGTGCTGCCTGGTGGACGGCGAACCTTTCAGCGGATTCGTCGATTCCTGGCGTGTGGTTGTCAGTCTTCTGCTGAAATCAGGGTTGGGTGGCCGTCCCCTTTTTGCGTGCCGCGCCCAGATAGGTGTCAATAATCCTTGGATCGGTAGCCAGGTCTTTCGCTGGGCCGTACAGGGCCACGTCGCCCATCTCCAAGACGTACCCGTAGTCGGCACATTCCAACGCGGCGCGCGCGTTTTGCTCCACCAGCAGCGTGGTCACACCGGTGCTGCGCAGGGCATCTAATGTTGTGAAAATTTCCCTTACCACCAGTGGCGCCAGGCCTAGGCTGGGTTCATCCAGCATCAGCAGCGTGGGACGTGACATCAGCGCGCGGCCGACGGCCAGCATTTGCCGCTCGCCGCCCGACAGCGTGCCCGCCAATTGGGTGCGGCGCTCCTTCAGGCGGGGAAACAATTGGTACACCACATCCATCTGCTCGCGCCAGACCTTATTGCCCAGGCGCACCTGGCGAAAGCCGCCCAGCACCAAGTTGTCTTCAACGGGCATGCTGCCAAACAGTTCGCGCTTTTCAGGTACCAGTGCAATGCCCAACATCACGCGTTCTTCCAGCGACAGTGCACTGATGGACTGGCCGCGGTATTCAATGCTGCCCTGTGCAGGCAATACGCCCATCAGCGCATTCAGTAGTGTGGACTTGCCCGCACCGTTGGGACCAATGACAGTGATGACGCTGCCCTGGGGTGCCTGCAGGTCGATGCTGTGTATCACCTCGGCGCGGCCATAGCCGGCGCGCAGGCCTTTGACGGTCAAAAGAGGTTGGAGGTCTAGACTCATGGTGTTGCGTGTTTCAATGTTCCACGCCTAGGTAGGCTGCACGTACCTTGGGGCTTTCCTGTACTTGTTGTGGCGTGCCTTCCATCAGCAGGGTGCCGAACTCCATGACCACAATGTGGTCGGTGACATCCATCACCAAGTCCATGTCATGCTCGACCAGCAAGATGCTCATGCCCTCACTGCGCAACTGGCGCAGCACAGCGATCAGTGCCTGCTTCTCCTGGTGGCGCAGGCCGGCGGCAGGTTCATCCAGCAACAGCAGTGCCGGGTCGCTGCACAAAGCACGGGCAATCTCCAGCAGGCGCTGAGGGCCCATGGCCAGGTTGCCGGCCAGCTCGTGCATGGCGTGTCCCATACCGATACGCTCCAGCTGGCGGGCTGCCTCGCGCAGCAAGCTTTGTTCTTCTACGCGATCCAATCGCAGCATGGATGACAGCGCATCCTTGTGCCCGCGTAGTTGTGCCCCCAGTGCCACGTTTTCCAGCACCGTCAGCTCCGGGATCATCTTGACGTGCTGAAAGGTGCGGCTGACACCACGGCGTGCAATATCACGTGAACGCAGGCCACTCACCTTCTCGCCACAAAACCGCACCTCGCCCGAGGTCAGCCCCAGCACGCCCGTGATCAGGTTGAAGGTGGTGGACTTGCCCGCTCCATTGGGCCCAATCAGGCCCACGATCTGCCCGGCCTGAATCGAAAACGTGATGTCGTTCACCGCAGTCAGGCCACCAAACTGCTTGCGGATTTTTTGAACCTGCAGCACCGTATCGCCATGCGCGGGCTTGGCACGCTCGGTCAAGGACGGCGCGTTTTGCCAGTCGTCCACACGTTGCGGTTTGGGCAGAAAACGCCCGACCAGCGACCACAGACCGTCCGGCAAGTACTTCAGCACCAACACCAGGACAATGCCAAACACAATGATTTCATAACTGCCACTAGTGCCCAACAACTTGGGCAGCAACACCTGCAACTCGTCTTCCAGCAGCTTGGTCATCACCGCCCCGCTGATGGCACCCCACACATAGCCGGCACCACCCAGCACAGCCATGAACAGATATTCAATACCGAACTTCAGGCTAAAAGGCGATGGGTTTACGGTCTGCTGAAAGTGCGCATACAACCAGCCCGAGATGCTGGCAAACAACGCGGCGATCACAAAGATGCCGATCTTGTGGCGCAGTGTGTCAACCCCCATGGCCTCAGCCATGAGCGTGCTGGCACGCATGGCACGGATGGCACGCCCCGTGCGCGAATCCAATAAATTTTGCAGTGCAAAAGCGCAACACAGCACCATGCCCCAGGCCAACACAAAAAAGCTGCGACCCTGGCTGATGTCCCAGCCCAACAGCATGATGGGCGGCACACCCAAAATGCCGTCGTACTTGCCCAGCCCCTCCAAATTGCCCATCAGGTAATACAGCGACAAGCCCCATGCGATGGTGGCCAGCGGCAGGTAGTGGCCTGACATGCGCAGCGTGATCCAGCCCACGATGAGTGCGCTTGCGGCAGTGATGAACAGACCTGCAAACACGGTGAGCCAGGGCGACCAGCCCATGTTCACGCTCAGGTAGGCGCTGGTGTAGGCACCGATGCCAACAAACGCGGCCTGACCGAAGGACGTGAGCCCGCCAATGCCGGTGAGCAGCACCAAGCCCAAAAGGACCAGGCTGTACATCGCGATGTAATTGAGCTGGGTGATCCAGAACTCGGGCACCGGTGAAACTGCATACAACAGCATGCAAGCCACCAGTGTGGCGCGCTGTGCCTTTGCCGAGTGCACCCAATTTTGGAGCGTGGCGGACAAGGTCATGTCAATGCTCCTCACTGTGGCCACCGGCCACCGAGCGCCACAACAAGATCGGCAAGACCAGCGTGAACACAATCACCTCTTTGAAGGCGCTGGCCCAGAAAGAACCAAAAGCCTCGACAAGCCCCACAAACAGAGCCCCCACTGCAGCCAACGGATAGCTGTGCAAGCCACCCATTACCGCTGCGACAAAACCTTTGAGACCAATCAAAAAGCCAGAGTCATAAAACACGGTGGTGG
>CAYXWW010000151.1:0-9022 GCA_964468905.1 uncultured Rhodoferax sp. | reverse complement strand
TCCAACTTCAGTATCAAACGGCCAACGGCCACCATCGTTCTCATCATTGCACTGATGGCGATGGGCCTGCTGGCCTTGAGCAAATTGCGGGTCAACCAGAACCCCGATGTAGAAGTACCGGGTTTGTTCGTCAGCATTTCTTACCCCGGTGCATCGCCCGATACCGTCGAGCGTGAAATCATTAACCGGGTTGAAAAGTCTCTGCTCAGCATTCCTGGCGTTACTGATGTGTATTCCACCTCGAGCGAAGGCAATGCACGTTTCGACCTGAACTTTGCGTTTTCCAAAAACATGATTGAGGCCACAGACGAGGTGCGCAATGCCATCTCGGCCGTCCGCTACAAGATGCCCACTGAGATGCGGGAGCCCGTGCTGCGCCGCTACGACCCATCGGCAGAGCCCATCATGAATATGGCCTTGTCCAGCAGCAAACTAAGCCACGCCGAAATCTCGCGCATGGCGACCGATGTACTGTCCGACAAGATTCGCGGTGTCGCGGGTGTATCGAATGTAAACGTCGGTGGTGCGCTCAAGCGCGAACTCTCGGTGCTCTTGCGTGCTGAAAAATTGCGCGAGTTCAACGTATCTGCGGGCGATGTGGTCAATGCGCTGCGTGCGCAAAATGCCAATGCGCCCGTGGGCAAGGTGCAAAGTGCACTGGAAGAAGAAAGCATCCGCCTGGTGGGGCGCATTGAGTCACCGGCCGAGTTTCAAAATATTGTGGTCAAGCGCTTTAACGGTCAGGTTGTGCTGCTGTCGCAGGTGGCCACCATTGACGACAGCTTTGCCGACATCAGTGGCCTGAGCATTCGCAGCGGCAAACCCAACGTGGGCTTGTTCGTCACCCGGTCCCGCGATGCCAGCACAGTGACGGTAGCCGGCGACATTCGCAAGCTCGTCAAAGAAATCAATGCTGACCTGGCCAAAAACAATCCTGGCACCATGCTGGAAATTACCCGCGACGGCGGGGTGGATGCGCAGCGCAGCCTGAACAACGTGATCGAGTCCCTCATGCTGGGTGCGGTGCTGACGATTTTTGTGGTGTATGCCTTCCTGAACTCGTGGCGCTCCACCCTGATCACGGCTTTGAGCCTGCCTACTTCCGTGATT
The DNA here is from genome assembly GCA_964468905.1 of uncultured Rhodoferax sp. Classification (GTDB taxonomy): domain Bacteria; phylum Pseudomonadota; class Gammaproteobacteria; order Burkholderiales; family Burkholderiaceae_C; genus Allorhodoferax. Next base: position 7,912 of record CAYXWW010000151.1, on the reverse strand, counting down.
GCTGCGTTCATTGCGGTGTGGCTCTGTGGCTTTACGCTGAACTTCATGACGCTGTTGGGGCTGTCGCTTGCGATTGGCGTGCTGATCGACGATGCCATTGTGGTGCGAGAGAACATCGTGCGCCACATGCAGTTGGGCTCTGACCGTCGCACGGCCTCGCTGGAGGGCACGGCGGAGATCGGCTTGGCAGTTGCCGCTACAACTTTTTCCATCATCGCGGTGTTCATCCCGGTGGCATTCATGCCCGGTGTATCGGGTGAGTGGTTTCGCCCCTTTGCGCTGACGGTCACCTGTTCGGTACTGGTTAGTCTGGCTATCTCGTTCACGCTGGACCCCATGCTATCGGCCTACTGGGGTGACCCGGCCGACCACCATACTGCGCCCAAGAAAGGCATCAGCGCAGTCTTGGCGCGCTTTAACCACTGGTTTGACCATCAGGCCGACCGCTATGGCAACGTGATTGCCTGGGCGCTGCACCACCGCCGCTGGATGACGGCCATTGCCGTGCTGAGTTTGATCGCTGCCATGGGGCTGCAAGCCAAATGGGGCGGCACCAGCTTTTTGCCCGCAACCGATTCTGGTAATTTGATGATTGACGTGCGCACACCGTCATCAGCGTCGGTCGAGTACGCGCGTCTGAAGATGGAGCGGGCGGCCGAGATGGCGCGAGCCATACCAGAAACCAAAGACACGAACAGCAGCATTAGCGCCAGCGGCGGCCGCATCTATGTAGACATCGGCAAGCGCAACACGCGCAAGCGGGGTGCCAAAGAAATCGCGCAGGAACTGCGTGAGAAAGTCAGCACGCTGGTAGGGGCCGAATACGTGGTGCAAGATGACTTGACCAATGGCTCCAACAAGCCGGTGCAAATCAACTTCACCGGTCCGGATTCCCGCAAGCTACTGGAGATTACCAGTACGTACATGGACAAATTGCGCCAGATTCCGGGTGCCGTGGATGTCAGCCTGTCCCAGCAAGACCCGCGCCGTGAGTTGCAAATTGAGCTCAACCGCGGTTTGGCAAACTCCATGGGCATCTCTGCCAACGATGCGGCGCAAGCACTGCGGGTGGCGTTTGCGGGTATTGAAGTGGGCGACTGGGTGGACCCTACCGGCGAAACCCGGGATGTGGCGGTCCGTTTGCACCCGGATGACCGCGTGAGCAAGGAGAGTATTGAGCGCTTGCCCATCGCAGTCACGGGCACCAACCTGATGGTTCCACTCGACCAAATTGCAACGATCACCATGGGCCAGGGGCCTTCCACCATTCGTCACACCAACGGCAATCGCAACATCACCGTGTCGGCCAACGCACAGGGCCGCTCGAATGGTGAAGTCACTGCAGATGCCTTGAAGCTGGCCCAATCGATGGACTTCCCGCCGGGCTATGGTCTGTCACTGGGTGGCGCTGGCAAAAGCCAGAACGAGCTGTTCAGCGCCATGGCGATTGCACTGGTCTCAGGGATTGGCTTGATGTACCTGATTCTGGTGATGCAGTTCGGCTCGTTCACCGCGCCCTTGGCGGTCATGCTGTCACTGCCACTGTCGCTGATTGGTGTGGTGCTGGCGCTTTTGCTCACGGGTGGCACGCTCAACCTGATGAGCTTTATTGGCGTGATCATGTTGATGGGCTTGGTCGCCAAAAACGCCATTTTGTTGCTCGATGCCGCTCGCAAGCGGGAAGCTGAAGGCATCAACCGCGAAGACGCTTTGATGGAAGCAGGCCGAGTGCGGCTGCGCCCCATCCTGATGACGACCTTTGCACTGATTGCCGGCATGCTGCCCGTTGCTTTGGGTCTGGGCGAGGGCGGCGAGTTCTACCAGCCGCTGGCAGTGGCCATTATTGGCGGCACCATCACGTCGACACTTTTGACGCTGTTGGTGGTGCCCACGTTCTACGACAGCATTGAGATTGCGCGTGACCGCATGGTGGCCAAGTTCCAGCGGCGTGCGCAGGAGCGCAATGGGCTCGTTGCCTTTGTGCTGACGTTTGGTGAGGCCATTGCAACACTGCTGTTGGTGCGGGCTTTGTACCGGGCCATTGCCGGATTATTCTCAAAGAAATCGGTTGCTAGCCCTCGTGGAATAAGCGACAGCAGCTATACAAACTATAGCAAGTAGCATTCATTCACTCACGCCCGCGCGTCACTCCAGCGCAGCGGGCAGTTGTCATCACCTCGGTAGACCGTCTCACCCCGGTTGTCGACGCAATAGTCGGGGGAAACGATCATCTCGGAAAACGTCATGGTCTGGCCAATACGCGTGTAGTCGAACAAGGCACAGCGTGTAACGGTAGCCCCCGCACGAATATGGCTGCCGTGGCCTATCCAGCAAGGGCCAATGATGCGCGCGCCGGGTTCAACCTTGACGCTGGAGCCGATGTAGACAGGCCCCTCAATCGTCACCTGGTCCCAGTCAATGCGGGTGTTAAGTCCCACCCATACTCCGGGTCGCACTTCGCGGCCCGGCATGTCCATGTGTGCGACTTCACCGCGCAACACGCGTTGCAGTACCGACCAATAGTCGCTGACCCGTCCAATGTCGATCCAGTTGAAGAACCGGTTTTGCACGAAGAACGGCAACTGTTGCTCGACCAACATGGGAAAGAGTTGCGAGCCAATGTCAAAGTTCTGCCCCGGTGGAATGAGGTCTACGACACTGGGTTCAAAAAGATAGATGCCGGTGCTGGCCAGTGTTGATTTAGCCTCCTCGGGACGCGGCTTTTCTTGGAAAAACTGCACACGCCCTGCGTCGTCTGGTACCACCATGCCATAGGATTGCACCTGGTCGGGTGGAACATCCAATGCGACCACACTGGCCATGGCACCCTTTTCTTTGTGTTCGCGAACAGCGGCCCCAATGTCCAAATCGATCAAGGCATCGCCGCATAGGACCAAAGTAGTTTCGTCAAAAAATCCGGAGAAATCCTGAATGTGGCGCATGCCTCCCGCCGAACCCCGTGGGCGTGGAAGGATATCGCCGTGGTCCAGTATGCCCTCGTAGCTATAGCCTATCTCTACGCCCCAACGGCTGCCATCGCCAAAGTAGTGCTCGATCTTGCGGTGGTGGTAGGCCACATTGACCATGATCTCGCGCACACCATGGCGTGCCATATGCTCAATCAGGTATTCCATCACCGGCTTCCCCAATATGGGCACCATGGGCTTGGGTAAATCCTTGGTGAGCGGTCGCACACGGGTACCTTGCCCTGCCGCCAAAATCATACCTTTAGTCATCGTCTAATCCCTGCGAAAGTGTGGGCATGGTCAGTACATACCCTAATACCCACAGTTTATCCGCTGGTGATGACGAATTCGGTTACCTAGGCCACGTACCCCAATGGGTTGTTGCTTTGCCAGCGCCAGGTATCGGCACACATAGACTGCAAACTGCGTGTGGCTTGCCAACCCAACTCGCGTTGCGCCCGCGCAGGGTCGGCATAGCAGGCCGCCACATCGCCCGTGCGGCGAGGCTGCACCTGATAGGGAATTGGCTTGCCACTGGCCAATTCGAAGGCTTTCACCATGTCCAGCACGCTGTAGCCCACACCCGTTCCCAAGTTAATAGCGGTGCACACCCCTGCTTCCCCGCGTCCCAGTGCTTCCAGCATCCGCAAGTGCCCCAGTGCAAGGTCTGTCACATGAATGTAGTCGCGCACGCCGGTGCCATCAGGCGTGGGATAGTCATCACCCCACACGTTGAGGCATGCTCGCCGCCCCACGGCCACTTGGGCGACAAAGGGCAGCAAATTGTTGGGTACACCCTGCGGGTCTTCACCAATGAGCCCGCTGTGGTGTGCGCCAACAGGATTGAAATACCGCAGTACACCGACCCGCCACGTCGCATCCGCAGCAAACGCGTCGCGCAACATCTCTTCCACCACCAACTTGGTACGGCCATAGGGGTTTGTGGCGGATAGCGGGTGATCTTCTGACAGTGGAAGGTGCTGCGGGTTGCCATACACCGTGGCCGAAGAGCTAAACACCAAAGTCTTGACGCCGCAGGTCTGCATGGCTTCCAGCAGGCGCAGCGTGCCCACCACATTCGTGTCGTAGTAGCGCAGTGGCTGCTCTGTCGACTCGCCCACGGCCTTGAGACCCGCGAAATGAATAACCGCCGTGGCTCCACTCTGACGCAGCGCAGCCTCAAGCGCTGCGCGGTCGCGCACATCGCCTACTATGCGCTGCACCGGTTTACTAGTAATACGCTCAACACGGTCCAATGCTTCGGGCTTGCTGTTGCAATAGCTGTCAAACACGGTGACGGTATAGCCCGCGTCGAGCAACTCTACGCAAGTATGGGTACCGATGTAGCCGGCACCGCCGGTGATGAGAATGGACGCGTTCATTGCCTAAGTGGTGATTTTTACTATTCCACCACGATGTCCTTGACAAAGATATCACCAGAGCCAGTCGGTGAATCCAGCCGTAACACTGATAGGCCAGCGGGTAAGGCCACAGTTACTTTAGAACTTACTGCAGCTGTGCCAGTGTCGTCTGGCGACACATTGATGGACCCATTGCGTGTGCCATTGACAAACAATGCAACGCTACCGGTTACCTTGGCACCCACATTGATCGAGACACGGTATGTACCTGCGCTATTGGTACGAATTGGCACCAGAATGTACGGCGACGGATTTACCGCGTTGGGGCGCAGCAAATACACCGTGCCGCCCAACGCCCATGTAGCGCCATCGGAAGCGATGGTTTGAGAGGCTGCATCTTTCAGGTAAATACTCGCTGGCACCACATTGCCCAAGGTCACCGCTGGCTTGGCTTTTACATTGATGGCGTCAATCGCTTGCAGCTTGATCGAGTTGGTATCTGATACAACTTGCTGGACCAATTCATTGGTAAAGCTCCAGGGTGCGGAACTGCTGTAAACGTAATAAACCAACTCATCACCACCAGCTTGATCCCAAATGTCTTGTGCCAGCACCATGCGGTCGCGCATTCGGGGGTCATTGTTAAAGACTGGCGATACCGCGGCAGCGGTTGCCGATCCCAATGGACTCCCCCCGGGTCCAGGCCCGCCTTCATAAGCAACATATTTCAATCCATAACCGTGCGTCCAAATGGAGTCGGTGACAGAACTCTTTGCAAATGTGGGCGTAGGTAAGGTTGCGAAATACGTGTCCAACGTCGAAGCGTTGGCGTCTTTGGGATCCAGGCTTGCGTCGTAATAGGCTGCGCCACCACCTCCGTACCAAATGTCGCTAGGCTTGCGCGCCACGGTGTTCAACGGTGGCGTTTGTCGGATTTGCCCATAGAACGATTGCGCCCATTGCAATCCAAGCGAAAGGTACAAATTTCCATTGCCTACTTGGCTCGCCAATATTGGGCGTACCTTGGCCATCATGGCCGCATCGCCAAAGGTCTCTCTGAAGATCAGGCTGATTGTGGCTGACCGAAATGCGACCCATCGCCTCAGTGCGAGATATTGGTCAGTGAGCGGACCGTCAAATGCAATCGGATGGGTTGCATTTGATTTGTTGGCGTTTGCCATCTCCAGTGCCCATCGGAATCCTGAGAATCCCGGCCCGGAATTCCACACCTCATTGCCATATTCAAGATACACATTCAATCCAGCTTTAAGCGGGGGGAAAACGGGATTGGCTTGCACGCTGGTGTATGGCTGAATACCGTCACTGCCAAACCGCACCAATTGAGCGAGCTTGCGGATGTAATCGTCATCAGCCTTGACCGGTACGTTGATCCAGACATCACGATCTGCCGCATTGGCCATGGCCACCAGCAATTCCCAGGATTGCCCCTTGTCACCCGGCAGTCCGAAGAAATTGGGTTTGGTGCGTTCTGCCCATGTAGCTTGCGGGTTTGTATTGGCGCTTACAAAATCCATGCCGCGAAGAATTTTGAACTTCTTCATTGCAGCGAGAAATTCGTTCGTGAATACCGCTGAACCGTCCGTTGCGTAGCCTGGGCGCCATAAGTGAATATTGGTCAGGCCGTCACCCTTTGCAGATGTCGCAGTCCGATAGGTATCCTTGAAGACCAACCATACGTTGCCGGTAGCGTCATTAGCCAAAACTAAATCTGCCTTGGTCGTGTTGCTCGCTGCGTCGTACCGCGCGTTTTGCACAGTCCCGGCACCACCTGCACTGATCACGGCTCGCCCCGAAAAACTCAACTTGTATGTGCCAGCCGCAATCTTGGCGGCTGAATAGATTAATTGGAAGTCTTTTCCCGGATTGCCATCGGAATCTGCAGCAACGTCATAGGACCAATCCAACCCACGGGGCTGCGCCTGGCGACCAACATCGGCCATTGCATAGCTCCTGTCCCAATAGCTGAGACCACCAATGCCCATACCCACCCGTGGCAGTTTTTGAACAGTGACCGCCTGAGCAACCTCGGTAGATGGGGCAGGAGTGGCAGCAATGCCGCCCGACTGACCGCCACCACAGGCCACCACCCATGCGCAAAGCGCAAGTGTCGCGCTATAGATCTTGACATTGTTGACAGCCATTGGCGTCTCCTTCATTGCAAAACTGTGTAAGCCTGCCATTGTGCCCATTCGGGCGCGTGCGCAATGCACGAGTTGATGCCTATAAGTTAGCCTTACGTCGACTTACGTTAGCTCTTGGTAGTCGAATGCATCATCAATTGATGCAAATAGCTATCTAAGTATTTCGCCCAATTATCAATGCAGTATTTTTCACTATCGTGGGAGATGCATGCTGCCAGCTTGGCATACAAACCTTCGTCACTCCACAGCTTCTGGATATTCTCAGCAAGTGCGTCGCAGTCGCCTGCGGCACTCAACAAGGCGTTATGACCGTGGCACAGATACTCTGCAGTTCCCGACGAGTAGGTTGATACAACTGGTTTGCCAAAAATTTGGCTGCCCACAATTGAAATATGTCCACAATTGGTATTGGAATCATTTAACGGCAAGACTACAAAACTTGCTTTCTCAACAACACCCCAAAACTCTTCATTCTTGATGTCTGTAAACACAATGAAGTTTTTGGGGAGTTGAATGCCAGCCAGGCTATTGGGTCGCACCACAACAACAATCGGAACATCTGGCAACGTTTGTGCAGCCATTGCCAATGACCTGTAGTCGCGCCCTTCCCCCCCAACAGCACAAATGAATTTCGGGGGAAGTTTGCCAAAGAGATCGACGGTCTTAGGCTTATTCATACACCAGGGTATCGCGTCAAATTTACCAATATCCAACGCGAAATACGCTGCGTAGAGATGTCGTTCAGATTCGGAAAAAACCACGAAGCGGTCTACACTTCTAAATGCATATCGCATCAATTTCATGGTTAGACCTGTTGGCAAATCTGTGAAATTGAAGGAAAACGCCAAGTGCCTCGCCTGCGTTCGAAAAAGTGCGGCGAATAGCGCTGACCACAGTGTGGCGCGCGGGAGATGAGAAATGATCAGGTCCGCCGCACCGCCGCGTGCACGCAAGCCGGTCTGAATACTTGCCCTTATTCGAGCAAGGTTGGGGCGTTTAATGATTTGTTCTAACCAGTACTTTGGCCTGGCGGAATAAAAGCTCCAAGTTGCGTCCTTGGTCTGAATCACGTCCTTCAAGAAAGTCCATTCTGGGTCGGCAATCTCTGCAAAATTGACAATTCTGGAATGGGCCATCGAAGCTACCTTGGCGAAACAATTGTGGCTGGAATTCCGACAGCCGTTGCCCCCGCCGCTACATGCTGAAGGACCACCGCATTTGCTCCAATTGCCGCATGATCACCAATCGTGATGGGGCCCAAAACCTTGGCGCCCGCTCCTATGTCAACATGCCCCCCTAGAATCGGAACGCCGCCTTTACTTTGCCCAATGGTCACTTGCTGGAACAGCAAGCAATTGGGCCCAATCACGACGTCCGGGTGTATGACAATTCCATTGGGATGCGGAATAAGCAGGCCGCCACC
>CAYXWW010000150.1:8085-9237 GCA_964468905.1 uncultured Rhodoferax sp. | reverse complement strand
CTGGCCGAATATGTGCTGGCCATGAAGCACGGCCTGGGCCTGAACAAAATCCTGGGCACCATCCACACCTACCCTACCCTGGCAGAAGCCAACAAGTATGCAGCAGGGGAATGGAAGCGCGCCCATGCACCGCAGCGGTTGTTGCGCTGGGCCCAGCGCTTTCATGCATGGGAGCGATCATGAAGGCCACCGCCACCACCATCGCACTGTCGCTGTCGCTGGCCTGCACCGTGGTGTGTGCGCAAGACGCCACCGAGCCGATAGGCCGCTTTGATGCCACGCAGAGCAGCCTGCCCACACCCTGGCAGGTGCTTCGCTTTGACACACGCATACCCGCCACCGAATACCGCATGCTCCTATGGGATGGCGTGGCCGCCGTTGAAGCGGTGGCCAAGGCCAGCATGGCGCTGTTTGCGCGGCCACTGGCGGTGGATCTGCAAAAAACCCCTGTATTGTGCTGGCGCTGGCGCGTGGACGCTGTGCTTCAAAACGCCGATATGGCGACTCGCCAGGGCGACGACTACGCAGCCCGCGTCTACGTCAGCTTCAAAATGCCCGCCAACACCATGGGCTTTGCCACGCGTGCCAAGCTCATGCTGGGCCGCAGCCGCTTTGGCGCGCAGCTTCCCGATGCCGCCTTGAATTATGTGTGGGACAACCGCTACCCCATCGGCACCGAGCGCGACAACGCCTACACCGATCGCACGCACATGGTGGTTGTGCAATCGGGCCCGCAACAGGTGGGACGCTGGGTCTCTGAGCGGCGGGATGTGCTGTTGGATGTGAGCAAGGCATTTGGCACCGATCAGGCGCAACCCACGCAACTCGCCATTGCCGCCGATACCGACAACACGGGCGAGAACGCCCGTGCGGGTTTTGCAGATTTGCACTTTGTGGCGCGTGATGCGCCGTGCCAGTTTTCTGCAACAGCCATCCCTTGAGACACCTCCCACCGATTCAACACACCACAAAAGAGAAAGCCACACCATGCACGACATTGTTCAAGACTACTACGGCCGCCAATTGCAAAGCTCCAGCGACCTCAAGACCACCGCCTGCTGCGACATCAGCCAGGTGCCCGAATGGCTCAAGCCCTTGCTCAGCAAGATTCACCCCGATGTGCTGTCCCGCTACTACGGCTGCGGGCTGGTG
>CAYXWW010000150.1:0-8075 GCA_964468905.1 uncultured Rhodoferax sp. | reverse complement strand
CACCACTGCTGGAAGGCTGCCGCGTACTGGACCTGGGCTGCGGCTCGGGGCGCGACGTGTATGCACTGGCCCAACTGGTCGGCCCCACTGGTGAAGTGGTTGGCGTAGACATGACAGACGAGCAATTGGCCGTCGCCCAACAAACGCAAGACTTCCACAGCGCTGCATTTGGCTACGCCAATGTGCGCTTTGTGCACGGCTACATTGAGCGGCTCGATGAACTGGGCTTAGAGCCAGGCAGCTTTGACGTGATCGTATCCAACTGTGTGGTCAACCTCTCACCCGACAAAGATGCAGTGCTGCGCGGCGTGCACCGCTTGCTCAAAGACGGTGGTGAGTTTTATTTCTCTGATGTATATGCCGACCGCCGCGTGCCCACTGCGGTGCGCAACGACCCAGTGCTGTACGGCGAATGCCTGGGCGGCGCCCTCTACTGGAATGACTTTTTGCGCCTGGCACACCGCCAGGGCTTTGCCGACCCGCGCCTCACTGCCGACCAACCGCTGCTGATTACCGACCCCGCACTGGCCCCGCTGGTGGGCAACTTACGGTTTTACTCGGCCACCTACCGCTTGTTCAAAATCGACGCACTGGAAACAGCATGTGAAGACTACGGGCAAGCCGTGGTCTACCGCGGCACCATTGCCAACCACCCCCATCGGTTTGTGCTCGACAAGCACCATGACATTCAAACGGGCAAAGTATTCCCCGTCTGCGGCAACACTTGGCGCATGTTGCACGACACGCGGTTTGCCAGCCACTTCGACTTTATCGGTGACTTTAGCCAGCACTATGGGCTGTTTGAGGGCTGCGGCTCTGCCATGCCGTTTGATACGGTTGCCAGCCCCGCAGCTGGTGCCTGCTGCTAAGGGATAGCTATGACATGGTTGTTGATAGGCTTGGCGCTGTTCGTTGCATTCAGCAATGGTGCCAACGACAACTTCAAGGGCTTCGCCACCGTGTGGGGCTCTGACACGCTGGCCTACCGGCCCGCACTGGCGCTGGCTACCCTGGCTGCGCTGGCGGGCAGTCTGGCATCGCTGGTGTTGGCCGATGGCTTGCTGCAGCAGTTCTCGGGCAAGGGCCTGGTGCCCGACGCCGTGGCCCACGCACCCGCCTTCATCATGGCGGTGGCAGCGGGAACCGCCTGGACCGTTCTGTTGGCCACGCGCCTGGGTCTGCCGGTCTCTACCACGCACGCACTGATTGGCGGGCTCATCGGGGCGGGCTTGGCCCAGCATGGGGAAGTACATGTCGGCAAATTGGCGCAAACGTTTCTGCTGCCTCTATTGCTGAGCCCCATGCTGGCGGCGCTGCTGGGCGCAGGGGTGATGCGGTGGATGCAGGTCCGCAAATCAACACCGGCCACTGCCAAAAATGCGGCTGAGAAAGAAGCTGCTGAGAAAGACTGCGCCTGCATCGTGGTGCCAGCACCCGCACAGCTATCCGGTGCCATGGCCAGTGGATCAAGCGCAACCAACTTGCATCCACCTGGGCTACAACTCCCCCACGTGGTGGTTGGCAGCCCGGGCGACTGTGCGCAGCTCAACGCGCCGGTCCGGGTGTCCATCTCGCGCAGCATGGACCGCCTGCACATTGGCTCGGCCATGCTGATTTGCTTTGCCCGCGCCGTGAACGACACGCCCAAACTCGCCGCTTTGCTCTTGGCCGCACAGGCTTTTAACGTGCAAGTGTCCATGGTCTTGGTCGGTGCCGCCATGGCGGTGGGCGGCATTTTGCTGTCGGGGCGCGTCGCGCAAACCATGAGCCGCGATGTGACCAGCATGGACCACGCCCAAGGCCTGCGTGCCAACCTGATCACCGCCAGCCTGGTGCTGCTGGCCAGTAAGTTTGGCTTGCCGGTTTCCACCACCCACGTGGCCTTGGGCTCCATTGCGGGCGTGGGTGCCAGTGCGCACACGCTGCACTGGCCCACACTCCGCAAGGTTCTACTGTCCTGGGTGGCTACCTTGCCGTTGGCTTTAGCCATAGCCGCGCTTGCATCCAACCTTTTTATGCTACTAACTTGATAGCTGCTTACGCATATTATTCGAGGGCTACAGCCTGTTTTTATCAACGATGACTCCGCCAACGCCTGCTGCGGCATGTACCCCATGAAACCATCCATCAGCATCGTCATACCGGTGCTCAACGAAGCCGCAGGCATTGCGCACACACTGGCTGCGCTGGCACCGCTGCGTGCGCGTGGGGCGGAGGTGATCGTGGTGGATGGTGGCAGCACGGACGACACGGTGGCACTTGCCGCTACCGGGGCTGATGTGGTGATCAATTCGCCAAGTGGGCGTGCGCGGCAGATGAACGCGGGCGCTGCGAAGGCCCACACCGATGTCTTGCTGTTCTTGCATGCCGATACTGCGCTGCCCCCCATGGCAGACCAACTGGTGCGCGAAGCATTGGGTCACGCCGGATGGGGCCGGTTCGACGTGACCATCGCAGGCGGACCCCGCTTGCTGCGCGTGGTGGCGCTGCTGATGAACCTGCGCTCCCGCTGGAGCGGCATTGCCACCGGGGACCAGGCTATTTTTATGCAACGCGCGCTATTTGATGCGGTGGGCGGCTTCCCCGACCAGCCCTTGATGGAAGACATAGAAATCTCGCGCCGCTTGGGTGCACTGTCACGGCCCGCATGCCTGCGCGCGCGGGTGCAGACCTCGGGCCGGCGCTGGGAAAGCCGGGGGGTGTGGCGCACCATAATCTTGATGTGGCGTTTGCGGTGGCGCTACTGGCGCGGTGAACCGGCTGCGGCTTTGGCAAAGGCGTACCGCTAACCTCCTCACCGTTATCCAGCGATCTATCCACCCAGCCCCGTGCACCCTACCCCGCTTATGACGACTACAGCACTCATTATTTTTGCGAAAGCACCGGTTGCAGGCCTGGCCAAAACGCGGCTGATTCCCGCGCTAGGGCCCGGGGGTGCGGCAGCATTGGCCGCGCGGCTGCTGGATCACACGGTGGCCATGGGCGCGGCGGCGGGCTTTGACCACCTGGAGATTTGCACCACGCCTGACGCAAGCCACCCCAACTTCCAGCGGCTTGCAGACCTGCATTCATTGGCTTTGACAATCCAAGGCGAAGGGGACCTGGGCGCGCGTATGCACCGTGCACTGGCGCGCGGGCTAGCCAACCATGCCCGCGTGCTGCTGGTGGGAACCGACGCGCCTTCTCTAGACACCGCTGTGCTGCGTCAAGCAGCTGCGGCATTGCATACCCATAAAGCTGTATTTGTGCCTGCGCTGGACGGCGGCTATGCCTTGGTGGGGCTAACACGGGCCGCGCCTCTCCTATTTAGCGAGATGCAGTGGAGCACGCCGCACGTCATGCAAGCCACACGTGAGCGTGCCGCAGCGGCACATTTGGTTTGGGCCGAGCTAGATGCGGTGGCCGATATCGATGAACCCGCCGATCTGGCCCACCTGCCAGCCCACCTGCAAGCACATATTCCAGCTGAGTTGCGGTCAAGGGAATAACGCACAATCTGCAGCAACATCGGCCACTTCAATTTGCCATTTCATTCACCCGGAGAATTGCACCATGCTCGCCATCATCGGAGGCACCGGCCTCTACGAACTCCCAGGTCTGGTCATCGACCAGCGCATTAGCCAAGACACACCATTTGGCAAGCCATCGGGCGACGTGGTGCAAGGCCGTGTGCATGACAAGCAAGTTCTGTTTTTGGCCCGCCACGGCGCGGGCCATCGCCTGCTGCCGCATGAGGTGAACTACCGGGCCAACATTTATGCGCTCAAGCAAGCGGGGGCAACCATGTTGTTGGGCTTTTCGGCGGTGGGCAGTCTGGCCCTAGAGATACGCCCGGGCGACCTGGCCATGCCCGAGCAATACTTTGACTGGACACGGGGTCAGCGCGAACGCACCTTCTTTGGTGGCGGGGTAGCGGCACACATATCCACCGCAAAACCGGTAAGCGCGGCCTTGGTCGATGCAGTGGTTGCTGCGGGCCACGCCACCGGCCTGGCCATCCACCGCGGCCTCACCTACGCCTGCGTGGAAGGCCCACGCCTGGGCACCCAGGCCGAAAGCCACTTTATGCGCCAAGCCGGTTGCCACCTGGTCGGCATGACCAATGTGCCCGAAGCCTTCTTGGCCCGCGAAGCCCAAATGGCCTACGCCACCGTGGGCCTGGTCACTGACTATGACTGCTGGCTGGACGACCCGGCTGAGCACGTGAGCGTGTCGGCCATTTTTGAGCGCTACGGCAAGACGCTGGTGAAGGCCACACAGCTGTTGGATGCGTTGCTCAAAGCACCTTTGCCTGTGCCAGAAACGGAGATCCGCACTGCCCTGTCCACAGCCATGATGACGCAGGATGATGCGATGACGCCGGAGCAGGGGGCTTGGATGGATGTGTTGCGGAGGTGAGTCCGTGTGCCCCTGAATACAGCCATTCCAGTCGAAAACCCACCTTCAGCGAGAGAAGACGCTGGGTAGTACACATTGGTCATTTAGCATCTAAAGCTTCCAATATCTGTGCCGTCGTAACTTGCCACGGCTGCTCGAGGTGACTTACATAGTAGGTTGGCGGTTTGACAAAACCGCCCAGCCCTCTAAAGAAAAAAACGTATTCCGCACCCACCTTGAACGACTCAATTCCGCACATTGAACTAGCGCCGGTGGAAACCGTTTCACCCACAAAAATGCCCTTCAAAATGCGAATAGGCTTTACCTGAGCAACAGATCCAAACCCCTGTTGCTCTTGAGACAATACGCGCAAATGGACAACTACTTCGGCATCGCGATATGCAGATTGAGGTGTCGGAGGTTTCCATCCATGCATTGGTGAACAGGCGTGTACCGGCAAGGGAATCGCACCACAAGCCAAAAAGATAACTGCTATCAGTCGCATATTTTTGAGATCAGTGTCAAAGACGGATTAAAGCTTTTTGAACGGCTGCGTGCAGACCAGCGCAGGCGGTTTTTAGGTCATTAAATGTGTGAGTCTACTCCCACATGCCAGTCAATCACAGACGACATCAACTTGCCCGATGCTGCAGTCAGTTCCTGAGGCCTCATAGTTTGCGAATTTGCATGGAGACACGCAGTCCAAAGCCTGATCAATAGACATTTGAAGCGCCACGGTGGAAGCATCTTTTAGACCGCTCCCAGTCCGCTATGCGATGACCAGCAGTAGAACCTAAAAACCTTCTTTTCGCCTGATGCCGATGTCCAATGGATGAGTTCTACGCAACATTCTGAATGGTCGTTTTGCCCAAGCGCTAGATCAATCTTCAGCTGGTAGGGGCTGGATCGGAATGGTGCCCTGTTGAGCACCCTTCACACCCAAACCTTCCCCGACTACGTCGCCTCGCGATGCTCCACCACACAGAAGCTAGCCGCATAGTCCGTCTCATCCGTCACGCTGACATGGCACGTGAGCTTGCGTTCGTCAAACCATTCTTTCAGCACGCCATGCAACACAATGGTGGGTGCGCCACTGGGTAGGGATGCAATCTCGCACAGCCGCCAGGTCATGGGCATGCGCAGCCCTAAGCCAATGGCTTTGCTAAATGCTTCTTTGGCCGAAAAGCGCGTGGCGAGGTAGCGCACGCCGCGCTCGGGCCAGCGCTTGCTGCGGCTCTGCCAGGTTTTGAATTCTCCTTCGCTCAGAATCTTTGCCGCAAACCGGTCGCCGTGGCGCGCCAGACTGTCGCGGATGCGGCGCACGTCGCAAATGTCGGTGCCGATGCCGTAGATCATGCGGGTGTAGCCCCGACACGCAAACACTCCAAATAGGCCTTCACCGTCGCGGCATATCCCAGCTCTAGCGCATCGGCAATCAGGGCGTGGCCTATGGACACCTCGGCCAGCCCCGGCACGGTGCGGGCAAAAGCAGCCAAGTTGTCACGATTGAGGTCATGGCCCGCGTTCACTCCCAGACCGGCATCCAAGGCGGCTTGCGCGGCGCTGGCGAAGCGCTGCAGTTGTTCATTTTGCGCGGGCGTGCCCCAGGCTGCGGCGTAGGGCTCGGTGTACAGCTCGACGCGGTCTGCGCCGGTGGCTTTGGCGGCGGCCATGGCCGCAGGGTCGGCATCCATGAACAGGCTGACGCGCAGGCCCAGGGCATGGGCCTGGGCAATGCGTGGGGTGAGCCGCGCTGCATCTTGCGGGAATGCCCATCCGTGGTCGCTGGTGAACTGGCCTTCTGAATCGGGCACAAAGGTTACTTGGTGCACTGGCAGCTTGCGTGCCACCAGATCCGACACGCAGTCCATCAGGTTGTGAAACGGGTTGCCTTCAATGTTGAATTCCCGATCGGGCCAGGCCTGCAGTAGCTGGGCCAGTGCGACCACATCTTCGTCGCGTATATGCCGTGCGTCCGGGCGCGGGTGCACGGTGATGCCAGCGGCCCCGGCTTCCAGGCACAAGGTAGCTGCGCGCGTGACGCTGGGAATACCCAGGTGGCGGGTATTGCGCACCAGCGCAACCTTGTTGAGATTGACGGAGAGTTTGGTTTTCATAGTGATTGAATATCCATCATCATCTGGCGGGTGCGCAGGGTCTTGACACCACAATGGTAGTGCAGCAGGGTACGCAGCTGCGGCCTCAGTTCACTGGTGACGACGGCGCAGGCACGCAAAGTGGTGGTGAAGGGCGCACTATCGGCCAACCCCGCTTGTAAATCCATCCATTGCTGGCCACGCAGGCTCGCACGATCATCGTCGTGCGCCAACCGCAGACCACCCTCAGGCACGAGGCAGTAGCGGGCATCAAGCGCCAGCGTATCCAACGTCATAGTCTGCACATCGAGTTGCGGCAGCAGCCCAATCTCGCGCAGCAGCAAGAGTTCGTAGGTGCGCAGCGCGGCCTGCAAGACTTCGCCATGTTCACTGGCCAGCACGCGCACCACATTGGCATACACATCGAACAGGACCGGGTGCGGGTCATCGCGCGCCAACAAGGTCAGCAATAGCTCGTTCAGGTAGTAGCCCGACAGCAGTGCTTCACCCGTCGGCATAACATGGCCGCCCTGCCACTCAGCGCTCTTCAAGGTGCGAATTTCCGCGTCGCCACCAAAAGCCACATGCAGCATTTGCAGCGGCAACAGCACCGGGCGAAAACTGGAACTGGGCCGCTTGGCCCCTTTGGCCACGAGTGCAATGCGCCCATGGTTGCGCGTCAACACTTCCAGAATCAGGCTGGACTCGCTCCAGTCGTAGCGGTGCAGCACATAGGCCGGCTCGTCAGAGATTCTTCTACTCGTAGCCAAAGCTGCGTACCCGCGCTTCGTCATCTGCCCAGCCGGAGCGCACTTTGACCCATAGTTCGATAAACACCTTGGCATCGGCCAGCTTTTCCAGCTCAACCCGGGTTTCCATGCCGATGCGCTTGATGCGCTCGCCCTTGTCGCCAATCACCATGGCTTTGTGCGTGTCACGCTCGACCACGATGGTGGCGGCAATGCGCAGCAGGCGTTTTTGGCCTTTGCGCTGGGGAGGTTCTTCGTCAAACTTGTCGATGACTACGGTGGACGTGTAGGGCAACTCGTCGCCGGTCAGCCGGAACAGTTTTTCGCGGACAAGCTCGCTGGCCAAAAACTTCTCGCTGCGGTCAGTGAGTTCATCCTCTGCATACCACCAGGCTTGCTCGGGCAGATACTTTTCGCAGATGGTCAGCAAGCGTTCCGTGTCTTTGGCGTTCTTGGCCGACATGGGCACGAACTCGGCAAACTGGTGCTTGTCCTGCATGGTTTGCAGCCAAGGTGCAATATCACCACGGCGGTGGATGTTGTCCAGCTTGTTGGCAATGAGCAGTGTGGGGATGTTTTTGCCTAGCAACGCCAACACGCGCGCATCCGCAGGGGTAAAGCTGCCCGCCTCCACCACAAACAAAATCAGGTCCACATCAGCCACCGCGCCCTGCACGGTTTTGTTCAGCGATTTGTTCAGTGCGTTGGCGTGGAGCGTCTGAAAGCCCGGCGTGTCGACAAACACAAACTGCGTGGCTCCGCGTGTATGCATGCCCGTGATACGGTGGCGGGTGGTCTGTGCCTTGCGCGAGGTGATACTGATTTTCTGGCCCACCAGCGCATTGAGTAGTGT
>CAYXWW010000149.1:2589-9279 GCA_964468905.1 uncultured Rhodoferax sp. | reverse complement strand
TGGCAATTAGCTGTGGGCTAGTCTTGTCCAAGCCTCGTAAGTCTTTGTGATTGGTGGACAGGTAACTGTGAATTTGGCTTGGCACCTCGCCTTTGCCATCAAATTGAATGAAGTTTTCGTCGAGCAATCGTATGAGTTCGGGGATGACCTCTCCCTTCTTCTTGGCAGCACCGACAACAGGCATGTATTCCGGAGTGATTTCAGCATATGTAGATGGCCGCTTCTTCAGGAAATCTGCAAGCCAATCAATGGCGCTTCTTTCGTCGGAAACAAACATCTCCATCTGTGGCGCTGACGCGACCTGCATGCGTTTTTTGTCATATTCCGCCGCTTGCTCTGGAAGGAATGTCATGCCGTCGCGTGACTCGAAGCGCTGCATTAATCCAGCCTGGAATTCTTGGCTTGACAATGGCACAGCGAAACCGTGCTTCACAAACCACGCAACCATACGGTCAAAAATAATGCGCGGATCTCGTTCTTGAATGAACTCCAGTTCTCCGGCTCGCATTTTCACAGAGGGTAGATAACCAAGGTGTGTCCTGACAAAGTCCCACACCGAATCAATATGACCCTCAGATTTCACGAATCGATCTTCTAGCCCCCCATTAGGTTTATAGGCGGTAATCACCAGATCCTGTTTCACAGACGTCGCGTTAGAGACCGCGTTAAAACTACCCTGAACCTTATTGAGAGCCGAAACGTTGGCAATAACGAACCCGGCCTCTTGCAATGCGGTTCGAATACCGTTCCATACCGCGGCTTGTGTATTTGAGAACACAACCGTCATCCAACGACCGGGCTTTAATACTCGGTAATACTCAGAGAAGCATGCCTTCATTAACCGGTAGTATTCATGCAAGCCTTTCTGCTGGCTATCACTCATAACAGCCTCGGGACCCTGATGTGTGAATACGCGGTGAAAGGCTTCGACGATAAAGTTCAACTCGGAATAGGCCAAGTTATCACCGAAAGGTGGGTCGGTAAAGATGTAGTCGATGCTGCTATTTGCAAGACTAAGGTTTGCCGCTGTGCCTGTAGTTATCAATGCGTTCCCGTTACTAGACCTGAACTCTCGGAAAGCTTTTATTAAACGGTCAAGTTTGCCACCTAAGTTATAGCTGGGTGCAGGCTCGGCACACTGTGAGGGCACGTAGTAAACCCCCGTTAAATATTGATTCACATGCGAATAAGCACGGAGTCGATAACGATTCAAAATCGAGAATCCCCAAATCGATTGTTCGACCATGTACAGCAAAAAGGCTCGGATGCGCTGATCAGGATATTGATTGGCTTTCTCCCAAAGCGTGCCAATGGCTTGTGCAGACCGTGGCAGGAAGAGGTGATGGACATGAGAAAACGATGCTGAACCTGCTCGCCATTTATCCCCCCATTTTTTTTGTTCTTCTGGGGCATGCATCATTCGGTTTGAGGGAAAGGAAGCGGGGAACGGGATCAAAGCAATTTTTCCCAACACCTGACGATCGTTGGAATCCGGCTTCTTCTCATACTTTTTCCCATTCACGATGTAGCTAATTAAGCTAGGGACACGTTTCGCGGTTTTGATCGCTTTACCTGTAACTGGGTCGGCTGTTGTCTCAAAGAGTTTTTCCAGCTTCTTCTTCGTGAGTTCAGCACCACAGTGCGGGCAAGGGAAATCGTCTCGAACACTTTTGCTGTCCTCGTCCAGCGCTTCATCAAGGAAATTTACTTCGCCAGCACAATCTGGACATGTAAAAACTTCACTCCAAACGGTGTACTCGATCTGCCCCTTAGTTTTTCCATCAGAGTGAGTGGTTTCGTACATCCACCCAATGTCCTGTTCCAGTTCCTTGAGAAGTTGCTTGCCGGCTTTTGCAAATGCCTCTACATCGACTGGGATGTTGTAGTTGGCGCCGATGAAGGTGGCTGCAGGAGAAAGATCATTGATGACTGCACGGCGCGCCCCCCATTTTGGAGCTGGTTTGCCTTGCTTCTTCCACTCCATTTCAACTTCATGGCGATATGCCAACGGTGCCAGTCCACACCATTGCGCAGCAACACCAGTCATGCCGGATCCGCCGAATGCATCTAGGACAATGTCACCCGGCTCTGTGTAGTGCAAGATCGAGGGGACGATCGCTAAGTGCGGGACCTTGGTGTGATAGGAGTGCGCCTTATAGAGTGCATCTGTTTTGCCCACGGTGACGTCAACCGTTTGTGGCTCCCTGCTGTACTTCACGCTTGGGTCATACTGTTTGCCGTAGTGGCGCACAAAATCCTGAAGGAAGGGATTCGGGCAGGCAGTGTAGTAAGGCGGATCGGACATAGCCAAAATTGCCTCGTCTGTGCCAGTTGGAAAGCCGTCTTGTTTTCGGAACTTTGGATCCCTCAGCTTTTCAGCAAGGACCTTCAGAAAATGCTCGCGTCGAGCCTGCTCGTTGGGGAACTTGATCCCTAGACACTCGACGGGGCCGGTATCTTGTTTTTGGTGTTTGAGTAGGTCGTTCATAGGGAAACCCCAAATTCATAGGTTAGGACGCACTTCGCGCACATATGTTGCTTTATCGATTCCCAGGTGCTGCAGGAACGTCTTGAAGACGCCTACGCTCACCGGGTCTCGCGTTGGAAGGATGAAAGCACGTTGGTCGGGGCCAGTCCACTTTTGGTGACCGCCCTTGCCAGCCGAAGCGTCAAGGATGTGCCTGAAGAACTTCAGGGCTCTTTCAAGCTCGCGCCGTGTCGGAACGTTGAAGGTGGCCGGTTGCGACTGGAGTCGATCCGCAATTACGCCACAACCAACGAATCGCAGTGGGATGTCGCTTGCCAGGAAGTCGTATGGCAACGGACCCCACAGCGTACTCTCCAAAGGCAAGGCCAAAGCCGAAGCAGAGGCCTTCGCCTGCCCAGTAGTGAGTTGTGTAGTAAAGTTTCGCCAGGTGAAGGGCTGATGTCCCACACGCCACTCGCGATAGCCCGGTGGGGAAAGGTCAAGTGACGACTCCACTACCTTTCGTAACCCATCGAGGTTAGCCATGCCGCATGCAAACAGTGCCTGGACGGGGACAGACTGAAACCAGTCCCAACTCGACCAGTTTGCCAGTGCCTCTTCCAGCCACTCGGGCGTCTCGCGCAAGGCGTCATAGACGCGCTGCTTGTAACGCAGATGACGGGGTTGCAGAGCGTTAAGTTCTAGCCACGAAAGCGCAGCCTCAACCCGAGCGTGGAACAGCTCGTGCGCATAAGTTAGACCGAACGCCAGACGCGCTGCGTGGGTTGGGGATGCTTGAATGCGATGCGACCTTAAGTCATCCAACAGACTTAACGCGAAATCATCCAGTTTGCGTGCATCAAAATAGATGCCCCAGACTTCCTCTGAATAAGAGTGGTATGGCTGAAACCACGCGATGGCCTCGAAGCCTTGTGCCTGTCGGTCCTTTCGGCTCCCCTCGATACGGTCTCTGTAGTCACGATCGTCGAGATGGACATCCTCTAAGGAGTCGAGCCATTCCTGTCTCCCGTTGTCCACCCCGCTTACGGTTCCCGTCGGTTGGTCAGACGGCTCAGTGAAGCCCTCGAACTCGGGCCGTCCAACATGCGCTAATCTTGGCCTGCGAAGGGCATGGGGCAGGCTACGCTGAACCGACCATCTCACCTCTGGATATGCAGGTGGGCCGCTGTAAGGCTCCCAGGTCAGAACACAGGATGGCTTGGTGCCAACAAGGACCGGCCCGATGCCCAAATAGGTGCCATCACGAGATGGAAGCCACCCAGAGCCTTCGATCGCAGTAATTGATCGTCGGTCAAGTGTTTCGGGCCGCAATGTTGATGAAGCCCTGAATGTCGCTGCCTTGGGCAACACGTGCAGCAGCAATCTAGCTTGGACTGACGGGGGTTGCTCTTGGGGTCCGAGCCCCTCAAACCGCTTCAACTCTGGACTTTTTTCGTACAGCCGTTCTCTTTCGAGTTTCTCGCGACGGACACGATCCTCGAAATCAGCCATCTTGGCGAGGTGAGTCGCATACAAGGAATCAGCCTCTGTCTTCAGAGCTTGCGAAATCCACATGTGCGATTGCTCTGGTGGATTCCGTCTTGCAAAGATTAGGAGCGAATCTGAACCGTCGAGACTGTAGGCTCCGTGAAAATGGACCTTGACACTTTTTTCCCTTGGAGTGCCAGTTGCCAATGGTTTCAGTCGCCGCGGATCCCAAGCTGCTGTAGTGAGTTGACCCAGGAGAGAGTCTGGTCCATGGATCAGAGCACTCATAGCCTGAGCAGATTTTTTGGTTGGCCAGATCGACACGTCCAATGAGCCCGTCGAGATAAATTCGACTACATCGGGGTCCTTGCCTGATACCTCGACGGCAAACAGGTCCTGCGCTGAAGACCAGGCTATATGGTGAGGAATCCAGCTGCGTCGAGCAGTTGGAGATGTCGTCTTGCTCACCGGCTCACTCCACGACGAATCGCAGCTTGGACGCGTCCTTGCCCTTAGAGCGCTCTGTAAGGAACGACTCGAAGCGCTTGCGCAGATCCTCTGGGGTAGCTGGGGAGCCTCCATGCAGCAGCGCCATACGGATGTCGTCCCCTGAGACTTTGACCTTCTCAAGGCCTGACAGCGCTTCCTGAATGGCGCTGACAAACTCCGGCGGGATCGGGTCTGGCAGCTTCTTGGACGCGATGAACTTCTGGATCAAGTCGCTGGCAGCAGCTTTCAGCAGGTCAAAGTTGGCCTGGATGATCGGGTCGTCGAGATTGTCCAGCAGGGTCTGTTGCCAGCCCTCCAGCAGTTTGTCCAGCTCGTCGTCGAGTTGTTTCAGTACGTTGGCTGCTGGCAAAAAGTCCCCTTGCTCATTAGCAGGGCGGAAGCTGCAGTGTGGGCAGTAGGGGCTTGCAGACAACTCCGACTCGACCAGTGACGCGCAACTCTTGAGCTTGTCCAGCTTCTCCTCGAAGGAAGTTAGCTGGGCGGTGTTCATCATCTCGATACTTGCCAGCGCACGCATCGAACCTAATCTGCTGTCTTTACGTAGTGCCGACTTGGTCTTGTCCTCTGCGACGCCGAGCCGGGCCTTGCTGTGCTGAGCCACGTAGGCTGTAAGGTAGTCTTTCTTGAGCTGTGAGAGCGTCTGACGATACTCAGCAGAGTGCTGTGCGCTACGGTCAGTCGCGAGTTTGTCGAGTACTGATTTCCGAGCCGCTTGGGCCTTTTGGACCCAGGGGTGGTCGCTAGTGAGAACCATTTCCGCTTGGGACAGGTACGACGCAGTGGTGCCCAACTCGGCGATCAGTTCTTGCAGCTTCTCGACTGCAGACAGAACCTCAAGATTCTTTTTCTGTGCATCGATGTCGTCCGATCCGATCCGCAGGTTCTTGAGTTTTCCGACGGTGTTGTAAGGACTCAGCCCTTCGGTGAACGTCTTCAGGGCTTCTAGTCGTTTGCGCCAGTCGGCGATCTCGTCCTCGGTCAGGAGGGGCTTGCCCCAGAACGTCAGCTTGCCTTGCAGATCCGTGCCTGCAGTCAGCACACGGCTAACGAGTTCCGCGACGGAGTCGAGTAGTTGCTTGACAGGCTCTTCAGACCCTTGGGTGGCCAACTGTGCGAGCCCAGGCGACAGGCCAAGCAGCTCGAACAGCGAACGTAGGACTGCTACGTTGATTTCCTTGGGTGCTTCAACGTGCTTGAACTGCTTAAGGTCTTCAAGGTTGCGCTCGGCCAGCAGGGTGAGCTTGCCGGAGTCGATCTTGTCCCCAGTGATGGCGAGAACGATGTCGCCGGAGTAAATCAGGCCCCCGAGAACAGTGACGAGCAGGTCGGGTTCAAGACGGAACTTGATCGGATGGAAGTATTCGACGTCCGTCTGTCCGTTAAGCAGTTCGCTGCGGTTGAGGACCTGCCCGTGGCCCTTGGTTTTGAGGCGACTCAGAACCTCCTGGGCATATCGAGAGCGCCCGGCGTCGACGCGGTCGCCGTCGAGCATTTCCAGTGCATCGAGGATGGCGTTTGCGTCCTTGGTGCGAGCGCCACCTGCAAGCATCTTGAGCGCACTGCCCACGAGTTGCTTGCGGTTGGCTTCAGTGACCAGCGTTGAGAATGTTGGGTACTCCGGTGCCAAGTCCGCAAAGCGCTGGTTGAAAGCGATGCCCGAGACCACATTGACGATGTCCCGGAAGTTGGCGCGTTCGTCGACACCCAGGCGCAAGCGATCGCGGAGGTTGACGCCCTTTGCCCAGTCCTGAAGGGTCTTGGTCTTGCCCTGGTAAGTGACCTCAAACGCCGTCATCTGCTTTTCTTGGAGCCACTTGCTCATGTCACGCAGCGCGTCCTTGGCCTTATCCATGTAGATGCCTTTGGCGCTACCGCTGGCAGTCGATGCGAGGTCTTGTGCTGCGGCGTAGTACGCCAGGTGACGACGAATGGCGTCATCGAGTCCCTTTAGGCGGAAGAAGACTTCGTCAGACTTGCTCTCGTCACGGAAGCGCGGTGGCTCGAAAGGCTGTATGAAGTAGACGTAGAAGTCGCGCTCGGGTTGTGCAGTGGGGCGATCGTTTGGTGCCCCGAAAAACAGGTAGCCATCCCGTTCAACACGACGATCCTGCCACTCGATCTGATATTGCCAGATCGAGTGACCGGTCACGTAGGTGCTGTCGTCCGTGCGCTCCATGAGCTGCTTGACTGCTCCGTAGTAAGCACGGTCCAGTGCATCGTCGGAC
>CAYXWW010000149.1:0-2579 GCA_964468905.1 uncultured Rhodoferax sp. | reverse complement strand
CAGTGCCTCGGCACGCTTTTCGATCTGGGCGTCGTAGTCGACGTCTTTCTTGAGGTCGAGGTAGTACTGCTCAGTATCTGGTGCCTTGGAGATGAATTGGCCATTGACCGTTTTCACCACCTCACGCAGCGTTGTCTGGACCGCCGTCAGCAGGTCATCGGCAGGCTCTCCACCCATATCTTCAATGCCTGGCTGGTACAGGCAAAGCGTGTCACGCAGCTCGGTTGCAGTGGGGCCGACCGGCACGTAGATATCGCCACCCGTGGTCAGTCGCTGCACTGACAGACCAGCAATCACACGCTGGGCCATCGCCTTGTAGGCTGGCCGGGTGAAAGCCTTCTGGATGCGCTCAGTCAGGACCTCTGAAACCTTCAGAACAGGACCGATGTTGGGGTCGGACCGCAGCACGGAGTTCGATGTGACAGTCTCCCAGAATTTGTCGTAGCCGATCAGCCCTGGCCGATCCTCCGGCACATCTGTGTTCAGGATCGCTTGGATCTGGTCGCGCAGTGTGACCAGCGCTCCTCGCTTTTCCGTGAAAATCAGACGTTCGAAAGTGCCGATGTACTCGGGGTGGACCGGGAACAGGCGCACGTACTCGTCCATGCGCTCGTTCATCGTGCTGTAGAACTTGGCGAACTTGGTCAGGTAATTCCGGATCTTGTTTTGTTGGTCCGTTGTTTTCTTGAGCAGGCGTTCTGCAACCACGAAGCTGACATCCTGTCGGGCCAACAGGACCTGAGTGAATCGGTCCTTCACGCGGCGCAGGCTGTCCGCAACATGCTGGAAGCGACTGCTGTCAAAGATAGCCTCCTGAACACCGGCCACGAAGCGGAAACGAAGATGCTTTGTGACTTCCCCGATCTCGCGCAGGAAGGAAAGGTCTAGCACAAGGTCATGGTCCTTGCGGGATCGCAGGTACTCGAGGAACTCGTCGACCACAAGCAATACGCCATGATTGGGATGGACCTCGGCGAACGCAGCCATCATGTCCTCGAATGCGGCCTTATTGTTTACGACCTTGTCGGCAGGAGGGAAGGTGAAGTTGACGCCGTTTTGCTCGAGGAACAACTCGAGCTGCTGCGTGACGATGTCGCGTAAGGACATCTGGCTTGAAATCTCGATGCGATGCACCTTGAATTTGCCAGCGATTGCCTTTGCGGCTTCGGCAACCTTCGGGTGCCTGATCATCGACAAATAGGTCGGATCTTCCGCGACCAGAGAAAGCACTGACATCAGGTGCGATTTACCCGTGCCATAGTTGCCGACCACTAGCACGCCCTTGTGATCAACTGATTCGTCGAACGAGAGTTGAGGGATCATGAGCTTGGCGATCCGCTCCGCCATGTCATCCGAGATGACGTAGGTCGCGACGAGCTTCTTGGCTTCGTCGGGCCGGTTTGCGTCGAGCAGCTGGATGACCGATTCGATCGGTTCGAATTGAATGAGATCGCCGTAGCGCATGGATTCCTCTCTTACCCTTAAATTGGAAATGGGACCAGGCCGTCAATGCCATAGTCCTGATGTTCTGGATGCCCTGTGGTCGCGTAGGTGAGGCGACCTTCGGTTAGCTGACCAGGCCAGACTGCCACGACACGACGCACGCGCGCTTGTTGCTTGAGCAGGTCAAGCGGATCAAGTTGCAGCGTCCTATCAAAAAGCAGTTCGATGTTGTCTAACAGCAGTAGGTTGTTCTTAGCATGCTGGTCAGCCAGCTCGCGCAATATCGAAGCTGCCTGGAGTTGGCGACGGCGCTGTGGAATCGCTGCAAGTTTGCTACCAAGCTCAGCCCCTATTCGTAACGGCGTGAGTTCAAGCTTATTCCCGATTGCTTCTAGCAATGCAGTCTTTTCAGACGGTGGTCTACCGACAAGCAGAATTAGCTTGCTTTGTAGTGCACCAATTTCATCGATTAATCGTTCAAGCAAATCCAACATGAGTGCTCAATTGCTTAGATTTGGCTCGATAGAAGTAGATTGCTCAGCAATCCATTTATCAATATCGACTTTTGAAAACCGCCAACTTCCTCCGACCTTGAACGAGGGAATCTTTTTAGCGCCCGCCAGCCTATAAATAGTTCTCTCAGTGACTTTGAGATAGTTGGCAAGCTCCCCAATAGTCATGATCGCGCTGTCTGTTGATTTCGTCGGCATTTGTACCGCCATGAAGCTGGTAGAAAATGACAGCATAGTGCAAAATTTTCAATCCAAAAACAATAAGTGAAATATTATTCCGGACCAGTGGCTCATGGCACGAGCTCACTCAATATGGGTAGTACGGGAATAGAAGCAAAACTGCGCTGATTCGACACGCGCACAAATCATTGATCTGCTTGACGTTGTGCGCGTGCTTTTCGCGCTTGTTTTGCCATAGTTTTTTGAGAAAGCGGGGCCGATCGAGAGTCGAACGCCCCGTTTGTGCGACATGCGCGCAGACTTGTGGCACGCGCAGAATGGGCCGGAAGCCCTAGAATCGCGCCATGAAACCAAAAGAAAAGGCCCAACTGAGAACAGTTGGGCCTTCATATTGGTGGCCTGGGGCAGAATCGAACTGCCGACACGCGGATTTTCAATCCGCTG